>JANNHP010000027.1:0-15236 GCA_031404455.1 Planctomycetia bacterium | reverse complement strand
CTCGTACGCGCAGATCGCCGCAGCGCTCTCTGTCGCGTTCCTCGGCGTGGTCAATGCGATGTGGATCGCCGTCGTGCTGCGCCGCCGCGAACTCGGGCTCCTCCGCGCCATCGGCGCGACGCGCTCGCAGGTGACGCGTTCGATCGTCCTCGAAGCCGCGGGGCTCGGCGTCATCGGCGCGATCTGCGGCCTCGTCGGCGGCGCAATGGTCGAGTGGCTCGCGATCCACCGCGTGCTCCCGGCCGACACCGGATGGATCTTCCCGATGCGATTCCCGTGGACGCTCGCGGCGATCACCGCGCTCCTCGGCGTCGCGACGAGCGCCGTCGCCGGCTTCGTCCCCGCGCGCGCGGCGTCGCGGTTCGCGTTGCGGGAGGCGATTGCCGAAGAGTGAACGCGGCGGGGCGCGGCCCCAAGTCGCCGCAGGTCGGATGGGGCGCCCGTAGGGGCGGGTTTCAAACCCGCCCCTACGACGGCTCGGCTACATCTTGCGGCTTGAAGACCCGTGTCCCGCGTTGCCGCGCCCCCTCAGAACGGCAACCCCACCGCCCCGCACAGGAACTTCATCAGCGGCCGCGACGCCTCCCACCGCGCGACGAGGTCGGCGGCGAACTTGGGCCTCAACGCGTCCGCCGCCGGCAGGCGCGCGAACGCGGTGAAGTCCTTGCGGCGCAGGTCGTCGGCGAAGGGGTGATCCGCCGGCCACGGCGCGGGGACGCGCTTCAGGCTCTCGCCCTCGAGACCGCCCCAGCTCTTCACGAACGCCGGGTTCCGGGACGCGCGCTCCCAGCTTTTTCGGTCGCGGTCGATCGCCGCGCGGATCTTCCCGAGCGGTTCGGGCTCGGGCTGGTGCATGCCCGTCGCGACGAGCACCTCCTTCGCGTCGATGCGGAGGAAGAAGCCCGGCGCCTCCATCTTCTTCCCGGAGGAGTGCCAGAAGTGCATCCCGACGTGCGTGTGGTACGGGCTCTTGTCCTTGCCGAAGCGCGTGTCGCGGTGGAGGCGCGTCAGCGACCCGCCGACCTTCGCGTCGCTGCCGGTGATGTGCGGGAACGTGTCGCCGAGTTCCGCCGTCAGGTGACGGACGAGCGCCCGCGCGGGCTCGACGACGTCGCGCTCGCAGCGCGCCTTCTGCGCGGCGAACCACGCCTTGTCGTTGTGCGCGGCGAGGTCGCGCAGGAAGACGAGGAACTCCTTCGGCACCGAGGGTGAGTTGGTCATCGCGGGAGGGTAGCCGAGTTCGCCGGTCGCGCCACCCGCCGCCGCGACCTGCGCGGACGCGGCTCCGCCCGCTATCCTCCCGCCCATGGCCACCTACCAGTCCGTCACCGCCGAGGACAAGATCGACGTCGCGCCGCACCTCGCGCGGGCGCGGGAGTCGCTGCGGGCGGCCGAGATGCTGCGCGACGCGGGGCTCGCCGCCGACTGCGTGAGCCGCGCGCACCAGGCGTGCGTCCACGCGGAGCGCGCACTCCTCGCCGTCGAGAAGCGCAGTCCGCCCGACGTCCGCGCCGTCCACCGCATGTGCACGCTGCACTTCCTCCAGAACGGTCAGCTCCCGGCGGAGCAGCACGCGGCGGCGGATCGTCTCGTCGAATTGCGCGCCCTCGCCGACGACCAACCGCTGCGCGCCATCGGCCACGACGCCGCGGCCGACGCGACGACCGCCGCGAACTCGTTCGTCGCGGCGGTGGACGTCTGGCTCGCCGCGAACGGGTACGCGAAGACGTCATGACCATTCCGCCGAAGGACCCGCGCACGTTCAAGATCGGCGATCACGGCGAGTTGACGGTGCCGCGCGAGTACCTCGCCGAGGCCGGTCTCGGCGCGAAGATGTTCGTCCGCTTCAAGGTGGACGGGAAGTCGATCGTCATCGAGAAGGCCTCGCCCGCCGCGAACCCGCTCGACGCGCCGCTCGGACGGAAACTCGACCGAGACCTCTTCGGGAAGATCCAGGAGGAGCAGGCGAAGGAGAAGGACCGCCTCCGCGAGAAGTTCGAGAAGGGACTCGCCGAGACGCCGAAGGACGGCGACGAGCCGCCCGACCACCCGTTCCGCTGGGACTGATGGGGTTCGCCGCCGGCATCGCGTGCGTGTTCCGCGGAATCGGACGCCTGGTGACCACGCCGGCGCTCTGGGGCTGGTCGCTGCTCCCGGTAGTCCTCACGTTCGTGCTGCTGGTCGGGATCGCGTGGTACGGCCACGGTGCACTCGTCGATGCAGTGGAATTGTGGGTCGATGGGAGGACCGGCGGTTTTTCGGCAGCGACGCCGGCGTTCTCGACCGCGTTCTGGTTTGCGTATCTCTTCGTCAGCTACTTCCTGTTCGCATTCTTCGTCAGGCTCATTGCGGCGCCGCTCCTCTGCCTCCTGGCGGACCGCACCGTCGCGGGACTGATCGGCCGGCCTTCGCCGGCGGCGCCCGGCTCGCCGCTCGTCCGGTGGGTCCTGCGCCCGCTCCTCGAGGCGTTCCTCGTGTTCCTCGCGCGCTGCGTCGTGACGCTCGTCGCGCTGCCGCTCCTCCTCATCCCGTTCGCCGGTGCCGTGCTGTTCGCGGTCGTGATGATGGGCACGCTCGGCCTCGACCTCCTCGACATCGCGCAGTCGGCGCGGGGCGTGCTCCTCGGCGCGCGGCTCTCGTTCATCGGACGGAACCTCGGCGCCTGCCTCGGCCTGGGAGTCGGCGCCGGACTCCTGCTCCTCGTCCCGTGCGCGGGCGTGCTGTTCCTCCCGGCGCTCGTCGTCGCCGCGGTGGTCCTCGACAGCCGCATCGCCCCCGATTTCCCGAAGGCGGCCGCCGCATGAACGCGATCCCGGAGAGCCTGCTCGACCTCGTCCGCCGCGACGGCGCCGCCGCAGCCGTTCCCGCCGACGAACGCGGTGCCCCCGACGCGAAGGTCGTCGCGGAGCGCATCCGCACTGCGATGGCTCTCGCGCCCGGGGACGACGACCGCGTCGTGGCCGTGTGGGACGAGGCGGGCGCGCGTCACGATCCGGAGACCCTCGACGCGGCGCTCACGCAACTGACCGCGGGCGGCTGGGTGCCGTTCGTCGGCGCGCACTCGCGCCGCGGACTCCGCGACTCGGCGCGGATCGCGCTCGCGGGAACTCGGCAGGCGGGCACCGTCGAACTCGCGGCGGCTGTGCTTGGCGCGGCGGGGACGAAGGACGACGCGGAGGTGCTGGAGACGCTCGCGCAGCACCCCGCCTTCACGCTCCACGCGGCGACGGCGCTCTCGAACCTCGCCCACTGGGAGGGGCGCGCGTCGCTCCTGCGCCTCTTGAGGCTCGACGACGGCCCGTCGCGCGTGCTCGTCATCGACCGCCTGCTCCCGCACGTCCGGGAGGCCGCGGTGCGCCTCGCGCTCGTCCGCGACGCCCTCGTGGGCCTCGCCCCCGAGCACGCGCGCGAGGTGGCGACCGACATCGCCGTGCTCTGCACGGTGAAGGACTGCATCGACGATCCGGGGGCACCCGAGGACCTGAAGGCGGGCGCCCGGCTCGTTCTCACGCACGCGACGCCGATTCAGTAGCCCGTCGCCGTGGGACGCTAGCTTGCGTCCCGGGAGGCGAGCCATGGACGGGCACGTGGACCTGGCGCTCAGGTCGTTCACCGACGCGGCGCAGGCGGCGTTCGGTGAGACGCTGCGGTCGGTCGTCCTCTTCGGCAGCGCCGCCGAGGACCGGCTGCGGCCGGTCTCCGATGTGAACGTGCTGCTCGTGCTGCGATCGTTCGATCCGGCGCGCGCGGAGCGTCTGCGCGATGAACTCCGCCTCGCGCGCGCCGCCGTCGATCTTCGTCCCACGTTCGTGCTCGAGGACGAGATCCCCGCAGCGACGGAGCTCTTCTCCGTGAAGTTCGGCGACGTCCTGCGGCGCCACCGTGTGCTCCTCGGCGACGATCCGTTCACGGGATCGGGCGCCTCGCGCGCCGCGCGGATCGCGTCGCTTCGCCGAGTGCTGCTCAACGTGACGATGCGCCTGCGCGAGCGGTTCGCGACCGTCGGCGACGAGGGACACGCCGCCGTGCTCGCCGAGTTCACGTCCGCCGTGCGAGCGGCGGCCGCCGAGTGGCTCTCGCTCCACGACGGCACGTCGCTCCCGCCGCGCGAGGCGCTCGCGCGCGCCGCGAAGGACCTCGGCGACGCCGCGGACGCCGCGTCCGTCGCGACGCTCTCGGTCGTGCGGGAGGGCGGCGACGTGCCGCCCGCGGAGGCGCGCGCGGCCTTGCTGAGCCTCATCTCGCTCTCCGGACGGCTCGCGTCGGCGGTCCGGGGACTCGCGCCGTGAACCCGTTCGACCTGAAGGGCCCCGAGTTCCTCGTCTTCTACGCGGTTCTCGTGGTCGTCGTCTTCGGCGCGGGCTGGATCGCGCGGATCGTCCTCGACCCGGACGGCGACCCGCCGCGCATCTCCGATCCGTACGCGCTCGCGATGCTTCGCGGCGGCCGCGACGAGGCGGTGGCCACCGCGATGCTGGCGCTCGCGGAGCGCGGCGTGCTCACGATCGAGGGCTCGCAGGCGAAGGCGGTGCCGGACGCGCGCGGCGCGCCGGGCCTCGAGGCGGCGCTCGTCGAGCAGTACGAGGACTCGCACTCGACGCGGAGCGCCGCGGCGAGTCCGCGCGTCCGGAGCGAACTCGACAGGATGGAGGCCGACCTGAAGGCGAAGGGACTCCTCGCCGACGCCGCGACGCAGAAGCGGCGCGGCCTCGTCTTCCTCGCCATGGAGGCGGTCCTCCTCGGCGTCGCGATCACGAAGATCGTCGTCGCGATCGATCGGGGACGGAGCAACGTCGGGTTCCTGTTCATGTTCGCGGTGTTCGCGGGGCTCGGCGCGTTCCTCATCCCGTTCCGGCGCATCACCTCGAAGGGGGCCCGTCTCCTCGCCGATCTGAAGACGCTGCTCGCGCCGCTGCGCAAGCGTTGCGCGGTGCCGTCGGCGAAGGGCTCCGAGGACTGGTCGGTGAACGTCGCACTCCTCGCGGCGGTCTACGGGCCGGCGATGCTCCCCGCGGCCGCGGCGGACTACCGCAAGTCCCTCTGGCCGACGCAGGGCGGGTCGCCGTCGAGCGGTTGCGGCGCCACGTCGACGACGTCGTGCGGCGGCGGCAGTTCCTGCGGCGGCGGTTGCGGCGGGGGAGGCGGATGCGGAGGATGCGGATCGTGACGGACCGGTTCGGCCTGCTCTGGCGACCGCACCACGCGGCGGACCTCCTCGCGCAGCTCGACGAGATCGACGTGCTGGAGGTCATCGCGGACGACTGGCTCGGACGTTCGCGCTCCGAGATCCGCGCGCTGCGCACGCTCGCGGCGCAGGTCCCGGTCCGTCTCCACGGCGTCGGGATGGGTCTCGCGTCGACGGAACCGGTCGCGCAGACGCGTCTCGACGCGTTCGCGCGCCTCGTCGGCGTCGTCGAGCCCGAGGCGTGGTCCGAGCACCTCGCGTTCGTCCGCGGCGGCGGCGTGGAGATCGGACACCTCGCCGCGCCGTCGCGGCGCCCCGAGACGATCGACGGCACCGTCGCCAACCTCCGCCGCGCCGAACGGACGGTCGGGTCGCGGCCGCTCGTCGAGAACGTGGCGACGCTGGTCGACCCGCCCGCGAGCACGATGGACGAGGCCGAGTGGACGAGCGCGATCCTCGACGCGACGGGCTGCCGTCTCCTCCTCGACCTGCACAACCTTCACGCCAATTGCGTCAACTTCGGAGTCGGCGCCGAGGAATTCGTGGGGCGCGTCGGTGCCGCAAGCGTGGCGGAGGTCCATCTCGCCGGCGGACGATGGATCGGTCCGGAGTCGGATCGCCGTCTCCTCGACGACCACCTCCACGATGTGCCCGACGCCGTGTTCGGCGCGCTGCGCGCTCTCGGCGCCGCATCGCCCGGGCCCGTTACGGTGATCCTCGAACGCGATGACGCATGGCCCGGCGTCGTGCCGCTCCTCCGTCAACTCGATCGAGCCCGTTCGGCGCTCGCCCTCGGTCGCGCGACCGTAGAGGTGCCCGCATGACGATCGAGTCGTTCCTCGCCCGCGTCTACACGGACGCATCTCTGCGCGCCGCCTTCCTCGCCGACCCCGTCGGCGTCGCCCGCCGCGCCGGACTCCCCGAGGCGTTCGCGCGTCACCTCGCGCACGTCGATCGCGTCGGCTTCGAGATGCAGGCCGAGAGCTTCGCGGCGAAGCGCGGCGGTGGACGCCGTCGGCCTTCGTAGCCTGAGTCGTCTAACTAGGATTCCGGCCGAGGTCGTTACTCGGCCGGAATCCTAGCGAGATGCGTAGTAGTGGATGACGAACGCGACGGGCACGACGAGCCCGCCCGCGACGAACCACTTGCCGCGCCCTGCGAGCCCCTTTTCGCCCTTCAGCATGAAGAGGCCCGAGATCGCGAGCCCCGCGAGCAGCACCGCGAACGCGTCCGAGACGAACGTCCACGCGCCCTTCAGATGATTGAGGTGCAGGACGTTCGTCTCGAAGAGGAACGTGCGGCGGCGGACGCGCAGCAGTGTTCCCGCGCCGGTCCTCGGATCGACGACGACCTCGCCGCCCTCGACGAGGAACACCTGGAACGACGTCTCCGACGCGCGGCGCCGCCCGCGCACCTCGGCCGGATCGAGCGCGGCGCGCGCCACGACCTCGCGCTCCATGCCGTCGAGGTCCGTCGCCGCGAGCGGGCCGATCGCGAGCGTCGTCGTCGTCTGCGCGTAGCTCGGGTTCCACGAGTCCACGTGGTTCACGGCGACGCCGCTCACCGCGAACACGAGCACGAGGCCGGAGACGAAGTAGCCGACGTCGCGGTGGAGCGTGCGGATCCAGCCGCGGACGTTCATCGGCGCTACTTCCGGTCGCGGACCGTGGCGCCGATTCCGTTCAGCCGGACGGAGACGCCGCCCTCCGTCACCGACGCCGGATCGAACGGCTTGCCCGTTTCCTTCGCCTCCGCTTCGAGGCGCCTCCGCGTCTGTTCGAGCGTGAGTTCGGTCCGCCGGACCTCGCCGTCTGCGACGACCCACTTCCCCTTCGCGTCCATGGGGAAGACCATCACGCCGTCCTCGACCTTGAAGGTCATCTCGGCGGGACCGGTCTCGTCCGCGATCTTGATCCAGCACCCGCGCTTCGCGCAGACGTCGGAGATCGTGCCCTCCACGCGGACCTGCTTGCCGTTCAGTTCGCCCCCGCGCTTCACGACGTCCGCGACGCTCAGCGTCTCGGCGGTCGCGAGCGGCGCGCCGTAGACGGTTTCCTTCGTGGGCTCCTTCCCGGCGGCGACCGGCGGGGCGCCCGCGGCGGGCGGCGCGGCCGTCGGTTCTCCGCACGCGGCGACGAGGGCGACGAGTCCGAGCATCCAGGCGGTTCGCGGCGTGCGCATCGGGGCCTCCGTGTCCTTGGGACGGCAGAGGATACGAGCGCCGCCCGCCGCGCGGAGCCGACTTCGGGGCGAGGGCGCCGCGGGCGCGACCTGCGTCGCGGTCAGTCGCCGGTCGCGGCGAGGTCCCGCAGGTACGTGTGCCGGACGAACGACTGCCCGCCGAGGTCGGCGAGGTTCGTCGCGTCGGTCTCGAACTGGACGAACTGGCCCGTCCGCGAGATGCGGGGCTGGTGACAGCCGCTGGTCGGCCTCACCGTCGGGCTGCCGGAGACGATCTCCTTCGTCCCGTCGTCGCGGTCGAGGAGCCAGATGTCGCCGAAGTTCCTGAACGCGATGAAGCGGCCGTCGCCCGAGATCGTGGGGTCGAGCGAGTCGCCGTAGAAGACCGTGCCGTCGGCCTTCGCGCTGACCAGCGACGTCGTGCCCGTCTGACGGTCGCGCAGGTACACGTCGGCGAACGCGTTCGTGTCGGCGGGGACGAGCGACTCGGTCGAGTAGAAGACGACGAAGCGTCCGTCGTCGCTCGACCACGGGTCGTAGCCCGAGCGGATCGCGCCCGCCGAGTCGACGCAGACCGCTTCCGTCGTCCCGCTCTGGCGGTCCCGGATCCAGGGCCTCATGGCGTAGGGGATCGTCGTCCCGGAGAGGACGGCGGTGGAGGCGAACACCGCGAACCGCGCGTCGTGGCTGAGCCGCGGCGTCGTCAGGTTCGACTCCTGCCACCCGTTGGTCACGTCGCCGCCGCCAGTCGGGACGCTGACGCGCTCGTAC
Organism: Planctomycetia bacterium; assembly: GCA_031404455.1. Taxonomy (GTDB): domain Bacteria; phylum Planctomycetota; class JAJSAM01; order JAJSAM01; family JAJVHW01; genus JANNHP01. The sequence continues at coordinate 7,099 of JANNHP010000027.1, read as the reverse complement.
GCGCCGGTCGCGCGCGTCCACACGAACGCGTCGTTGTCGTCGCCGGCGTCGCCCGTCACGTAGTCCTCGCCGCGCGCCGTGAAGATGACGGCGCTGGCGTCGCCGCTCATGGACGCGTAGTACACGCCGCCGTAGGAGTGCGAGCCGCTCGGGAGGGGGTCCGGGAGCTGCTCCGGGCTCGCGACGATCGTGTTCGTGCCCGTCTGCGTGTCGTAGAGGATCACGCCCGGATCGTTGAAGTACCACGTGCCCGGGCGGAACGACCCCTCGGCCCGGCTCGTGTAGCAGACGAACCGGCCGTCGGCGCTGATCGACGGCGCGGATCCCGCGTCGGGTTGCGGCGAGAACTCGTAGACGACCTCGCCGCCCGCGGGCGTGCGGTTCACCCGGGTCGTGGTCCCGAGCGTCGTGTCGCGGACGAACACGTCGATGACGCCGTTCGTGTCGTCCGGGACGAGGTTCGTCGCCCGCGACGTGAAGACGACGAAGCGGCCGTCTTCCGAAATCGTCGAGTAGCGGGCGCCGAGCACGCCGGAACTCGTGGAGAGGTTGCCCGCCGTGCCGTCCACGGCCCGGTCCACGAGCAGGAGGGGCGACGACACGCCGCAGACGACGTCGTCGGAGAACTCCGAAGTGACGTTGGCGGGCACCGCCCCGGGGACGAGGCGCGTCGCGGTGAACGTGATCCTCTTCGACGGCGGGCACGCGACGCGGCCCGTCGGCGGGAACGCGAAGTCGCCGTTCGCGCCGGCGAACGTCTCGCCGAGCCAGGTGACGCCTTCGCCGTTCTTCGGGTTGCCCGCGCGCGAACCGGTCTCGACGCCGAACGCGTCGATGCGCGCGAGCGGTTCCGCCTTGCCGATCACGCGGCCGGTCGCGTCGTCGTAAGTGAGGTTGTCGGGGAAGGGGACGTTGCCGTTCGCCTTCCTGCGCTTCGAGTTCGACGTGACGCCGCCGGGTGCAAGATCGATTCCCGCGCCGCCGTTGCCGGAGAACGACGTGCGGACGATCTCGACCGTCGACCCGATGTCGGCGTAGAGCCCGGTGCCGCGGTTGCCGGTGATCGACCCGCCGCGGACGACTGCGCCCGTCTTCTTGCCGACGAGCACGCCGGAGCCGCAGTCCGTGTACGTGCCGTCCTCGGAGACGATCCGGCGCCCCGTGACGTCGAGTGCCGCGGCACGGCATCCGCTCACGGTGTTCTTCGTCAGCGTCGCCGTCCCCGCGCCCTTCGCGATCGCGATGCCCGGTCCCGCGCCGCCGTCGATCGTGTTCTCGTCGATGGTGAGTCCGTCCGGCGCCTCTCCGAGGATCGCGAGGGCGCCGAGCTTCCCCCCGGACGTGACCGTGTTGAGCTTCACGACCGCCGACTTCGCCGTCGTGATCTGCAGGCCCCGGTTGGTGCCGCCCTCGATCTCGTTCGCCTCGACGAGACACTCCGTCGCGAGCGCCGTCGCGCCGATCATCGCGCCCACGAGCCAGCCGTCGGTGGCGGTGACCTTGTTCCCGCGCACGCGGACGAACCCCGTGTCGCCCGTCACCTGCGCCATCGTCACGGAGAAGGGCGACGCCCGCTTCTCGCGGACCGCGCCCGGCTTCACCGCGCCGGTCGGACTCGTCACCGTGATGGGGAAGGGCTTCGGCTTGCCCGACCCGGAGGTGACGCCGGTGACGACGTTTTCGAAGACCTCGACGCCGGGCCGCGACGCGCCGAGCGTGGCGCACGTGTTCTTCTCGATCGTCAGCGTGCCGTCGATCGCGAAGTCGGAGTGATAGGCGCGCAGGTTGCCCGTGACCGTGTTCCCGGAGATGCGCCCCGAGCGCGTCTGGAAGATGGCGTCGCCGACGACGCTGTTCGCGCCTTCGAAGATGAAGCCGCGGCACTCGGACTCGTGGAAGCCGCCGGTCGACGTCGCGGTCCAGGTGTTCCCGGCCCAGCGGGAGTTCTCGCTCGCGAAGTCGCTGACCACGTTGTCGCCCTTCGGCGCGCGGACGTCGAACGTGTTGTTCTCGACGACGGCGTTGCGCGTGAGCACGAGGCCGAACTCCGCGTCGCCGACGAGCGTGTTGCCGCGCAAGACGAAGCCGTCGGTGAGGACGCCGTCGTCGAAGTTGGCGGACGACCCGGCGAACACCTTGAAATCGGCGAAGCGCATCCCGGTGATCGTGGCTCCGTTCCCGCGGACGATCAGCACGCCGCCGCGCAGTTCCGCGGGGCCCTCGATGGTGAGTCCGGTGAGTGCGCGCCCGAGGTCGATGCTCGAGTGGGGCGTCGTCGGGTCGAACGTGATCGAGAAGTTCTGCGCGAACCGGACCGTGTCGCCTGGCTGGGCGGCGGCGAGGACGGCCCGGAGCGAGCCCGGGGCGGGCGAGGCCACGGAGTCCGAACCGTTCATCACGGTGAGGACCGCCGCCGCGCGGACGGGGCGTCCGGTCAGGGCGACGAGGACGATCGCCGCGGTGAGGGCGAGCCTGCGAGCGAGCACGTTCCGGGACGCGTCGGAGTGGGTCATCCCCTTCATGACCGGAGACCGCGGTCGCACCCGACACGATTTCCCCGGAAGTGCAGGCCCGGCCGAACCGGTTGGGCCCGGCTGCGATGCGGCCACCACCGGTCGCGTCTTCCATCCGGGGCGTCCTCGGGTGCTGCTATACGTCCTGACCTGCGTGGCGAGGCGCCGCGCGCCGGAGGATCCATGGTGGCCAAAGCCAGAAGCCTGCGCACCGCCGACGACATGGCCGGCGAACAGCGCGACATCAGCGTGTCGGAGTTCTTCTCGAAGAACCGGCACCTGCTCGGCTTCGACGGACCGCTGCGCGCGCTCCTCACGACGGTGAAAGAGGGCGTGGACAACGCGCTCGACGCGTGCGAGGAGGCGGGCATCCTGCCCGAGATCCGGGTCGAGATCCGCCGCGCCGGAGAGGCCCGCGCGCCCGCCACGCAGACCGTCTCCGGCGACGCCGTCTCCGCCGCGGCCGGCCAGTCCGTCCCGACGCGGACGGCTTCGGCCGCGACGCCCGGCGAGATTCCCGCCGGCCTCTTCCAGCGCAACCTCTTCCAGGAGGAGATCGCGCAGGACGAGGAGGACGCGGCGGCCGCCGACGAGGCGCGCAAGGCGAAGAAGTCGTCGGGCAGGAAGGTCACCGACCCGCCCGAGCGGCTGATCGTCTCCATCGAGGACAACGGGCCGGGCATCGTCGAGGCGAACATCGGCAAGGTCTTCGGCAAGCTCCTCTACGGGTCGAAGTTCCACCGGCTGAAGCAGCAGCGCGGCCAGCAGGGGATCGGCATCTCCGCGGCGGGCATGTACGGACAGCTCACGACCGGGAAGCCGGTCCGGATCACGTCGAAGACGCATCCGCGGAAGAAGGCCCACTACATGGAGGTGACGCTCGACCTCCAGCGCAATCAGCCGGAGATCCGCGAGCACCACGAGCAGGACTGGGAGGGCAAGGGCACCGGGACGCTCGTCGAGATCGAGCTCGAGGCGAAGTACCAGAAGGGCCAGCGCTCGGTCGACACGTACCTGCGGGCCACGGCGCTCGCCAATCCGCACGTCACGCTCGTCTACCGCGACCTCGACGGCAACGAGATGCGCTTCGACCGCGCCACGAAGTCGCTGCCGGTCGAGGCGCGCGAGGTGATGCCGCACCCGAAGGGCGTGGAGCTCGGCATGCTGCTCCAGATGCTGAAGACCACGCAGAACCGGCAGCTCGGCGCCTTCCTCGAGAACGAGTTCTCGCGCGTGTCGAAGAAGGCGAGCGACGAGATCTGCACGCTCGCCGGGCTCAACCGCCAGACGTGGGTCGCCCGCGTCGCCCGCGACGAAGCCGCGGCGCTGCACGTGGCGCTCGGCAAGGTGAAGCTCATGAACCCGCCGACGGACTGCATCAGCCCGATCGGCGAAGGACTCCTCATCGATTCGCTCGCGCGCGAGTACCCCGACGCCTTCATCCGCGCCGTCACGCGCGCGCCCGAGGTCTACCGCGGGAACCCGTTCCAGGTGGAGGTGGCGCTCGCGTACGGCGGCGGCATCCCCGCGGACCAGCCCGCGAACCTGCTGCGCTTCGCCAACCGCGTGCCTCTCCTCTACCAGCAGGGCGCCTGCGTCATCACGAAGGCGGTGCAGGCAGTTCCGTGGAAGAAGTACGGCCTCGACCAGCCGCGCGGCTCGCTCCCGACCGGGCCGCTCCTCCTCGTCGTCCACCTCGCCTCGGTGTGGGTGCCGTTCACGAGCGAGTCGAAGGAGGCCGTCGCGCACTACGACGAGATCCAGGAGGAGCTCCGGTTCGCGCTGATGCAGCTCGGACGCATGCTGAAGGAGCACGTCAACAAGAGCCGCCGCGTGGCCGACGAACTGAAGAAGCGCGACTACATCGCGAAGTACATCCCCAAGATCTCGGAGGCGCTCCAGAAGATCCTCGAGTTCGACGACAAGGAGCGCGACCGCACCACGGCGAAGCTGACCGAGGTCCTCAACCGGCGGAGCGTCTGATGAAACCCTCGAAGAAGCGGTCGGCGCCCGCGTCGCGCGCCGAGCTCGACGCCGTCACGATCACCTCGATCGAGGAGATGGCCGGCGAGGTCCACCGCCGCATCAAGGGCGGCGACAAGCCTTCGCTCTCGTTCCCCGTCCGCTCGCTCGGCAACGTGAGCTACGACACCGACGTCGGCTACCTCCAGATCGGCGACGCGACGAGCGAGCGCACGCTCACGGTGAACACCGCGAAGAGCTTCGCGCAGACGCTGCTGCTCATGGAGTTCGCCCGCTCGCAGATCCGGACGGACCGGCGCTCGACGAAACGAGAGGCTTACTACATCTCGAAGAACTGGGCCGAGGCGCGCTTCGACGACCAGCCCGAGTCGGACACCGTGCTCGACGACATCGAGGCGATGTTCGCGGCGCGCGGAGTCACGCGCGAGCAGCTCCGGTTCATCGCGGAGGAGCACGGCGGCTCCGTCGCGGGCGATCTCACGGTCATCGACAAGGACACCGAGACCGGCGCGGAGGTCCTCATCGACTGCACGGCGTTCGGGTCGGGGAGCTACTCGATCCCGACCGACGTCGAGCACCTGCGCTTCGAGACGTCCGCGAAGTTCATCCTGTGCATCGAGACCGGCGGAACGTTCGACCGCCTGCACCGCGCCAAGTTCTGGAAGAAGTACAAGTGCATCCTGATCTCGATGACGGGCGTGCCGTCGCGCGCCTGCCGCCGCTTCGTCAGGAAGCTCTCGGACCAGGTCGGCATCCCCGTGTACGCCTTCACCGACTGCGACCCCTACGGCTTCGCGAACATCTACCGCACGCTGAAGGTCGGCTCGGGCAACGCGGCGCACATCAACCGGTTCTTCTGCGTGCCGGGAGCCACGTTCCTCGGCGTCACGCCGCAGGACATCATCGACTACAAGCTGCCGACGCACGCCCTCCAGGAGGTCGACATCAAGCGCGGCAAGGACGCGATCAAGAACGACCCGTTCTTCTCCACGCACAAGCCGTGGGAACGCGCGATCAACCAGTTGATCGACATGGGCACCCGCGCCGAGCAGCAGGCGTTCGCGGCCCACGGCCTCGACTACGTCCACGACGTCTACCTCCCGGAGAAGCTGGCGAACGTGAAGAAGTTCCTGCCTTGAACGCCCGCGAGGCGCGGGCGTTCAGTATCGCGGAGGACGACCGCGTCTGATCGCGCGCCGTCGCCGCGAGCGTCGGCTTCGGTGCATGCAGTGCGAGCGTCGCACGGCGCGCCTTTCGGCGCGGCAGAGGGACGGTAGGATCTGCCGCGGAGCATGAGACGCAGCGCGTTCCTCGTCGCCGCGGCCGCCCTGGGGATCGGGGCGTTCGTCTTCGTCACGGCGCGGGACCCCGTCGGCGAGCCGTCGGAGATGCCCGCGGCCGGGTTCGATCATGCCGTCGCGGGCGGCGCGCCGCCGACGGTGTCGAACGCGCACCCAGCGGCTTCGACGTCCGCGGCGAAGCGCGGCGCCTCGGCGATCGAGGGCACCGTGTTCGATGCGGACCACGCCGCGCAGGAGGTCGCCGTCGAATGCGTGCGCCTCGGCGACGAACCGCCGCCGCCGAATCCCCGGCCCGCCGCGTGGCTCGAAGTGTTCTCGGCGGCCGCGCGCGCTCCGGCGCCGGCGTGGCGGGGGACGACCGACGCGGCGGGGCGGTTCCGCAGCGGTCCGCTCGCACCGGGACACTGGCGCGTCGCCGCGCGGACGGCGGACGGCCGCGCTGCGTCCGCGAGCGTCACGCTCGCGGCGCGCGGCGAGGCTCACGTCGCGATCCGCCTCCCGGCGCGGGGCTTCGTGCTCCGCGGACGCGCCGAGAGCGCGCACGGTGCGCCGCACGCGGCGCGCGTCGCCGTGCAGGTCGTGACCGACCGCGGCTTCGCGCCCGACGAGTTCCCGCGTCTCGCGTGGAGCGACGCCGCGCCGGACGGGACGTTCGTCTTCGCGGGCATCTCTGCGGCGCGGGTGAACGTGGTCGTCGCCGCAGGCGTGGAGGTCGTGTCGGTCGGGCCGGTGAGGCTCCCGCGCGACGAACTCCTCGTCGTCCGCTTCGGCGAGGGGGTGACGCGCCGCCGCGGTCTCGTCCGCGACGCGGAGACGAAGGCGCCGGTTCCGGGCGCGCGGGTCTCGTGGATCGCGTGGACGGGCGGCGAGGGACGCACCGTCGGGACGCAGGCCGTGTCGGGCGCGGACGGACGCTTCGAGCTTCCGGGACTCGCGCACGGACGCGCGTTCTTCGAAGCCGACGGCTTCGCGACGGAGCACGTGTGGGATCACGGCGGCGAGGACGAGATCGTCGTGGAACTCGCGCGCCTCGCGGCGATCGGCGGCCGCGTCGTCACGGCGGCGGCGGACGGACGCGCCGTCGAGGGCGCGGTCGTCCGCGCGATCGGCCGTCGCCGCCTCGACCCCGCCGCGAACGCGATGAGCGGCGCGGACGGCGCGTTCCGTCTGGAGGCCGCGGCGCCGGGCGATGCGTTCGTCTTCGTCCACGGCGGCGGGTGGACGTCGGTCGGACTCGGCGCGGCGCGGGAGGACGGGACGAATCCGTTCTTCGTCGGAGCGGGCGCACGCGACGCGCTCGTC
>JANNHP010000026.1:0-3046 GCA_031404455.1 Planctomycetia bacterium | reverse complement strand
AGTTCCAGATCGCCGGCCTCGCGCCCGGCAGCTACCTCCTCGCCTACGACGCCGCGGGCGTCTTCCCGCTCGGACGGTTCGAGATGGGCGACACGAACATCGCCCGCGAGTTCATCGTCTCGCGCCGCCCCGATCCGTCGGCGCAGGTCGGCGCGCCCGAGCACGTCGCCCAGGGCTCGCTCCCCGTCGCGGAGGGCTTCGTCGTCGCGGGGACGCTCGTCGGCGACGGCAAGGACCCCGTCCACCTCGAACTCGCGCGGATGGTGACCGACCCCGTCTCCCAGCGCGGTTGCGCGTGGTCGTGGCGCACGGTCGATCTCAAACCGGGCGAGCGCTTCCGCTTCGTCGGCGTGCCGCCCGGCCAGTACATGCTCTGGATGCAAGGCCGTCGCGTGGAGGCGTTCGACGTCTTCGCCGACCACCTCGGCCACGAGTTCCGCGTGCCGTCGACGAACCTGCGGGGCGTCATCCGTCCGGCGTTCGAGACGAAGGGGGAGCGAATGACGATCAGTTTCCAGTCGGACGACGGGAAGTTCGACACGAGGTTCCAATGCGCTCCCGGCGCCGAGTTCGAGACGCCCGCGCTCTCGCCGGGACGTCACGCCGTCGAAGTCTGGTGGATCCAGCAGTCGAGCTGGGACATCTGGAATCAGCCGCGCCGCTGGATGTTCGTCGACGTCACTTCCGACACGAAGCGGTTCGACTTCGACTTCCTCCCGGCGGCGGACGTCACGCTCTCGGTTCGTTCGGCCGGGAAGCCCGACACGTTCGAGGGCAAGGTGTTCGACGCCGACCTGCCCGAGTCGTCCGCGTTTCCGTTCCGTGTGCAGGCCGAGGGCGATCGGACACTCGGAACCTGCGTGTACGAGCCGAGCGTGTTCGGCGCGGCGTTCGGCGCGCCGAAGGCGGCGGCGCGGTTCGGGAACGTGACCCGCGGCACGCACCGTCTGCGGTTCGAGGCGCCGGGGTTCGAGACGCTCGAGCGCTCGGTCGAGGTGGAGGACGGCGCGACGGCGATCGACGTCGCGCTGACGCCGATCCCCGGCACGTTCGTCGTCGCCGAGGGACCGGGGCTCCTCTTCGAGGTGTTCGTCCGCCCCGCGGACGGCCGCGGCGCGTGGCGCGGCCTTCTCTTCGGCGACAACCGCAGCGTCCCGACGCACACGGACCCGATGCGGCCGCGCGAACTCCTCGCGCCCGGGAAGTGGGAGTTCATGGCGACGACCGCGGACCTCGCGCCGTCGCCGAAGACGATCGAACTCGGCGCGGATCACGCAGAACTGAAGATCGAGCTCGACTGCGTCCCCGGCGCGACGTTCCGCGGCACGCTGAAGACACCGTCGGGCGTCGCGCTGACCGACACCGAGACGTGGGTGTTCGTCCGCGACGACGCGGGCTGGCTCCGTCTGCGCGCGAAGGCGCCGATGATCGACGAGCACGGCGCCTTCACGATCCGCGGGCTCGCGCCCGGCACGTACCGAATCGCATTCGACGAACTCGCGAACCACGTGGCGGGGGAGTTCGAGATCGGGGACGCGGACATCTCGCGCGACTTCGTCTTCCGCGCGCGGTGACCGTGCGGTGTGCGGATCGCCGCTAGTCTTCGGCCATGCGGCGCGTCTCCCTGCTCGTCCTCGTCGCGGCGGTGGCCGCGTGCGGCGACGACGTCGCGGGGCGGGAGACGATCTCGTCGCGAGAGCCCGCGCCCGCTGCCGCGCCGACGAAGCAGGCGAGCGCGTCGGAGGTCGCCGTCGCGACGCTTGTCCGCGGACGCGCGATCGAAGAGTGGATCGAGGACCTCCGGTCGGAGGACGACGCGACGAAGGCGGCCGCCGAGGCCGCGCTGCGCGAGGCGGGGGACGCGGCCGTCCCGGCGCTCCTCGCGTGGCTCTTCGACGAGCAGTACCTCTTCACGGAGGGCGACGCGGTCGTCCGACTCCTCGCCGAGCGACGTGACGCGGCGATCCCGGACGTCCTCGCGCGCCTCGAGTCCGCCGCGGAGTCGAAGTACCCCTCGAAGCCGATGTGGTTGCTGGAGTGGATCGGCGAGTCCGGCGGTTTCGGCGACCGCGCGCCGCTCGTCGTCAACGCGATGCTGCGGCGTCTCGACGACGACGACTCGGTGCATCTCCTCGGCCACTGCGGCGCCGCGGCGGAACGGGCGGTGCCGGAGATTGCGCGTCTCCTGACGTCGCGGCCCGACTCGGACGCGGCGCTCGCAGCGCTCGCTGCGCTCGGGCCGCGCGCGATCGCGGCGCTGCCAGACCTCGTCGCCTACATCCGCGCGCGCGGGGAACGTCGACCCGTCCACGCCGACTATCGCTGCGGCGCGATCCAGGCGATCGGCTGCATCGGACCCGCGGCGGAGAGCGCGTGGCCGACGCTGGTCGAGTTCGCGCGGGGCGACGACTACTTCCGCCGTTCTGCCGCGCTGCAGGCGCTAGGCGACTTGGGCGTCGTCAACGAGGAAGTCGTCGAAGCGATCGTCGCGGCGGTGCGGCGGGACGCCGGAGCCTCCGTCGAGGGAGCGACCCGAACGGCGGAACTGCTCGACGTGCGGACGCCCGAGTTGTACGCCGCGCTCGCGGCCGCGATCGAGGCGGTCCCGTACGGAGGCGAGGCGACGGCGGAACTCCTGGTCTCGCGCGCGCCCGGCGACGTGCTCGCCGCCGAGCAGGTGGCGCGGTTACTGGGTGCGGACGACTGGCACTACTACACGCTTGAGGCACTGCGCGGGGCGCCGTCGGCGCTCGCAGCGGTTTCGTGTCTCCTCGTCGAGCGCACGCGGAGCGCGGACCCGAACGTCCGCGTCCGCTCGCTGCGGGCGCTGGCCCGGCTCGACGATCCGGGCGCGCGCACCGCGGGTCTTGCGCTGGTTCACTCGGCTGTGAAGGATGAACGGCTGTGGGCGATCGCGGCCCTCGCCGAGGGAGGCGCGCCCGACGCAGCCACGCTGTCCGCGCTCTCGAACGCGGTGAAGGACGCCGACGCGGGCGTCGCGCACGAGGCGCTGGTCGCGCTCGGGAAGTTCGGTCCGGCGGCGGCG
>JANNHP010000025.1:0-16042 GCA_031404455.1 Planctomycetia bacterium | reverse complement strand
CGCACGGAGATCACGGACACGATCTTCCAGGGCACCCGTACGCCGGCCAGCGACTTCACGTCGCCGGTCATCGCCGGCTGGTCCGACTCCGTACATGGCCCTGGCCGCGACCCTCGGGGGATTGGCGTTCTCCAATGCGGGTGCCCGGACGGATGAAGTCGCTGACGGGGCTCTCGAACGCTGTGACCGCGTTCTTCGGCGCCATGATCCTCGTGAACCTCGCGAGCGTGATGTCCCGGTGGACGCTCATCGACTTCCTCGAAGGCATCGTCGCCGGCCGCGTGCCGGACATGGCCCGCGCGGAGGAGATCGACGCGGCCGCCGAGAAGCTCGGGATCGCGGGGATCGCCGTAGGGGTCGGGTTCATCGTCACGTTCTGCATCTGGTTCCACCGCGCCCACGCGAACCTGCGCGCCGCGAAGCTCCCGAAGCTGGAGTACGGCTCCGGCTGGGCTGTCGGCGGGTTCTTCGTCCCCATCCTGAACCTCGTGCGCCCCTTCCAGGTGATGAAGGAGGTCTGGCTCGGGACGTCGTTCCTCGCGGGCGCGGCCCACGTGACGCACTGGAAGCGGGGACCGTCGACGCCGCTGATCGGCTGGTGGTGGGCGCTCTTCCTCGTGTCGTCGCGCCTCGGCCACATGGCGCTGCGCATCTTCCTGCGCAGCAGTTCCGCGTCGTCGCTGATCACCGCCGGGTGGGCCGAGATCGCGTCCGACGTCGTCGGCATCGCCGCCGCGTTCCTCGGCATCACGCTCGTCCGCCGGATCAGCGAGTTGCAGGAGCGCGCGCGGTGGCGCAAGTCGTAGAGAAAGCGTCGGTACCGTCTCCGACCCGTTTTCGTCGCTTTCTCACCGCTTCTTCCTGAGCCGTGGCAGCAGCGTTCCCGGCGTCACCCAGAGCGCGCCGTCCGCGGACATCTTCGAGACCGGCTGTCCGGCGCGGACGGCGTCGAGGTCCTTCCCGAGGTCCTCGGCCTTGGCAAAGCGGTGCTCGCGCTTCTTGCGCAGGCAGCGGTCGAGCACGAGGACGAGCCCGTCGGGGATGTCCGCGCGAATCTCGCGCGGATCGGTCGGCACGCGCATCGCGTGCGACTCGAGCACGACCGCGGCGCTGCGAGACTGGAACGGCGCGTGGCCGGTCAGCGCGTGGTAGAGCACGCAGCCGAGCGAGTAGATGTCCGCGCGGACGTCGAGGCCCTTCTCGCCGTTCAGGAACTCCGGCGCGACGAAGAGCGTCGCGTCCACGTCGTGGTCGATCCACGTCTCGTGGCCGCCGGGACGCTTGTCCTTCGCGAGCGTGAAGCCCGAGAGCTTCACGACGCCCGCGTCGGAGACGAGCACGGTGTTCGGCGACACGTTGCGGTGGACGAGGCCCTGGCCGTCGATGTACGCGATCGCGCGCGCCACGTCGCGGACGACCGAGATCGCGCGTCCGATCTCGCACGGGCCGGTGCGCTTGATCTCGTCCGCGAACGATCCGCCCTCCACCGCCTCGGTGACGAAGTACCTGCAGCCCTTGTGGGTGCCCGCGTCGATCGTCGAGACGACGTTCTCGTGGTGCAGGCGCGAGGCGACGTCCTGCTGGCGGTGGAAGTGCTCGCGCTGCACCTGGATCTTCCCGGCCGCGGGCGGCAGCACCGTGACGAGCACGGGGCGGCGCAGCGTCACCTGGATCGCGCGGTACGTCGCCGTGCCCCGGTGCAGCGCGACGCGCGACGTCAGGTCGTAGCCCGCGAAGCGGCGGCTCACGGGCTGGGAAGGCGGCTCGGCGTCGGGCTTCACGGGGCACAGGTGAGCGCGGCGAGCCGGGCGTGTCCAGGATGGCGGACGGGGGCGGCCGCCGGGATCGCGCGCAGGGACTTCCGCCGTTCACGGCCGGTTCAGCGCCGGTCGTCAGACTCGCCTCCGTGTTCCAGACCACGACCGACAGGAGGCATCGATGAAGATCACGAAGGCAGGACGTCCCCGGCGCTCGGCTCGCACCTTGCGTTCCACCGCGCGGATCGTCGCGCTCGCGGTGTCGATCGCGCTCGTCGCGGGCGCCGGCGGGGCGCCCCCCGTGGCGCAAGCCGCGGTCCCGTCCACGGCGCCCGTGTTCACGACACCGCTGGTGTTCACGAACACGTTCTTCCCGTTCGTCCCGGGCGCCGTGAAAGTGGCCCAGGGACGCAGCGAAGGCGCGCGGGTGACCGACGTCGACATCTTCCGATCGGAGACGCGGAGCTTCGTCCTCGGCGGCGCCACGGTCGCCTGCCGCACGTTCGAGGAGATCGCCTTCGACGACGGCGTGCTCGTCGAGATCTCGATGAACTACTTCGCCCAGGCGGACGACGGCACCGTCTACTACTTCGGCGAGGTCGTGGACAACTACGAGGACGGCGTCGTCGTGGACCACGGCGGGAGCTGGCTCGTCGGCGGGCCGGTCGGGAGCGACCCGCCCGAGACGCAGACGGTCGCGACGCCCGCGATCTTCATGCCCGCGAACCCCGAAGTGGGCGACGTGTTCCGTCCCGAGGACCTCCCCGACGGTTCGGTCGAGGTCGACACGATCCACCGTCTGGACCGCAAGGTGACGACGCCCGCGGGGAAGTTCACGGGCTGCATCGAGGTCCGCGAGTTCAGCCCTGCGACCGGGGAGAAGGAGACGAAGTGGTACGCGCCCGGGGTCGGCGTCGTCGCGACGAAGACCGCGGGAGAGCAGACGAAGCTCGAATCCTCGACGCTCCGAGCCCGGTGAGCCCCGCCACGCGAGGTTTCGGGTTCGTTCATGAACCGTTCAGACGGGGCGACTAGCCTCGGCGTCCGGAAACGCGGTCCCTTGCCGCAACGAGCGGCAAGGGACTCGCGACGACCTGTTCACGAGGAGGGCTCGAGATGCGCGCCATCACGATCGGACTCATCGTCGCTGCCGCGACTGCGGCCGCCGTCGGCGTCGTCCACGCGGCCGACGAGGCGCGTCCGGCGCCCGCGGCGCGCGCGAAGGAGTCGTCGCGCGTGCTCCGGGTCTTCGAGGTCATGACCTCGCGCCTCGTCGCGCCCGAACAGGCGATCGCCGCCGCGTTGGCCGCGCGACCCGGCACGGCCGTCGAGATCGATCTCGGCACGCTGCGCAGGGACGAGAAGTCGCTCGTCGTCTGGGAGATCGCGATCGTCGACGGCGCGAAGCTGCACGACGTCGTGGTGAACGCCGAGGACGGCGTCGTCGTCTCGCAGGCGGAAGACGACGACGCCGCCGAGGCGAAGAAGTACGCGGCGCTCCTCGCGACGCCGGGGCTCTCGCTCGCGGACATCGTCTCGAAGGCGCGCGCGGCGATCGGCGGGACCGCGGGAGTCGCGATCGTCCACGTCGAGCTCGACGACGAGGACGGCAAGCCCGTCTTCGAAGTCGGGGCCGTGGCGAAGGGCGCGCGGAGCGAGCTGGATCTCAGCCGCGCCGACGGTCAGGTCGTCCCGGACGACGAGGAGGATGGGGACGACGAGGACGAAGACGACGAAGATGAGGATGACGAGGACGGCGACGAAGGCGAAGACGACTGATCGACGAGATCGCCCTGGGTGCCAACGAGCGGAGGCTGGTCATGGGTAAGAACGACGCGACTCGAGGTCCCTCGATCTCGCGGATCTCTCTCGGCGCGATCGGCCTCTTGTGCGCCGGTCTCGCTCCGGCGCCGGAAGACGCTCGCGCGCAGGATCCCGCGACGGCTCCGGTGTTCACGCGGCCGCTCGACGTGACGAACCGGCTCCTCCCGTTCGTCCCGGGCGCGGTGAAGGTCTACTCGGGGCGCGAAGAGGGCGCGGTCGTCACGGTGGTGGAGACGCACCTGCGCACGACGCGCGAGTTCCTCTGGAACGAGACGCTCGTGCCGTGCCGCGTGATCGAGTCGCTGACGTTCAAGGCCGGCGCGCCAGCCGGGCGCGAGCAGGTCTTCGTCGCGCAGTCGGACGACGGCGCGGTCTGGACGTTCGGCGAGGTCGAGGACGACGACCCGGACGACGACGACGGCGACGACGCGAACGAACCCGACGGCTGGATCGTCGGCCGTGCGAGCGCGACCGATCCCGCGGACCTCGTCACGGGGGCCGCGCCCGCGGTGATGATGCCCGCCGACCCGCGGCCGGGCGACGTGTGGCGGCCCGAGGACGCGCCGCCGTCCTACTCGAAGACGAGTCGCGCGGAGAGCGCGCGCGCCGCGGTGACGACCGGTGCGGGACGCCACGCGGACTGCCTGCGCGTCCGCGAGGTGGACGAGGGCGACGGCACGGTCGAGCTCCGCTGGTTCGCGCCGGAACTCGGCGTCGTCGAGTGCCGCGAGCGCGGGGCGCGTCTCGTCCTCAGGGCGAGCACGATCCGCCGCGGTCGCTGAGCTGTGTCCCCCGCTCGAAGTTTCGTCACGATGAGCAGGTCGGTAGCGAGTTCGATCCCGCGCGGCACTTGGCCGGATCTCTTCGGCCGATGCTGCGTTACTCGCCCTCCCTTGCGACCCGTGAGGGTCGCCTTCCGGGCTCGGTGCCTTGCCTCGGCCGAAGATCTCACGGTCAAGTGCTCGCGAGCTTCGAGCGGGGGACACTGATGCGCGTCCTCGTCGTCGAAGACGACCCCGACCTCGCCGAGATCGTGCGCGCGGGACTCGTGGAGGAGGGCTACGCCGTCGACCTCGCGATGACGGGCGAGGACGGCCTCTGGCGCGCGACGACCGTCGAGTACGACGTGGCCGTGCTCGACGTGATGCTCCCGGACATGAGCGGTCTCGAGATCCTGCGCCGCATGCGGAAGAAGGGCGGCCGCGCGCCCGTGCTGATCCTCACCGCGCGCGACTCCACGCCGGACCGCGTCGCCGGACTCGACGCCGGCGCCGACGACTACCTGGTGAAGCCGTTCGCGTGGGAGGAACTGCTTGCGCGCCTCCGGGCGCTCCTGCGGCGCGGACCGCGCGGTTCGGAGAGCCGCCTGCGCTGCGGCGACCTCGAGCTCGATCCCGCGGCGAGGGAAGTGCGGCGGGGCGGCGAAGTCGTTCCGCTCACCGCGAAGGAGTTCGAGATCGTCTACGTGCTGATGCGCGAACCCGGCCGCGTGTTCACGCGCAGCGAGATCATCGAGCGGGTCTACGACGACGAGTTCGACGGCGCGAGCAACGTCCTCGAGGTGCTCCTGAGCCGCATTCGCCGCAAGCTCGGCACGCAGGGCGGCGCGCCGCTCATCCGCACGGTGCGCGGCGCTGGGTACGCACTGACGCCCGAGGACTCCGCGGTGAAACGTGGCTCGTAGTCTCCGGACGGTGCTGCTCGTCGGACTCGCCGTGCTCAACACCGGCGTGATCGCCGGCATCGTCGCGACGGTCTACGTGCGGTCGAGCCGCGAGGCGCACGCGGCGTTCGAGGAGGACCTGCGCTTTCGCGCGAAGACGCTCGCGGGCATCCTCGAGGTGGACAAGGACGGCCCGGAGTTCGAGGCGTCCACGCGCACGATGCCCGAGTACGGGGCGCCGGGTTCCGGCGCGTACGCGGTGATGTACGACCCGAAGGGCAAGCCCCGCTACCCGTCGCCGTCGCTCGGGACGAGCCAGCTGGCGCCGGCGGCGCCGTGGAGCGAGGACGCGTTCGTCTTCACGGAACTGGCCCAGGGGCCCGACGCGATGCCGTGCGGCGTCGTGACGTACTCCTTCCTCGTCCGCGTCGAGGCGGGCAAGCCGGGCGGAACGTGGACGCCGCCCGCGCCTGCGGACCGCCGCTGGCAGATCGTCGTGGCGAAGGACAGCCGTCCGCGCGACGCCTCGCTCGCGAGCCTCCTCGGGTTCCTCGGGCTGATCGGCGCAGCGGCGCTCGGCGTCACGGCGGTGGGCGGCGTCCTCGTCGCGCGGCGCGTCCTCGAACCGATCCGGCGGATGACTGCGGAGGCGGCGGCGCTCACGCCCGAGGACCCGTCGCGCCGGCTCGTGCCGGAGACCGTCGTCCTCGAACTCGCGAGTCTCTCGACGACGCTCAACTCCGCGCTCGACCGTCTCGGCGACGCGCTCGAGCGCCAGCGGCGCTTCACGTCCGACGCGAGCCACGAACTGCGCACGCCGCTCGCCGTCCTCCTCGGTAACGTCGAACTCCTCCTGCGCCGCGAGCGCACCGGGAAGGAGTACCGCGACGGACTCGAACGTCAGCGGCGCATCGCCGCGCGCATGGCCGAGATCACCGAGAACCTCCTGGCCCTCGCCCGCGCCGACGACGGACGCGCCGCGGTCCGGAAGGTGCGCGTCGCGATGCCGGAGCTGACGCGCGGCGTCTGCGACGAGTTCGCCGACATGGCTGCCGAGGACTCCGTCTCGCTCGCGTGCTCCGCCGACGATGGCGTCGCCGTCCTCGGCGACCCTATGTACCTCAGCGCGCTGCTGCAGAACCTCGTCGCGAACGCCGTGAAGTTCACGCCGGCCGGCGGCTCGGTCGCGGTCGCGCTCTCGCGCGAGAACGGCCACGCCGTCCTCGACGTGGAGGACACCGGTCCCGGCATCCCGGCGACCGACCGCGCGCGCATCTTCGAGCGCTTCTTCCGCGTGAACGAGGGCCGCGACCGCCGCGAGGGCGCGGGCCTCGGCCTCGCGATCGTCGACTGGATCGTTCGCGCCCACGGCGGCACGATCGAGGTCGCCGACCGTCCGGGCGGCGGCGCGGTGTTCCGGGTGCGGCTGCCTGTCACCGTATGACGCGACGCGGCCACGGCCGCGCCGCCGATCGAGACCGCGAGCAGCGTCGCGCAGCCGATCGCCACCGCCGCCGCCCACGACGTCGCTGCGCGCATCGTCCTCCTTCGCGCCCGCCGCGTCTCGGGACGGCCGCGAGGGTGGCAGGCGTGCGGCGGCCGCAGCCCGCGCGGCGCTCACCCGTCGATCGGCGTGATCTCGTCCCCGGCGCGGAGTTCGCCGCCCTCGACGATCTCCGCGCGGATCCCCCCGCGGTTGAGAAGCGGCGCGAGCACCGGCTTCCCGATGAGATCGG
Source organism: Planctomycetia bacterium (assembly GCA_031404455.1). Taxonomy (GTDB): domain Bacteria; phylum Planctomycetota; class JAJSAM01; order JAJSAM01; family JAJVHW01; genus JANNHP01. Next base: position 9,062 of record JANNHP010000025.1, on the reverse strand, counting down.
CGAGGTACCGGCAGGGCTCCGCGAGTTCCGTCCCCTTGAGCACGACCGCGCCGATCCGGAACCTGCGGCCGATCAGGTGCGCGAGCGGCACACCGTGCGTCAGCAGGTTCCGGCGCAGCAGGATCGGCGCCACGTCGATCCCGTGATCGCGCGCGAGAGCCGCGACGGTCTCCTCCTCGAGGAGCGTCACGTGCCGGATCTTCGTGTACCCGCGATCGTGGAGGGCGACGTCGGTCGCGTAGCGATCCCCGGTGAGGCCGCACGCCGCTCTCGCCTCGATGCGGGAATGGCCGATCATGGGCGCCCCTGAGTCGGGCGCGGTGAAGATCGCAACGAGCGTTCCTCGGAACATGACTCCCCAGGGTAGCCGCGATCACACGAAGGCGGCGCCGGGCGCGTTCGGAGACCGGTGCCAGGCGCCGACGTGCCGTCTTGGCGTGCGTCGTCGATCTAGGAGTCCGGCCGAGTTCGTTACTCGGCCGGACTCCTACACGATCCCGAGCGTGTTCTCGATCGCCAGCGCCTCGGGGAACACGGGCGCCGGGTTGACGTTCATGTGGCCGTCGAGGATCTCCTTGTAGATCGAGCGGAAGTCGACGCCGTAGGCCGGGTACTCGGAGGCGAGGTCCGCATCCGTCATGTCGGGACCGAAGACGCCGCCGCGCACCGCGCCGCCCGTGAGCAGCACCGTGTAGGCGTGGCCGTGGTCGGTGCCGAGGTTGCCGTTGACGTAGTTGCGGCGGCCGAACTCCGTGATGACCGCGATGACCGTGTCGTTCCACGTGCCCATCGCCTTCATGTCGTCGGCGAAGGCGCCGAGGGCGTTGTCGATCCGCGCGAAGAGGTTCGCCTGGGAACCGGTCGCCATGCCCTGCTGGTCGTGCGTGTCGAAGCCGCCGATGCCCGTGTAGAAGATCCGCGTCTCGAAGCCGCCTTGGATGAGGACAGCGATGTCCTTCATCTGGTTCGAGAGCGACTCGTTCGGGTAGACGACGGCGCTCGAGTAGCTCGTCAGGGCGCCCGCCACCTGCGTCGTCAGCGAGTGCGCCTGCGCGAGAGTGGTCTTCTGCGCCTCGGTGCGGGCCGTGCCGCTGAAGCCGTCGATGAGGCCCTTCGCCGCGGTCAGACGGTGCGCGTGCGCGGAGCCGGAACCGTTGATCTTGAACGACGAGAGGCGGCTCACCGGGAGCGGGCTCGTGTTGCCGCCGATGATGTCGCGCGGGCGGCCGACGTTGACCGTCACCGCGCCGAGCGGCGTCGGAGCGTACTGGTCGCAGAAGCGCGCGATCCATCCGCTCGTGGGGATCCCGAGCGGGCCGAACGAGCCGCGCACGCCGAAGCTGAAGATGTCCATGCTCGTGAAGTGGCTCGTGTTCGCGTCCGGGTAGCCGACGCGGTTCACGGCGGCCACCTGGCCCTGCCCCCACATCGCCGCGAGCTTCGGCATCGCCGGGTGGAGCCGGTAGTTGGACGTGCCGTACGAGCCGCCGCTCGCGAGCGAGAGGCACTCGGCCTCAGGCACCGCGAGGCCGGCGCGCCGCGTGTAGTAGTTCGAGAGCTTCACCGGCACGAACATGTTCAGCGTGTCGTTGCCGCCGAAGCAGTTCACCACGACGAGCCGCTTCAGGCTCTGCGGCGCGCCGCTCGCGACGGGGATGTACTTCGACAGGGGCCCGAGCGCCACGAGGCCGGCTCCCGCGAGGGAGTAGCGCAGGACGTCGCGCCGCGAGAGCGAGTTCGGGTTACGGATGTCTCGGATGATCTGCTCGGACATGGCTCGTCTCCTCGTGATCCGCGTTCAGCGCGAGTGATAGGTGGGGTGCTGGGTCAGGGCGTACACGAGTCCGCGGACGCGCGTGTCGAGATGCGTCTGGAGGGACCCGTCGAACGGCGAGCTGGTGATGACGCCCGCGGAGTCGCGGCTCGTGTTCAGGTAGCCGGCGAGGTTCACGCGGTCCTGAGTGGAGAGCTGCACGTCGAGCAGCTTCGCGAGGGTGTCGATCACCGCGTCGGGGGTCCGGTCGGCCACGGGCGGCAGGAGGTTCGCCACGTTGATGCCGATGCGCGCCTGGTCCGTGGTGTCGTCCACGCAGGACCTGACGAGGTTGATCCGCTCGACGAAGCCCTGCGCCGCGAGCCAGAGGTCGCCCGACGGCCAGCCGTCGACCGTGGGCGGCTGCGACGGGAGCTGGGCCTGGTTGGTGAGGCTGCTGTTGATCGCCGACACGTCGAGCAGCGGCGGCGTCACGACCATCGTGACCGGGTCCGTCCGCGGCGCCGTCGTCAGCGTGAGTCCGGTGCTGCGCATGAAGCCGAGCGTGAACTCGAGGGGGCTCTTCACGAGCGAGCGGCGCGCCTTCTTCGAGAAGAACGCCTCGGACCGGAAGAGGGCCTTCAGGAAGGGCGTCAGCTCGTAGTTGTTCGCGCGGAGGTTGGCCGCCATGACGTCGACGAGCGACTGCGGCGGGTTCTCGTAGCAGAAGTACGCGAAGAGCTTCTTCGTGATGAACTCGGCCACGTTCCTGTGCTGGAGCGTGATGTCCACGACCGCGGCGAAGTCGTCGGTCGCGTTCTGCCCGGCGATCGTCTGGCCGAGGAAGTTCTTGGCACCCGTGTCGTGGCGGCCGGCGAGGTCGAGTTCGAGGTTCTGGAGTCCCGTCACCGAGTCGTACCGCTCGCGGTAGCCGGTCCACGCCTTCGCCGCCTCGATGATGTCGGCCTGCGTGTAGCCGTTGTCGACGCCGAGCGTGAACAGTTCCCAGAACTCGCGGGCGAAGTTCTCGTTCGGCGCGCGCTTGGTGCTCTGGAAGCCGTCGAGGAACTTCAGCATCGCGGGGTCGCGGGCGACGTCGAGGAGCAGCGTGCGCAGGTTGCCGTTGCCCTCGTCGCGCAGGAGGTTGACGTGCTGGACGATCCAGCGGCTCTCGCTGCTGTCGAAGTTCACGGAGCTGACGCCGAAATGGTCGTGCCAGAAGAACGCGAGCGTCTCCTGGAACGGGGCGGGCGTGTTCACGAGGATCGAGGTCCACCACTGTGCGATGGCGGTCGAGCTCGGGAAGTTGCCGGCGAGATCGGTCGAGGTCGTGAGCAGCGGCGCGGCATCGGTCTCGGCCTGCGTCGTTGCGGGGAAGACGAGCATCGCGTCGACGTACGCGTCGACTCCGCCGGTTCGCAGCGCGTCGAGTTCGACGGGGCGCACGCCCCACTGCGTGCGGCGCAGGAAGTGGCGCAGGTCGTCGTCGGTGCGCGGGTCGGTGTCCGGCGCGAACGAGCGGCCGTGGTTCAGGCGCACGCCGACGGTGACATCGGCCTGGGTGCTGCCCGCGGGGTTCGTCGCCGTGACGGTGTACGCACCGGAGTTCGTCGCCGTCGTGGGGACGCCCGAGATGACGCCGGTCCCGACGTCGATCGAGAGGCCGGCCGGCAGCGCCGGCGCGACCGCGAACGTCGTGTACGGGGGCATGAACGTCTTCGGGAAGTTGGCCTCGATCGGCTCCTCCTCCTCGTAGATGGAAGAGGGCGCCTCGTACGCGAGGCCCGACGGCACGGCGAGCGCGTTCAGCGGCAGGTCCGTGCCCTTCACGTCGGCGCCGAACCCGGTGACGGACCATGCGATCGGGCCCGCGCCCTTGCCGGTGAACTTGAAGCCCTTCGCCGAGAACGTGAGCTTGAACGACTTGCCCGGCTTGCCCGAGACCTTGAGCGGCATCGGGGCGCCGTCGACCGTCACCATCGCCGTTCCGACGAGCGCGCCCCTCGTGCCGGGCGTGAGCGTGGCGACGATGGACGCGACCTGGGGCCTCGCGCCCGAGGCGTCGATCGTGAAGGTGTTCTTCCCGGCGGCGACGGCGCCCTTGCCCTTCGACGTGCCGTCGATGTTCGGGCCGACGAACGAACCCGCGAACGCGATCTGGCTCGATCCGTCCTTCGCGGTCATCGAGACGCGGAAGCCCTTCGTCGTGGAGGACGCCTTGCCCTTCACGTCGAACGTGCGTCCGCCGATGGTGAGCGCCCCCGCGAGCGCCCCCTTGACGTCGGTCGCAAGAGCGATCGATCCCTCGACGTCGCCCGCGGCCGTGTGCACGGCGATCGGGTACGTGCCGTCGAGGACGACCGGCGCGATCGTCGCGTCGATCAGGTAGACGCCGGGTGCCGGCGCCGGTCCGTCGGCGGCGAGGACCACGCCCGGCGCGAACGCCGCGGCCGTGAACGCGAGAGATGCCGTGAGCCGGAGTGCGTTGTGCTTCATGGCTTCAGTACCTCGTGAACCGCCAGATGGCGGTGAAAGTGGACACGTAGAGCGAACCGTCGGGAGCCTCGGCGATGTCGAGCGGACGATGGGCGATGCCCTCGTCGAGCCAGCGGGCGAAAGGGATCTCTTCGTCGACATCGGTGAGTGCCGCGCCGGAGAGTACGACACGGCGCAAGTCGGCGGCGTCGTATCCGGCGACGAAGAGGCTCGTCGCGTACTCGGGTCCGAAGGCACCCTTCGCGAGGAACGAGATGCCCGTCGGCACGATGACCGGCGACCAGTCGACCATGCGGTAGCCGATCTCGGGCCCGGGGATCGACTCGGGATCGACGGCGCCCCAACCGTAGTTCTTCCCCGGCTGGATGAACTCGAGTTCGTCGTTCGCCATCGGGCCGTTCTCGGACGCGAAGAGTCCGCCCGTCGTCGGCGCGAACGTGATGTCGAAGCTGTTGCGCAGGCCGCGGCACCACTCCGGGTCGCCGGCGATCGGGTTGTCCGCGGGGATCGTGCCGTCGGCGTTGAAGCGCAGCACGCGTCCGGAGAGGGCACCGTCCGTCTGCGCGAGCAGCGGGTCGCCGGTGTCCCCGATCGTCGCGTAGAGCTTTCCGTCGGGGCCGAACGCGAGGGCGCCGCCGTTCTGCGAGTCGCTGACCGGCAGCGAGTCGACGATCACCGTCAGGTCGAGGCCGGTGTTGCCAGTGGCCGTGAGACGCAGGATCCTGCTGCGTTCCGGGAGGACGCTGTCCGCAGCCGTCGCCGCGAAGACGAACACGTGGCCCGACGTCGCGAAGTCCGGCGCGAGGGCGATGCCGAGGAGGCCGCGCTCTCCGCCGCCGGCCACGGGCACGTTCGCGAACGGCGTGGGCAGGAGCGTTCCCGCAGCGGAGAGGATGCGGACGTTCCCGCTCAGGAGTTCGTTGAAGAAGAGGCGGCCGTCCGGCGCGAACGCCATCTTCACGGGTGCCGCGAGCCCCTGCGCGACCGCTTCGACGGCGAAGCCGTCCACGAGCCAGGCGACTTCGGGCGGCAGCGGGGGGGTGACCTGCACGTCGATCGTCGCCGCCGCGGCGCCGCGCCGGTTGCGGGCGATCACGGTGTACGCACCGGTCGGCGTCGCGGCCGTCGGCGTGCCGTAGATCGCGCCGGTCTCGTCGTCGACGACGAGGCCCGCGGGCAGCGCGGGCGAGACCTCGTAGGAGTCCGCCACGCCACGGGGCATCGCGGCGGTCGCCCGGACGCCTGCGCGGAGCGACAGGGAACCGGCCGCGTAGGACGGCGCGGAGGGCGCCGCGACCCGCAGCGCGCCTCGCGGTCCCTCGTTGAAGAGGAGCCACTCGCGCGACTCGCCGCAGGCGGTCACCGTCACGCGGGCGCCGCCGAGGTCGGGACCGAGGGTGACGCGGAACCGACCCGCAGAAAGTGTCTCGACGCCCGGCACGATCGCGCGGACGAGAGGACTCGCCGACGCCGCGGTCACCGTGACGACCGGCGCCTCGTCACATCCCGACGCGAGGAACGTGACCTTCGACCCGCGGCGGTGGAAACCGAACCCGCCGCGCGACTCGCCAAGGTCGAAGCCGCCCACGCGCTTGCCGATCGTCCGCTCGGCGGCGCGGGCGTCGCGGACGACTCGGCGCAGGGCCGCGACGACGTCCTCGTCGTCGAACTCCGGGTCGTGGAACCGCAGGATCGACCTGTCGATGCTCGCCCGGACCCGCGCGAGCGCCACGACCTCGGCGTGCCGGTCGAGGACAGCGTCGGTCGCGGCGACGGCCTCGGCGATGGAGAGGAACGTGTCGGCGGCGGGGCGGTCGTCCTCGGCGATCCGGATCGCGGCTTCGGTGGCGGCGACGGCGACGGCGCGGACGGCGTCGACGGGTGGCGTGGAGGCGGCCGGCGCGGATCCGCCGAAGCACGCCGCCGCAGCGGCGATCCACGCAATCCGTCGAGGCGCCACGTCCATCCGTGGGTACTCCGAGACCGAGGTCCTGCTGTTTCCGGTGCCGCGCACGTGCTCGGGATGTCGAGAACACCCGAGGCGTGACTCAAGTTCCGTCCGGTTTTCCATCCTGAGGGGTCAGACCCCCAGCCTGAGAGCCGGGGCCCGGGGGCAGTCTACCGCGGCGGGAGCGAGCCTGGAGCCGCAGCTCGGGGTCAGACCCCCAGCCTGGAGACCCCCGAAGCCCGCGACCCGGAGGGGCGGGGCAGGTTTGCCGGGAGGGGCGGGAGGTGCGCCCGGGGACCTGCCGAACTCGCCGCAGGCGAGTCCGGCTCCCTTGTCGCGAGGCGCGACGACGGGACCGGTCCCGTTCGTCGTACCGCCGCTGCGCGGCGGACCTCCTCACCCAAGCGACCCAGGTCACCGAGGGATGCCGCGAGCGGCGGCGTACGTCGACACACAGTGGCCGGGCGGACCCCGCGGAGGGTACAGTCCGCACCCCGCCGTCCTCCCCCGAACGCCACTGAAGGAGTCACTCCCATGGAGATCACCCGGCTCAACGTTCCCGGCTACGAAGAGGTCTACCGCGCCGTCGATCCGAAGGTCGGCCTGCGCGCGCTGATCGCCGTCCACGACACCACTCTCGGACCCGCGCTCGGCGGATGCCGCATGTGGCACTTCACCCGCGAGGACGACGCGCTGACCGATGTCCTGCGCCTCGCGAAGGGGATGACCTACAAGAGCGCGGTCGCCCGCACCGGACTCGGCGGCGGCAAGTGCATCATCATCGGCGACCCGAAGACCCAGAAGACGGCGGAGCTCTTCCGCGCGATGGGCCGGTTCGTCCACACCCTCGGCGGCCGCTACATGACGGCCGAGGACGTGGGGACGAACGAAGAGGACATGCAGCACATGAAGGAGACGACGCCCTACGTCACCGGCCTCCCGCGCAAGGACCGCGGATCCGGCGACCCGTCGCCCTTCACGGCGATGGGCGTCTTCCTCGGGATCAAGGCGTGCGTCGAGGAGGCCCTCGATCGCGGCGACATGAAGGGGCTCACGGTCGCGATCCAGGGCGTGGGCAACGTCGGGTTCGGCGTGGCGAAGCAGCTCAGAGAGGCGGGCGCGCGGCTGATCGTGGCGGACGTGAACGAGGCGAAGGCGAAGTCGGTCGCGACCCAGCTCGGCGCCGAGGTCGTGGACACCCACGACATCCACGCGTCGAACTGCGACGTGTTCTCCCCGAACGCCCTCGGCGCCGTGCTGAACGACCGCACGATCCCGCAGATCAAGGCGAAGATCGTCGCCGGCGGCGCGAACAACCAGCTCGCCGAGGACCGCCACGGCGCCGAGCTCCTGCGCCGCGGCATCCTCTACGCGCCCGACTTCCTCATCAACGCGGGCGGGATCATCAACGTCTCGTGCGAGTTCCTGCCGAAGGGCTACGACGAGCAGGTGTCGCTCGCGAAGGTGCGCAACATCTACGACGCGCTGAAGGACGTCATCAAGACGAGCCGCGCGCAGTCGATCCCGACGAGCCAGGCCGCGGTCGTGCTCGCGGAGAAGATCCTCGCCGAGGGCAGGAAGAGCCGCCGCCCGACCGAGATGTAGGCTCGGGAGCCCCATCTCCCGGACGCATGGAGCGCCGGGCGCCGCGACCCCTCGCGACGCCCGGCCTCGTCGTCTCCGGAGGCGGGCGCGACGTCCGGAATCGATCGCGCGCGGCTTCCTGGGCTGACGACGACCCCTTCCGTCGGCCGATGTAAGGAAGCGTGGCCGCGCCGTGGCTGTTCCTGAACGTGAGGTAAGTTCTCCACCATGAAGATCCGAACTCGATTCCCGATCGCCCTCGTCGCAACGGCGCTCGCCGGCGCCTGGTCCTCGCCGCCGGCCTTCGCAGACGGCACCGTCGATCTCGAGCTGAGGAGCGGCGACAAGGTCAGCGGCACGCTGCGCCCCGCGTCCGAGCAGGAACTCTTCCGCGGCAGCATGCCGGGCGGCGCCCAGCTCGTCGCGTCGCTGAAGGCGAAGCGCAAGACGGCGTCCCCGATCTCGCTCCAGCTCCGCCGCGACGGCATCGACGTCGCGGGCGCGGTGATCGCGCCGAAGGGCTCGGCTGTCGTGCTCCAGCCGTTCACCGCCCAGGGGAGCGGCACGTACGAGCTCGTCGTCGTCGGCAACGGATCCGACGACACCGACTACGACTTCAGCCTCTCGTGGAAGCCGCTGACGAAGTTCTCGCTGATCGGCAACCCGGTCGCGGCCGCGGCAACGGACTCGTTCAACTTCTCCGCCCCGGCGGGGGCGGTCGCCACGATCGACGTACTCCCCGAGAAGGGATCGGCGTTCGTCGCGGGACTCGTCGGCGTGACCGGACCCTCGGGATACAGCCAGGCCGGCGGCGCCGGCACGCGCATGGTCACGGGAACGCTCCCCGCGACCGGCGACTACAACATCAGCTTTCGCAACGACGGCGCGGCCGAGGGCCGCTGGATCGCGAAGTTCAAGCTGAAGCTCGCGAAGGCGACGAAAGCGAAGATCGACATCCGCGACGGCTCGACGACGGGCGCGTTCGGCAGCGATCACACTGCGTTCGGCCGCGTGCTCGGGCCCGACGGCGGCACGGTCGACGCGCCGCTCTTCGGATCGGGGCCGCTCGAGGGGACGTCGGTCACGATCCCCGCGGGCACGCTCGGCGCCGCGACGACGATCACCGTGAGTTCCGCGCCTCCGCTCTCGCCCGGCGGCGGCTCGTTCGGCGCCGGACCCGCGGTGGAGTTCGGTCCCGAGGGCACGGTCTTCGACCCCACGGGCAGCGACCCGTCGAAGCAGGCGACGATCACGATCCCGTTCGACCCGAGCTTCTTCCCG
>JANNHP010000024.1:0-2700 GCA_031404455.1 Planctomycetia bacterium | reverse complement strand
GCCGCGCGGGAACGCCTTCACGCCGCCGCCGTAGTCCTCCACGACGCCGGCCATCTCGTGGCCGAAGACGCGCGGCGGCGGCACGGTGCCGTGGTCGATCTTCTTGAGATCCGTCCAGCACACGCCGCAGCACGCGATGCGGACGAGCAGTTCGCCCGCGCCGATCACGGGACGCTCGATGTCCTCGACGCGCACGTCGCCGGTCCCGCGGTAGACGGCGGCGCGCATCAGGAGCCCACCAGGAAGCGCGCAGCGACGAGGATCGCGCCCATGACGAACCCGCTTACGACTCGGAACGGGTCGCTGTTCACGACGAGGATCGCGATGAGCATCGGGAACATCCCCGCGCCGCGGAGCAGCGAACCGAGGCCTCCGAGGTCGAACGTCCCGTCGGCCACGCTGAAACCGTCGAGCGGCGGCACCGGGATCATGTTGAGGAGGAAGAGCAGCACGTTGAAGTGCAGCACCGTCCCCCACACCGAGAGCACGTGACCGTCCACTCCGCTGCCCGCGCGGGCGGCGATCATCAGCACGAGCCCGGCGAGGCACGCCAGGATCAGATTCACCGCCGGACCGGCCGCCGACACGAGGACGTCCCCCCAGCGGCGGTGCCGGAACATCGACCGGTTCACCGGCGTCGCTCCCCAGCCGAGGCCCATCACCGCAACGAGCGCTAGGGAGAACCAGCCCATGTGCACGACCGGGTTCCAGGTGAGGTGCCCGCGGATCTTGGGGGTCGGGTCGCCCTCCCACGAGGCGACGAGCGCGTGGCCGAGTTCGTGGAGCACGATGCTGCCCACGACCACGAGCACGATCGTGAAGTAAGTCGCGGGGTCGTCGAACGCGAGGTCGAGGAGCAGGTTCATGTCCGCGTGCCATGCGACGCGCCGCGGGTCCGCAGGTCAAGGTCCGCCGATCCTGCGCGGCGGCGAGGCCCCTTCCGTAGACTCCGCCGCCCGGCGAGCGGAAGGCTCCCCGGTCCCCCAGCACCCCCCGGAGGCATCGTGACGCAACTTCGTCTCGTGAAGAAGGTCGGCGACGCACTCGCCGGCGCGGAGATCGTGGTCGTCTGCGCGCCGAAGTCGGCGCTCGACGCGGGCTGGCACAGGAAGGTGCTCGCCGAGAAGTGGGCCTCTGCACTCGACCGCGCCGTCGAGGACGTGAAGCCCGGCGACCTCGGAGCCCTCGCCGGGACGTACGGCCCCGAGGGCGCGCCGCGCCGTCTCGTCGCCGCGGCGCTCCCGGACAAGGTCTCGCGCCACAACTCGCCGTCGCGCGCCGAGTCGATCCGTCACTGCGTGGAGCAGGCCCGCGTGAACGGCAAGACCGCCGCCATCGTCATCCAGGTCGGCGACGCGAGCCACTACACCGCCGCGGCGATCGCGGTCGCGCGCTGCCTTCCGCTCTTCGACGCCACGACGAAGAAGCCCGAGAGCGGGAAGAAGACGAAGAAGAAGGCCGTCGTCTCCGTGGTGATCTGCACCGCGGACGGCAAGGCTCTCGCGCCGACGCAGGAAGCGACGCTCACGATCGACGCGATCCGCCTCGCGAGCCGTCTCGTGGACACGCCGACGCAGGAGATGAAGACCGCCGACTTCGAGAAGGAGGCGCGCGCGGCGCTCAAGGGCATGAAGGGCGTGAAGGTCCGCTCGATCGTGGGCGACGATCTCCTGAAGCACGGGATGGGCGGCATCCACGGAGTCGGCCGCACGGCGACCGTCGCGCCGCGACTGCTGGTGATGGAGTACACGCCGGCGAAGAAGTCGAAACGCTCAGTTGCGATGAAGACGGTCGCCCTCGTGGGCAAGGGCATCGTGTACGACACGGGCGGCCTCAACCTGAAGATCAGCGGTTCGATGGAGAACATGAAGTGCGACATGGGCGGCGCCGCCGCCGTGCTCGGCACGTTCAAGGTGCTCGCTTCGAGCGGCTACGGCAATCGCCTCGTGGCGCTCGCGTGCCTCGCCGAGAACGCAATCGGTCCGGACAGCTATCGCAGCGACGACATCCTCGTGATGCACTCCGGCAAGACCGTCGAGATCAACAACACCGACGCCGAGGGACGCCTCGTGCTCGCCGACGGCGTCTCCTACGCCGCGCGCGACATGAAGGCCGACGTGATCGTGGACATCGCCACGCTCACCGGCGCGGCGCTCATCTGCACCGGCAACGCCGTCTCCTGCACCATCAGCAACCGCGAATCGCTCGAGAAGCTCTCGGTCGAGTGCGGCCGCGCGACCGGCGACCTCACGTTCCCGCTGCTCTGGATGCCCGAGTTCTTGAAGCAGGAGTTCGCGAGCAAGGTGGCCGACATGCGCAACTCCGTGAAGGACCGCATGAATGCGCAGTCCTCGGCGGCGGGCGTGTTCATCCACAACCACATCGAGGACACCGGCAAGCCCTGGCTCCACCTCGACATCGCCGGCCCCGCCTTTCGCGCCGGCCGCGGCACGGGCCACGGCGTCGCGCTGATGGCGGAGATCGCGCGGCGGATCGACGGCGTGGATCTGACGGTCTGAACGGCGAGCTGCGTTCTGCGTTTGTAGGGGCGACCCATGGGTCATCGCCGTCAGGTTTGTCGCCGCCGCCTTCGCGTGAACTTGTGGAGCGACGCGTAGCGACGCTGTGCAGGACACCGGCGCCGATGTCTGCGCTTGGCATTGCGAGGCTCGAGGAGCACCGAGTCGAGCGGTACCGAGG
>JANNHP010000023.1:0-27322 GCA_031404455.1 Planctomycetia bacterium | reverse complement strand
GTGTCGTAGCCCTTCTCGAACCCGCGGACGAACTCGTCGCAGTGCGCCGTGCGGCACGCGGACTCGATCGCCTCTCGCGTCGCGCCTGGCCGCGAGAACGCGACGTTCTCGGCGAGCGTCCCGTCGAAGAGGAAGTTGTCCTGGAGCACCACGCCGAGGTGCGTGCGGTAATCCGCGAGACGGATCGACGCGAGGTCGCGACCATCCACGGTGACGCGCCCCGAGAGCGGCCGGTGGAACGCCATGACGAGCGACACGAGCGTGCTCTTGCCCGAACCACTCGATCCGACGAGCGCGGTCGTCGTCCCCGCCGCCGCCTCGAACGAGATGCCGCGGAGCACCGGACGTCCCGGGTCGTACTCGAACGAGACGTCCTCGAACGCCACGTCGCCGCGCACGTCGGGGCAGGGCGCGCGCGTCTCGTCGCCCGCGTCCTCGGTCGCCATGCTCCGGATCTCGCGGAGCCGGTCGAGGCCCGCGAACGCGTCCGTGATCTGCGTGCCGATCGCCGCGATCTCGACGACCGGCGCCGCGACCATGCCGACGAACACGAGGTACATCACGAAGCCGCCGAGCGTCATCGTGCCGTCGAGCATCGCGTTGCCGCCGACGTAGATCATCAGCATGCCGATGACCCCGATGACCGCGACGGCGAACGCCGTGATGCCTGAGACGCCGGACATCGCCTTCTTCACGTTCGCGAAGTAACGGTCCACGCCCGCGGCGAAGACGCGCTGCTCCTCGCGCTCCGCGGCGTACGCCTTCACGACGCGGATGCCGCCGAGAGATTCGCCGAGGCGGCCGGTCACCTCGGCGTTGATCTTCCCGCGCTCGCGGAAGAGCGGACGCAGCTTGGTGAACGCGAGCCCCATCCCGACGCCGAAGACGGCGAGCACGGCGAGGATCACGAGAGTGAGCTGCCAGTTGAGCCAGAAGAGCACGCCCATCGCGAGAACCGCCGTCACGACGCCGCCTACGAGTTGCACGATGCCCGTGCCGACCAGGTTCCGGATGCCCTCGGCGTCCGTCATGATCCGCGAGATGAGCACGCCCGTCTGCGTGCCGTCGAAGTAGCGGACGGGCAGACGGGACACGTGCGCCTGCACGGACTTCCTGAGGTCGTTGATCGCGCGCTGCGCCGCCACGCCGAGCACCTGCGAGAGCGAGAACGACGTGATCGCCTGGACGAGCGTTGCGCCGCCCGCCGCGAGCGCCAGCGGCAGGAGCATGTCGCCCCGGCGCTGCGTGACGACGTCGTCGATGAGGTACTTCGACGTGGCCGGCAGCACGAGTCCGGCGAGACGGCTCACGAGCATCAGCGCGAGGCCGAGCGCCAGCCGAGACCGGTGCGCAGCCACGAGTTCGCGCGCCTCGCGCCACGCCGTCGCGATCGGCACCTTCTTCTTCGTCTCGCTCTTCGCTCCGCTCAAACGCGCAGCCAGTCCGCCTGCCAGTCGCGAATGCGGCGCTTGATGTCGCTTCGCATCGTCACGCCCTCGGCGAGCACCGCCGTGACGAGCGCCGGGAGTTCCGCGTCGCTCGCGAACCTGAGAGCGATGAGCTGACCGAGCGACAGCCGGTCGATGTCGCCGCGCTGACCGGCGGGAAGCACGCGTTCGAGACGCAGCCGCATCTCGAGCCGGATGACGCGGTCCTGCACGATCTGGGCCTTCCTGCGGCTGACGTTCCAGACGACGACGAATGCCGCGCCCACGGCGACGGCCCAGATCGTCGCGGCCTGCGGATCGCGCGCCGCCTCGACGACGCGACGTCCGAAGTCCCCGGCGATCACGGCGCCCGCGAGCAGGTACCACGGGGCGTGCGCTCGGTGGTTCTCGAAGTTCTGTGGACGGACGGCGGCGCTCGGAGTGGTCATGGCGACGAGGATACGCACCGATCGGCCGCGGACGGCGAGACGAGGGACGAGTGCCGCGTCACGACGCGTACGAGTGGATCCGATCCGGGTTGCCGCGATCGGACGCTGATCGGCGTCGGACCTCGGAGTCGTCCTTCGACTCAGCGAGCTTGCCGGGCTCCGTCGACGCCGGCGGTCCGGTCCCGGTCGTCCGGCACGTCGAAGTCCCCGGGCCCGCGGGGGTCCGGAAATCGTGCGGGACTGGTCGAGCAGCCGCCGAGCGCAATGCAGAGGCAGACGAAGAGCGCCAAGAGGCGGAACGCACGGACTTGGACGGTCATGGATGCCGACCGTATCCGCGATCCCACCGGTCGCGCGATGGGGTGGACTGCCCACCGCTGCGCGGGCGCCGCGCGGGGGACGCTATGTCCGTTCCGATCCCGGCGCGGCGCGTCTCAGCCGGCGCTCGACGCGAAGGCGCAGCGGCGGCGATACGCGCACGCGGAGCACGGCGGTTCCGCGCGGGGCGCGTAGTCGGAGCGGCGCGTGCGGTCCTTGAACTCGGCGACGAGGACCTCGCGCAGCGACGCGGAGTCGTCGGGCGAGCACGGCACGTCCACCGCGCGCGAGTCCGGCAGCGAGAAGAGCACGAGGCGCGCAGGCGGCTCGCCCGTGATGGCCGCGAGTCCGAACGCGTAGAGGCGCATCTGCGTGACGTAGTCGTCGCGCACGACGTCCGCGCCGCCGGCCTTGTAGTCGACGACCACCCATCCGCCCGCGCCGCGGTAGACGAGGTCCATCTGTCCGCGCACCACCGTGCGCCCGGCGTTGAAGAGGAGCGCCTGCTCGCGCCGGACGCTCTCGCGCGGCAGCGCTCGAACCTCGCGGCCGAGGTCGCTCGCCGCGAAGCCGCGGACCCAATTCGAGAGACGTTCGACGTCCGCCGGATCCGGCGCCGCGCCGCCCGATTCCACGGCGAGCGCGTCGCGCACGACCGAGGCGACGTCGTCCTTGAACTCGGGGACGAGGCGTTCGAGCGCGAGGTGCACCGCGCGGCCGAGTGCGCGCGCCGAGAGCGGCACGCCCCACTCGTCGTCGTCGCCGGGACGGGGCGAGTCCGGGGCGAGTTCATCGGCCGAGATCGCGCCCGCGAGCGACTCCGGCGCGCCGACGACGTGCCGCAGGCGGAACTCCTGCGGGCAGCGCGCGAAGGCCACGAGTCCGCTCACCGTCGCGGAGAAGAGCGTGCCCTCAACGGCGGGGATCGTCCGCATCGCTTCGGCGACCAGCGCAGCGGCCTCGGCGACGGACTCGGGCCCCGCGGCGCTCGCGTCCACGTGTCCCCGCGAGATCTCCTGCGCGACGCGGTGGAAGAGCGTGCGCGTGCCGGGACGCGGAGCGACCTCGGCATCCGCCGCCGCGTGGACGAGCACGCCCGGCGCGACGATCGCGGCCTCCTCCGCGCCGCCCGTCACCCCGAGCGCCGACGCGACACGGTCCCACCACGGCCTCGCCTTCGCGTTGCGCGCGGTGACCGACGTCGTCAGCACGAGGTGCTCCTCGGCGCGCGTGACCGCCACGTAGAAGAGGCGCGCGGCCTCGGCGCGCTCGCGCGCCGCGTTCGCCTCCTCGATCTTCGCGAAGGCCCACGGCTTGACTTCCTCGAACGGGCCGCCCTCGAAGTGGCCCTTCAGGCCGAGACCAAGGCGCGCGTGGCTCGTCACCTGCGATCGCACGCCGCCCTCCTCGCGCCCGAGATCGGGGACGAAGACGATCGGGAACTCCAGGCCCTTGGCCGCGTGGACGGTCATGAGACTGACCGCGCCCGCGGCGCCGCCCGAGACCGGCGCCTCCGTCTCGCGCACCTCGCGAGCTCGCAGTTCGCCGACCGAGCGCAGGAACGTGCGCAGGTCGCCGCGGCCGTTCGAGTCGGCGGATCGAGCGAGCGCGCGGACCTTGCGCAGGTTTGCGGCGCGCTGGCGTCCGTTGGGACGCGCGAGGGCGAGCGTCTCGAGACGCGTGGAGGTGAGCGCGCGATCGACGAGCGCCGACACCGGCTCCGACGCGCGCATCGCGCGCAGCTCGCGCCACGCGGCGACGAACCGCGCGAGCGCGGCGCGGTCCTTCGGTCCGAGACGGGCGGGCGCGTCGCCGTCGATGACGTCGGCTAGCGCGCGCTCCTTCGCACGCGCCTCGCAGAGCAGGAAGAGTGCGTCGTCCGACAGTCCGCACGCGGGCGAGCGCAGCACCGCCGCGAGCGTCAGGTCGTCGCGAGGGTTGTCCACGCACGCGAGCAGGTTGGCGAGGTCCACGACCTCGCGCGCCTCGAAGAAGCCGCGGCCTTTCAGCACGAGGTACGGGACGTCGCGGGCGGTCAGCGCGCGCTCGAGGAGCTTCACGTTCGTCATGGCGCGGAGCAGCACCGCGACGTCGCCGAACGTCGCGCGGCGTTCCGCGAGCGGTTCGGCGTCGGTCGGCCGGGCGACGCGCAGCGCGGCGTCGCCCTCGACGAGCGCGACGATCCGTTCCGCGATCCACGCGGCCTCGGCCTCGCGGCCGTCCTGCGCGCCGTCGGCGGCGACGACGAAGAGTTCGGCGCACGGCGACTCGCGCGGCGCGAACTCGCGCGCGGCGACGAGCGGCACGCCGAGGTCGAAGTCCTTCGCGAAGAGGTGATTGACGACGCCGAGCACCCCCGCGCGCGAGCGGAAGCTCGAAGCGAGCGTCACCTCGCCGCTCGCGTTCCCTTCGGCGCCTTGGGCCGCGACCTGCGCGCGGCGCTCGTGGAACACCTCCACGTCGGAGCCGCGGAACCCGTAGATCGACTGCTTCGGGTCGCCGACGACGAACAGTCCGCGTTCCGCGCGGACGAGATCGACGAGCCGCGCCTGGAGCGGGTTGACGTCCTGGAACTCGTCGACGAGCACTTCGCCCCACCGGTCGCGGACGGACTCGCGCACGTCGGCGCGGCTCTCGAGCAGCGCGACCGCGCGGCGCTCGAGATCCACGAAGTCGAGCTCGCGGCCGCCGCCCTTGCCCTCGGCGTACCGAACCCCCACACGGACGACCGCGCCGCCGACACGCGCGCGCAGCGGCGCGCGCGACTCCTCGGCGAGTTGCGCGAGGAGCGTGTCGCAGTTCCCGCGGACGTTCGCGAGCCACGGTTTCACGGCGGGCGCGACCTGCAGCGTGAACGCCCCGCGCAGCGCGGCCACGGCGGCGCCGAGCGTCGCGGGCGGTGCGTCGTCCGGCGGGAAGGCGCGCAGTGCCGCCGCGGCGGCGTCCACCTTCGACGACGTCGCCTTCGTCGCGCCGGCTCCTGCGGCGACGGCCTCTTCGAGATCCTCGCGGATCGCGGCGAGCGTCTCGGCGCGCGATGGGAGGCCCGGCGGCGTGGCGAGGAACTCCGCAAGGCCGCGGCCGCTCTCGCGCGCGGTGCGCCAGAGTTCGAGCAGCGTCTCGGCGGGGTCCTCGCCCGGGAGTTGCGCGATCTCGTCGAAGGCGGACGGATCGCGCGCGAAGAGATCGGCCGTCCATGCGTCGAGCGCGTCGCGCTGCCGCGCGTCGGAGGCGATCTCGTCGAGCACGCCGAACTGCGGATCGACGCCCGCCTCGACCGCGTGCTCGCGCAGGAGTCGAGCGCAGAACGCGTGGATCGTGGAGATGGCCGCCGCCTCGACCTCCTCGCGCGCCGACGGACGTCCGGCCTTCTCGAGCGCCGCGGCGAGGCGGCTCTTCATCTCCGCGGCCGCCTTCTCCGTGAACGTGATCGCGAGCATGCGGCGCAGATCGGCACCGCGACGGACGACGCGGTGGACGATTCGCTCCGTCAGCACGCGCGTCTTGCCCGTGCCGGCGCCGGCGACGACGCAGAGGTCCACTCCCTCGGTCTCGACCGCGCGGCGCTGGTCGTCGGTGAGCGCCGGACTCACGCGGAGCCCTCGTAGCGGCAGAGGTCCGCGAACGGACAGCGCCCGGTCCCGCACTTCTCCAGATCTCGAGGCATGGGCTCGATGTTCCCCTCGCGGATCTTGCCGTCGAACTCGCGGATGCGCGCCTCCACGGCCGCGAGTCCGGCGGCGCGTGCGTCGCCTTCCCAGGTGACGTCGGCCTTGCCGGAGCCCGGCGCGGACGGATCGAGACGCAGCCAGCGCTCGCGGCCGTCGCGGAGCGTCACGTACCCCGCGGCCACGACCTCGCGTCCGAGGAGTCGCTCTGCCGCGAGCGCATAGATCGGCAGTTGCAGATCGACGCCGTCTGCGATCTTGCGGTCGAGCGACGCGAAGCGGCCGACGCTCGAGTACTTGTAGTCGATGACGACCGCGTGGCCGTTCTCGTCGACGTCCACTCGGTCGATCATGCCGGAGAGTTCCACGACCTCGCCGCGCGGCCCGGGGATCGCCGCGAGCGCGCAGGGCGGCGCGCCCGGGAGGCCGAACGCGAGTTCGAACTCCGCCGGGCGGTACCCCGGGACGAGCGGCGTCTCCGCCCACTTCGCGAGGTGACCGAGCACCGAACGGCGCAGCGACGCGCGATCCCGCGAGAGCCGCAGCGACGGCGCGAACCGCCGGGTGTGCTCGATCCACACTTCGTCGAAGATCGCCGCCGCGCGCGACGAGTTCGGCAGCGCCTTCTCCAGCACCTCGTGCGCGATCGTGCCGAGGTGGAGCGCGTTCGGTCCGTCGTCGGCGGCGGGATCGGACTCGGCGAGAGAGAGGCCCTTGTCGGCGAAGTACCGGTACGCACACTGCGCGAAGTTGGCGAGCGACGACGCCGAGCGCCGACGCGGCTTCGCGAGCAGTTCGCGTGCGGCGCCCTTCGGCGCGAGCGACGCCTCCGCGCCGCGGAACCAGCGCGCGGCCTGCGTGAGCACTCCGTCCTTCGGCGACTCGTCGAGGAGCCTCGCGAAGAGTGCCAGCCCCGTCTTGGCGCGGGCCTCCGACGCGGTCCCCGGTTCGAATCGCTCGGTCAGCGCCGCGAGCGCGGTTCGTTCGAGGTCGGCCGTCCCGAACGTCTCGCGCGGCGCGGGACGCACGTCGCCCGGCGAGCGGTCGGCTCCTTCGAGGACCGGCTTCGTCGCGAGCTTCAGCGCGAGATCGAGGAACGGCGAGCGCAGCGCCGGGTCGCCCTTCGCGTCGGTCGTGGACGTGGTGAGGACGAGCCGTTCCTTGGCTCGCGTGACCGCGGAGTAGAAGAGGAGGCGCTCGCGCCTGAGCGCGTCGTCGAGGCGCGACGCGAGCCGGACGTGGGTCGACTTCGCGACCGCGTGACGGTCCCGGTCGGAGACGAAGAGGTCCTCTCGCGCGCCGCCCGGCCACTCGCCGAGACGGAGCCCCGCCACGACGACCGCGCGCGCCTCCCACTGACGCGCTTCGTCGGCGTCCACCACGTTGACGACGTCGGCGCGCCGGTCGGACGAGTGGTACTTCGCGTCCTGCGCGGCGTCGTCGAGGCGGCGGACGAACTCCGCCGCGCCGGTGGACGACATCCCCGCGGCGCGCAGTCCGCGCGCGGTCTCGGCCACGAGCGTCGAGAGCGCGCGCAGCGCCGCGGCGTCGGACGCGGCACGCACATCGCTCGCGACCGTGCCGTCGAAGGAGAAGACGAGCAACGGCTCGACGGCCTGGAGCAGCGACGCGGCGATCTCGGGCGGCGGGCGGCGCGCGTCGCCGAGACGCTTCGCGCGCAGCGATTCGAGCCAGGTCACGCAACTCGCGAGCTCCATCTCGCCCGCGAGCCGCAGCAACGGATCGATTCCGCGCACGCCCGCTTCGGCCGCCGCGCGGTCGAGCGCGTCGGCCTCCGCAGCGACGACGACGCGCGCGTCGCCGCCGCGGAGCGCCGCAAGCGCGTCGTCCGGGTCGTCGCACCCGGCGAGGAGGCGGAGGACGCGCAGCGTCGCGCGGGCGACGGGCGAAGTGACGAGCGGCGCGCCGCCGATCGCGCGCGCCGGGACGCCGTGACGCGAGAGGGCGTCGAGGATGCGAGCCGCGGTCTCGCCGAGGAGTGAGCGCACGATCACGAGCACGTCGGCGCGCGGGATGCCGTCGTCGGCGACGAACCGCAGGCACGTGCGCGCGACGCGATCGGCCTCGTCGTCGGGGTCCGCGCCCGCGAGGAACCGCACGGTGCCGTCGGGGTCGCCGGGGCCGTCCGGGGCCGATGGCGCGATCTCGCATCCGGCGACCAGTCGCTCCAGCCGCGCGACGTCGCCCTTGGCGCGCAGATTCGCGGTCAGCCGCTCCTCCACGAGGCGCGATCCGGCGCGCATGCGGCGTCCGAGTTCCGCCGACGCCGCGAACGGCCCGTCGGCGCGGTCGCCATCGGCGAGGAGGGTGACGATGGCGCGATCGGCTTGCTCGATCAGGATCTGGACGATTCGCTCCTGCACCTCGGTCAGGTCCGTGAAGCCGTCGAGTGCGAGGAGCGTGAGCCGTTCGGGCGGCGTCTCCCGCAGGCGCGCGAGCAGCGTGCGGAGCAGGTCCTCGTGGTCGAAGAGGCCCGCGGCTTCGAGGCGCCGCTGGTACGCGAGGAGCACGCGGCCGAGCCCCGCGAGCTTCCGGCCGCGGGCGCCGGGCAGTCCCTCCCCCGCGGCGACGAGCCTCTCGGCCGCTGCTTCGACGCCCGGGGCATCGGGCCCGGCGAATCCACGGCCTGCCGGCTCATCAGGCTGGGGGTCTGACCCCGATCGCGGTCCGTCAGGCACGGGGTCTGACCCCTTCACCTCCTTGAAGAGGCGCAGCGCCGCCCGGCGGAAGCCCGGAAACCGCGCCGCGACGGCGAAGTCGGGCACCGCCGTCTCGGCAAGCGCCTCGGCGAGGATCGCGTCGCGCACCGGCATGGGCGCGAGTTCCGAGAGCCGCCGCGACGTGCGCCGCTCCGCGAGTTGCTCGAACGTGCCGATGCCGCGGTCGAACATCCCGCCGAGCCCGCCACGCAGGATCCGCCGCTTCAGGTGCTCGGCGCGGGAGTAGGTCGGCACGAGGACGACGAAACGCTCGACCGGCCCCTCGGCGACGAGCGCGACGAGCTCATTCACGACGCGCTGCGTCTTGCCCGATCCCGCCGGTCCCGTGAGGAGGATTCTCGCCATCTTCGGACGGAGCCTACGCGGCGTGTCGGACAAGCCGTTCGCGACACCCCCCGCCCCGAACCCCGCGGCAGCCGGGCGTAGCATCGCACGCGACATGCGGCTCGGACACTGGCTCCTCGTCGGCGGCGGCGCGCTCGCGGCGTGGGCGGGAGTCGCCGCGTACCGCTCGGCGCGCCCGATGTCGCAGGACGCCCGCGACCCGGTGCTCGACGCCGTCGACCTCGAAGACGACCCCCCGCTCGCGGCACCGCCGTTCGATCCGGCGATCGTCGACACCCGCCCGGCCGTCGATGGACTGCGGATCAACGACAGCGCCGCGACGTTCCGCACGTCGTGCCCGGCGGGGGACGATTCCGAGGACGCGTGGCTCGACGAACTGCACGCGTCGTACGCGGCCTGCGTCCGAGCGAACGGCGGCCGCGCCGAGATCCTGCCGTCGATGAACGCGATCGACGGCAAGGCGAAGCAGTTCGACGACGGGCTCGTCGCCGCGATCGAGCAGGCGTCGTTCGCGACGCCGCTCGGACGGCTGCCGAGCCGGGTCGAGCTCGTCCGCCGCGCGGTCGCGGCGATCGGGCCGGATTCGCGGGCGGCTCCGTTCCTCGCTGCGGGGCTCTCGCTCGCAGGCGACGACGTGCCGGTCCGGGACGAGGAGAAGAAGCGCGCGCTCGTCGCGAAGTTCCTCGCCGACGAGGCGTCGTCGAAGCCGATCTCGTTCTACGGCTGGACGGAGACCCTCTCGCGGTCGTTCCGGTTCATGCGGTTCCTCCAGCAGGACTTCGACGGCTCCGACGACGTCGCCGCGGCGATCGCCGCCGATCCGGCGCTGCGCGCGGACTACGAGGCGTCCGTCCGGTACCACGCGCGGCTCTCGAACCCGTTCACGACGCGGCCGCTCGCGGACCTGCCCGGTTCGCACGTCGCCGATGCGAAAGGCGCGGCGTTCTTCCCGGCGTCGTCGTCGCCGGAGAGTGCCCTCTTCGAACGGCTCTTCACGGATCAGCTTCCGCCGGGAACCAACCTGATGGCGGAGCTGATCCGGCGCATCCGCTCGGGCGAGGTGGACCTCACGCCGCGACCGGGCGCCGGGTGGTACGACCATCAGATCCACGCGCTCGAGACGCTGCTCCTGACTGCGAACTCCGAGGAGCACGCGAAGGTCGCGCTCGACCGGTCGTACAAGCGGCGGCTCCTCGCGGCGTTCGCGGCGCTCCTGACGAAGCGGCGCGAGACGCACGCCGAGGCGCATGGACGGGGCCTCCTCGCACTCGGTGACGGCGGCGGTCCGCCGCCGCCGCGGTTCCGGCCTCGACTGCGGCTCGAACCCTGTCTCTCGTACCATCTCCGGACGGCGCGGGCCTACGCGTTCGTCGCCGGTCTCCTCGATGCCGCAGTGGGTCCCGAGGCGCTGCGCGAGATCCACGGTCTTCGCGAGGGAGGCGAACGTCCGGCGGACCTTCGCACGGAGCTCGACGCGATGCGCGACCTCTTCTACGGCTTCTACCTCGTCTCCTGCGAGGACGTCGGCCGTCGGCCGGAGTTCGCCCCGGGCGAGCCCGTCGACGCGGAGCGATGCCGCGCGGCGGCGCTCGCGTGGCTCGGCGGCGCGTTCGACGACCCGGATCTCGCGGTCGACACGCGCGTGAGCATCCCGATCGCGTTCGACGTGCAGCGCGAGACCAGCCGGCTCTGGGCGACACTCGGCGTCCGGCTCGTGAAGCTCCGCGTGAGGTACGGACACGCGCCGTCCGTCCGCCGCGAGGGCGGAGACGACGCGTCGTGGCGCGAGGTGGATGCGTCAGCCCTCGGCGACGCGTGGTACCTCCTGCCCGTCGACGAGTTCGCCGAGATCCGCCTGCCCGCCGACCGGGCCCTCACCCGCGAGGAGTTCCGGGCCGTCTGCGACCGCGAGCGCACCCGGACGGCGATCGAGGACGCCCTCGCCCGCTGAAGCCTCCTCGGACGAAAAGCGGTCCGTCCGTTTCCGGCGGCGATAGCCTTCGCGCGCCATGCCCCGACTCGACCGCAACGTCGCCATCCTCGGAACAGGGTCCGCGCTCCCCGAGCGGCGGGTGACCAACGCCGAGCTGAAGAGCTACATCGGCGGCTACGACGAGAGCTCGGGCGACTTCTCGGTGTGGGTGGACCGGGTCACGCACATCCAGGAGCGCCGCTGGATCGACGCGACGAAGGAGAGCGCCGGCACGCTCGGCCTCGAGTCGAGCCGCAAGGCGATCGAAGCCGCGGGACTCACGCCGAAGGACATCGACCACGTGGTGTTCTGCTCGTTCACGGTGAACGAGATGTTCCCCGGCGACCCGAGCTGGATGATCCACCAGCTCGGCATCGACGGCGGCGTCTTCATGATGACCGCCGCGTGCGCCGGGTCGTTGTGGGGCGTCACGATCGGCCGCTCGCTCGTGCAGTCGGGGCAGTTCCGCAACGTGCTCGTCGTCGCGGCAGAGTGCGTGTCGCGGGCGACGAACCTCGCCGACCCGCTGACCGGCATCCTCTTCTCCGACGCCGCGGGGACGGTCGTCATCGGGCGCAAGGACGACGGCGCCGACACGGGCTTCCTCGGCACGAGCGTGCTGCGGTTCGAGTACGCGCCCGAGGCCATCAAGATGTGGAACGGCAACTCGGCCACGCCCGATCACCTGCTCGGCGAGCACCGGGACATGCTCACGATGCAGCAGGAGCGGCCGACGCTCTCGATGGCGGCCGGCGCGAGCGTTCTGCGCAACGCCGTCAACCGCATGGCGCTCGCCGTCGTCCAGAGCCTCGGCTTCACCCTGCAGGACCTGAAGGACGACAACCCCGAGCTGCGCGCGCTCCTCGACCGCGCGAAGATCGTCCCCCACCAGGCGAACGGCCGCATCGTCGACGGCCTGCAGGAGAAGCTCGGCGTGCCGCACGACCACGTGTACCGCACGATCTACCACCTCGGGAACTGCTCGGCCGCGACCACTCTCTACACGCTCGACTACGCCGTCCGCCGCGGCAACCTGCGCCGCGAGCCGCCGCCCGAGGGGAGCAACCGGATGGGGACGATCTCGCCGTGCGGCACGACGATCCAGAAGGGCGACCTCGTCGTCCTCGTGTCGATCGGCGCGGGCTACCTCTACGGCGCCGTCGCGTTCGTCCACGCGTACTGAACCGCTGCGAGCGGCGACCCCGTCGCGCGACGGCGCTGCGACGGCGCCGCGACGCGCGTCCCGTGCCGTTCCGCGCCTCGGCGGCGTTGGTACACCCCTTGCGATACCGACCGCCGACCACGACGGGCAACGGTGCCCGCGACAACCCTGGAGGCGACGAGACATGCTGTACCTGACGAAGAATCGCGCACCGAACGGCGCACGGACCCCCTTCGAGACCGGACTCGACCGGCTGTTCGACGAGCTGACCGGCAACCTGAATTCAGGGGCGCCGCCCGAGACGGCGTTCGAGCCGGAGATCGAAGTGACGGAGACCCCGACGGAGTGGCGCGTCCGGGCCGAGCTCCCGGGTGTCGCGCCCGAGGACGTGGAGGTCTCGGTGACCGGCAACGTGCTGACGATCCGGGGCGAGAAGAAGTGCGAGACGACCGGCGAGGGCGAGAACTGCCGCCGCGGCGAGCGACGCTACGGGAAGTTCGCCCGATCGCTGGAGTTCCCGGCCGACGTGGACGCGGCCAAGGTCGACGCGCGGGCGAAGAACGGCGTCCTCGTCGTGACGCTGGCGAAGGTCGAGGAGGTCCGGCCGAAGTCCGTGACCGTCAAGGTCGAGTAGACCGGCGGTCGTCGTCCTGACCGGCGGGGGTAAGATCGCGAAGCACATGAACGATCGATCCCCCGCCCGTTCGATTCTCGGCGGCGCCGCCGTCGTCGTCCTATCCGGCGTCGCCGCATTCGTCGGCGCGAGGCTCGCGCGCGACGGGACCGCCCCGCCGCCCGCTCCGGGAGAGCCCCTTGCGACCGACGCAGCCGCGCTCGCGCCGCTGGAGCGGCGGATCGGCGACCTCGAGCAGCGCGTCGATCTCGTCGAGGAGTCGAGCCGCACGGCGCTGGAGCTCGCCCGGCTGCTCGACGAGCGCATGCGGTCGGGTTCCGGCGCCGCGCCCAAGCCGGCGCCCACGACCGAACCTTCGTCGGGCGACCCGAAGACGCCGGGCGCGGGCGGCGAGACGGCTCCGCCGAAGCCCGAACCCGACCGCGACGACGGCGCCGACGGCCAGATGGCACACCTTCGCGAGATCGCGAAGACGACCACGCGCGGCCGCGTCGTCCACACCATGTCGCTCTTCGCGGACGCGACCCGCGAGGGCGACGCGAACCGCGAGGCGCAGTCGAACGCCGACGCGATGGCGCTGATCAACCGCTTCGGCCTCAACGGCGACGTCGTGGAGGAGAAGATCAGGAAGGTGTTCGCCGACGAGTGGGCCGCGGGCGCCCGCGACATCGGCCCGATCGTCCACGACGGCCTCGGAAAAGCCGACATCGCCACCGTGCGCGAGCGCCTGCGGGGCATCCACGCCGAGACCGACCGCCTCCTGCGTCCCTTCTTCGACGAGGAGACGTGGAAGCAGTACCAGGACGCCGCCGCCGGCATGCGCAAGGCGGGCGAGACCGTCCTCGACGAGTTCGAGAAGGACCGGCTCTCGGGGAAGAAGTAGGCCCGAACTACGGGAAGAGCTTCGCCACCTCGTCGGCGAGTCCCTCGAACGGCGCCTTGCCGTACCAGCGGACGACGCCCTTCGCATCGACGAGCACCGCGTACGGTTCGGTGACGCCGACGCCGCCGAGCGCCAGGGAGATCGGGTTGTTCATGGCCTGGCCGTCGAAGGACCACGGCCAGGAGATCCCCTTCGTCTCGGCCCATGCGCGGACCGAGGCGAGCGAGCCGTCCCGCAGTTCCTTGCGCCCCCACTCGTCGAACTTCTTGCGGAGCTCCTCCGCCTTCTCCTTCGGCATCTCGTAGTCCATCGACACGCCGGCGAGGGCGAGTCCCTTTGCGCCGTAGCTCGCCGCCAGCGGACGCAGCTCGAGCTCGATCTCTCGGAACGCCGTCGGCGAGCCGTTCATGTGGCCGGAGAGGAAGAAGTGCACGAGGAGCGGCTTGCCGGGCGACCAGGAGATCGGCTTGCCGTTCACGTCGTTGGTCTTGGGTAGCGCGGGGAGAGGCGCTCCGACCGCGAGCCGGGCGCCGGCCGCGAGCTTGCGGATCGACGACGTCGAGCCGCCGAAGTCGGCCTTCGCCGCGTGGATCGTCTCGCTGAACACGCGGAGCTCGGCGTCGCGCTGCTGCGTCTTCAGCGCGAGCATCGCGTCGTGGGCGCTGACGCCCGCTTCGTCGTGGCGGCCGTCCTTCTGGAGCAGTTCGACGGCGCGGCCGAGGTGGACGACGGCGTCGTCGACCCGCCCCGTGCGGACGAGCGCGCGGCCGAGGTACATCTCCGCTTCGGCCGCGAACGCGGCCTTCTCGCCCGCGGCGTCGAGGTAGCGCTGCAACGAGTCGGCGGCGGCCTCGTTCGCCGACACGGCCTCGGCGCGCGCGACGCGTTCCGCCATCTTGAACTTGCCGACACCCCGGTAGAAGAGCGCCCGCGCGTCGGGGGCCGCCCCGCCGAGCGCGGCGACGTAGTCGTCGCCCGCCTTGGCGAACGCAGCGATCGACCGTTCCCAGTCCTGCTGACGTTTCGCGTGGTCGCTGCGGGCCTGCTCGGGCGTTTCGGCGGCGGTGAGGTCGAGGACCGGCGCGAGCCGCGTCGCTCGGGGGTAGAGCCCCTCGAGTTGCTGGAGGATCTGCGCAGCGTCGGCCGACGGCACGGGCGCGACGGGCTCTGCCGGCTTCGGCGCGGGTGGATCGTCCTCGGCGATCGCGGGTGCGGCGCCGGCGAGGCCGAGCGCAACGACGAGGAGCGTGCGGAACGACCATGCCATGGGAAGCCTCCGGACGAGCAGATCCGCTCGCGGCGAACGTTAAGCGAGTCGCGATGCCGGTCGGCAGCAACTCCGGTGCCTCCGAGGCGGCGGCCGGCGCAAGGACGAAGTCGCGTCCGACCGTGGTGTGGGACGAGCGGGAGCGCGCCTCCCGGAACCGAACTCCGCGCCGGCCGCAAGCAGTTCGGGGATCCGGGCCGGCGCGCGTCGTCCGGGCGACGGGCGGGGTCCGAGGGAGTCAGACGTGACCGGAGTCCCGGAGAGCGGCCGCAACGCCCTCGAGTGCCAGGACGATTCACACTTGAATGCAACGAGAACTCGGCAGCACACTCCAAGAGGCGCTGTCAGTTATGTAATTCATCATCATTGCAATGCGAGAATCTAACGCAATTAGTTGACTGAAACATCTTTCTGGGTTGCCGCTCCCGTCAATGCCTCGTATGTTCCTGGAGTGATCTGAGTGGCGCACCGCGTACGGCCCCGTTCGGGGCAGACGCGAATTCTCGAAGATCGGAGGCTCGGCCATGAACGCAACTCGCCTCGCCGCAATGGGACTCGTGCTCGCCTTCGCGACGGCCGCCGCCGCGGCCATCCTCAGCGCGAGCGTCAAGAGGCTCTCCGTGGGTACCTCGTTCGGGGTCGACGGGTCGGGGTTCCGCCGCAACCCGTCCGCCTGGCTCGAGGTCGGCGCCCGCAAGATCCCGCTGAAGATGCACCGGCGCGGCACCGACGCGCACATCGACTTCACCCTGACCACCCTGCCCCAGGGAGTCCACGGCGACTGCGTTCTCCGCATCCGCCCGACGGGGACGAAAGTGCCGTTCACGTTCGCCGGCCTGTCCATCGAACTGCCGTCCGTCGGGACCACGGTTCCGGCGTCCGCTGCCCCGGAGACCGAAGTGACGATCGACGGGAACTTCTTCGGCACGAAGAGGGGCCGCGTCACGTTCGGCGGCAGGCGTGGGAAGGTCACGTCCTGGAGCGACTCGCAGATCAAGGTCGTCGTGCCCTCCGGACTCGCCTCGGGCGGGGTGTACCTCCTCGTCGAGAATCGCGCCGGCGCATCGCAGGCGATGGTCGTCTTCACGATCCTCTAGCCCGGACAATTCACGAGGGGTTCGCGCTCATCGGCGCGAAACGCAGCCGATCGCTGAGATCGGGCCGGGCACGACGTGCGTCCGAACCTCGACACACCTTTCTGGCGGAGGATTTCGGCACCGAGGGCAAGGCGCGACCCCGCGGCGCGACCTCGTCAGGTCTCGCAAGGGGTCCAACGCAGCCCTCGGCCCGAGAGCCCCGCCAGACGCGGAGCCCTCGTGAATTGTCCGGGCTCGCCCCCCGTCGACGGCGACGCGCCTCGCGCAGCCTTGACGATTCGGCCCATCTCCATGACACTGTCATGGATTGACCCCCATCGACCGGACTCCCCGCCCGCCCGCCGAGGGCCTCGCGCACCGCGCGGAGACCTTCCGCCGCTTCAATCGCTTCTACACACAGAAGATCGGAGTCCTGCAGGACCGGCCCTACGCGGGGCCGTTCTCCCTTGCGGAGTTGCGCGTGCTCTACGAACTGGCGCACCAAGAGAAGCCGACAGCCGTCGAGATCAACCGGAAGCTCGGACTCGATCAGGGGTACCTGAGCCGCATCCTGCGCAAGTTCGAGCGGCTCGGGCTCCTCGGGCGAACCCGCTCCGACACCGACCGCCGCGTGATCCACCTCGCGCTGACAGCCGAAGGTCTCGCGGCGCTGGCGCCGCTGGACGCCCGGGCGCACGAGGACGTCGCCGCCATGCTGCGCGACCGGTCCGACTCCGAGCAGGTCCGCCTGCTCGACGCGATGCACACCGTCGAGGAGATCCTCGGAAGGGCGCCCGCGCGCGGCGTGACCTGCTTCCTGCGAGCCCACCGTCCGGGCGACCTCGGCTGGGTGATCGAGCGGCACGGCTCGCTCTACGCGCGCGAACGCCGGTGGGACGAGAAGTTCGAGGGACTCGTCGCCGGGATCGTCGCGTCGTTCGCCGCAGAGCGCGATCCGTTGCGGGAGCGCTGCTGGATCGCCGAGAAGGACGGCGAGCGCGTCGGCTGCGTCTTCCTCGTCGCGAAGTCGAAGACCGTGGCGCAGCTTCGCCTCCTGCTCGTCGAGCCGGGCGCGCGCGGGCGCGGCATCGGATCCCGCCTCATCGACGAGTGCGTGCAGTTCGCGCGCGAGGCCGGATATCGCAAGGTCGTGCTCTGGACCGACTCCGGCCTCGCCGCCGCGCGGCGGCTGTACGAACGGGCGCGGTTCACGAAGACAGGGGAGAAAAGGCACGAGAGTTTCGGCCACGAGCTCGTCTCACAGACGTGGGAGCTCGACCTGTGATGCCGGTTCCGGGCGGGAGGCGCTGAGCATGCTGTTCAGCCGCGACGACCTCCTGCGCGTCCTGCGCGGTCTCAATCCCTGGTGGACCGGCCGCGCTCACGCGCTTCCTGCGTTCCGGCGGCCCATGTACGCCGCATGCCGCCGCCACGTCGAGGCGCGCTCCGAGCGCTTCGTGCTGCTCCTCTCCGGCATGCGCGGCACCGGCAAGACCACGATGCTGCTGCAGCTCGCGGCCGACCTCGTCGCGTCCGGGACCGACCCGCGCAACGTGCTCTACCTCGGCATGGGGCACCCGATCTTCAGCCGCGTCCCTCTCCCGCTGATCCTCCAGCTCCATCGCGAGATGACGATCCCGAGCGACGCGCCGACGATTCTCCTCCTCGACGAGCTCCACTACGCCCGCGACTGGGACCAGCACGTGAAGTCGCTGCTCGTCCACGAGTCCGGGTACCGGATCGTCGCGACGGAGTCGGTGCAGATGATCGAGCGCGCGCTCGTCACCGAGACCCAGATCGTCCGCTGGAACACGGTCTCCTCGCCGTCGGTCTCGTTCCACGAGTACCTGAGGGTGCGGGAGGCGGACCCGGCGGCGGGCCGCGACCTCGCCGACCCGGCCCAGCGGTCGCCGATCACGGCGCTCGAGCTCCGCGACGCGGCGGTCGCGACGCGTCCGGCGGCGGCGCACTTCCTCGGCTACCTCGCCGACGGCGGCCTGCCCTGGCTCGCCGCTCAGCCGCGCGACGCCGGGCGCCGGGCGGCCCATCACGAGGACACCGTCGAGAACGTGCTCCGGCGCGACGTCGCCCTGCACTTCGGCGTACGCCACATCGAGGATCTCAAGCGGCTCTTCGTGTACCTCTGCGTCCACTCGGGAGACGTCTTCCCCGTTCAGCGCTACGCGCGCGCGGTCGAGATCTCGACGGGCACCGTCGCGAACCACCTCGACCTCCTCGAGCGCTGCTTCCTCGTGCGCCGCCTAGCTCCGTTCGGCACGGGCGACCTCGAGGTGAAGAAGGCCCGCTACCGGGTCTTCGTGAGCGACGCGACGCTGCGCAACGCCCAGCTCCTGCGCGACGAGGAGAGCCTCACCGACCCCGAGGAGGTCCAGCGCGTCGTCGCGACGTCGATCGTTCGGCACGTGGTCGAGCGGTACTCGCGGGTCCTCGCGGGATTCGGGTACTGGCGCGATCCGCGCACGCGGCGCTCGGTGGACCTCGTCGTCCGCGAGGACGGCCGTCAGACGGCGTTCCAGGTTGCGGCGGGCGGCGCCGGCAAGCTCGCCCCGGACGATCCGCTCGTGGCGCTCTGCCGCCGCGAGCCCGTCGCGCGGGCGTTCCTCGTGACGGCCGAGGGCGAGGACGTCGCGGTGTCCCGGCTCGCGGGGATCGAGACCGAGTTCGTGACGATCCCCGCGTACCTCCTCGCCTACCTGCTCGGACGGCTCGAGACGCGCGCTGGGTAGCCCGGTCCATCCGGATCGCGGCCCTCGGAGAACCGAAGGACCCGAGGCAATCTCCGGAGGCGAGGCGCCGTTTGACTGACGTGAAGCCATGAAGTGGTCGCGACGGCACAAGTGGATCGTCGCCGGTTCGGCGGCGGCGGTCGTGGTCGTCCTCACGGCGACGATCGTCGGCCGGCTGACGGTCTCCGCCCGGCTCCTCGAGAAGCTCCAGACGGCCATCTCCGAGCGCTACGGGGTCGAGGCGCGCGCCGACGACCTGTCGCTTTCCTTCCTCGACGGGACGGCGGCGCTCGAGGGCTTCCGGATCGTCGACGGCGCCACGACCGTGCTCGAGGCGGAGCGGGTCGAGATCAGCGCGCTCGTCCGCGACGTCCTCGACGGGCGCATCGACTGCGCGAAGCTGGTCGTCGTGCGACCGGTGCTCCGCGTCTTCGTCGAGGCGGACGGACGCACGAACCTCGTGCGCATCCTCGCGACGCCGCGCAAGAGCCCGCCCAGGGACGGACCGGGCGGCATCGTGGTCCTGCGCGACGCTCGCGTGGAGGACGGCCGGATCGAGTTCGACGACGCCGTGACGGCGCCCGAACAGCCGATGCGCATCGTGCTGCGCGACCTGCGCGCCGTGATCACGGAACTGCAGTGCTCCGGCGAGCCCATCACGGAGTCCTCCGCCGATTTCCGCGTGGACTGCGAGGCCGATCAGCCGGGCTTTTCCGCGCGCGTCTCGGTCGTGGCGTGGTCCCCCCCGTTCCGCGGCGCCCCGACCTTCAGCCTGCACGCGGCGATCACGGGCTACGACCTCCGGCAGATCCCCCAGTACGTGAGCGCGACCGAGCGGGTCGCGATCGGCGGCGAACTGATGAACCTGGCCGTCGACATCCAGGCGCGGGACGGCGTGATCGAACCGGGCGCGATCGTGGGCGAGGTGGCGGGTGCGGGCACCGTGCTCCCCCTCCGCGTCGGCGGCACGACGGACGACCCGGTGTTCGACCTCGAGAGTACGCTCGGCACGCTGCTCGAGATCCCGCTCTCCCGCGCCGGCCGTTTCGGCGTCGTCGCGCTCGGCGCCGGATGGTCCACGCTGAAGGGCGGCGGCGAAGCCGCGGCCGACATCGGCGTCGGGGTCGCGGACGCGGGCGTGTCGCTCGGCACGGGTCTCGTCGACGCGGGCAGCGGACTCGCGTCCGGAGATCCGCTCGGCGCGCTCGAGGCCGCGGGCGGCGGGGTCGTCGGTGTCGCCACGTCGATCGGCGGAGGACTCGTCGCGGGAGCGAAGCGGCTCTTCGGCGGCGGTTCGGACGCGGTCTCGTCCTTCGCAGGCGCCGACGCGGAGACGCTCGACCGGGAGTTCGCCGAGGTGCACGCCGCCCGCCGAGTCGCAATGATCCGCGCGGCGCTCGCATCCGTCCCCGACGGCGTCGCGGCGGCCCGGCGCAAACGGATCGAGGCAGAGATCGCGGAGTCGCCCGCCGCACCAGACGACGAGGAAGCCGAGGAGTCGCCGAAGTAGACGTCTCTCCCGGCGAGCCTCACCTCACTCCCACACGTACCACCGCGGATACACGTAGACCCAGTTGCCGGGCGGGAGCCCTTCGAAACCGGCGTAGCTCGTGCCCTCCCACCGTCCCCAGTCGCGGAAGACACCGTATGCGGCGAGGTCGTCCGGGACGGCGATCGACGTCAGGAGCTTCGTGTACTTGCCGTCGACGCTCGCGCGGCGCAGAGCCTCCGCTTCGGTGAGGATCGGCGGGGGCTCCGGCGGCAGCGTGCCCTCGAGCAGGAGCGGCGGGTGCTCGTGCAGCCAGGGGACGGGAGGCTCGGAGGCGCGCGCGGCGACGGGGGTCGTCTCGCGGACGGGCGGTGGCTCCGGGTCGGGACGCGACGCGCACCCGGCGACGAGACTCACCGCGACGATCCAGGCGACGCTCCGCATGTTCGACCCTCCATCCGAGCCGACGGGCGCCGGCCCCTCGTTGGACGCGCGAGCGGCCCCGGCGAGCCTGGCCCAGCGCGAATCCCACCGGGAACGCGGTCCGCCGGCCGGCCGACCGCTGCGGGTTGCCGGGCGGGCGGCGTTCTCGGGTATGCTCCGCGCCGTGTCGGAACAGACGAAGGACCGGGCGTTCCTCGACGCCTGCCTGGAGCGGACGCGCGCGGGTCCCGCGGCGCTCGGCGACGCCTGCCGCGGGCTGACCGAAGAGGACTACCGGCGCAAACCCGGCGTCGGGAAGCTGTCGATCCTCGAGCACATGACCCACCTGCTCGACATGGAGCGGGACGTCTTCGGGGTCCGCCTGCGCCGCGTGCTCGAGGAGGAGAACCCGAAGCTCGAGCCGGTGGACCAGGAGCACTACGTGGACGAGGCGCGCTACGCGGGACGCACGTTCCTGCACGTGTTCGAGGAGTGGGAGAAGCTCCGCAAGGCGAACGTGGAGCTCGTCGAGCCCACGGGTGAACCCGATTGGGCCCGGCCCGTCCGTCACCCGGATCTCGGCAACGCCACCTTCGCCGACGTCGTGAACCGCTGGTCGCGCCACGACTCCGACCATCTCCGTCAGATCGAGATCATCGCGCGGAACTGCCGCGAGAGGAACGTACCGTGAAACGCATCGCGCTCGCCGCATCCGCCCTCGTCGCCATGACCGCGTCGGCCTTCGCCGACCCCGTCCTCGACCGCGTCACCTCCATCGTCTCGAAGGGACGCCGCCTCGACGTGACGATCGAATCGACGCTCGCCCTGCCCGGCGAGGTCGCCGTCGAGGGGACCGTCAACGGGAACCCCTTCAGCTTGCGCAAGAGGGCGAAGGCGGGCAGTCGGACCGTGACGCTCAAGGTCGACGCGAAGAAGCTCCGCCTCCGCGCGCTCACCACGAACCTCGTCTTCGACGTGGACGTCGTCGCCCGCGAGAAGGGCGGCGCGGAGGTGCGCCAGCACGTGACGGCCACCGTGCCCGTGCCGTGCATCGTGCTGCCGGGCTTCGGGAACGAGTCGGCGCCCGGCGCCTTCGACGCGTTCGCCGCGGCGCTCAACGTCGCCGCAGGCGGCGTGTACACCACGACGGGCGCGCACCCGACGCTCGTCGTCCACGAGTACCCGAGCCTCACCGCGTCGCTCTCGACGCTCGGCAAAAACCTCGCGAAGCCCGTCGCCGCGGCGCTGAAGGGCACGATCTTCGCCAAGGTGGACGTCGTCGGCTACTCGTACGGCGGCGTCGTGACGAGGAGCTTCATGTCGCAGGGCGGCGGCAGCCGCGTGCGGCGCTGCGTGTTCATCGCGACGCCGAACCTCGGCTGCCCCATCGCGTACGCCGCGGTCGGACTCTCGAACTCGGGCCAGCTCGACGATCTCCTCGCGACGAACCCGGCGCTCGCGGGGATCGCCGAGCAGCTCCTCTCGCCCGACGCGAAAGAGTCGCTCCGGAACCTCTACCCGACCTACGCCTGGGTGACGCCCGCGGGGCCGCTGACGAACATCCTGCTCTCGGCGCTCCTCGGCGATCCGTCCACGCCCCTGACCGCGCTGAACACGGTCGCGCCGCCCGCGGGAGCCACGTTCGACGCGTTCTTCTACACGTCGACCGGCGCCGGCGAGCTCGGCACGGTGGACGTCGTGAGCATCTCGGCACTCCAGGCGGGCGGCGCGATCGACCCCGCCGCGATCGCGACCGGCTCGGGCGACGGCGTCGTCCCCGCGCACAGCGTGACGATGGACGAGGTCGCCGCGTGGCGCGCTGTGATCACGCCGCACGACATGGGCGCCGGCACGCACCTCACCATCGCCGCGGACCTCAGCGTCATCGCCGGCGTCGCCGCCGTGCTCACGCAGTAGCCATGACGCCGGAGGACATCCGCAAGATCGCGGGACTCGCGCGGCTGCGCCTCCGCGACGACGAGGTCGCGAAGATCGCGGCGCAGTTCACGGGAATCCTCGGCCACCTCGAGCGCCTGCGCGCCGTGCCGACCGACGGCGTCACACCCCTCGATCACCCGCTGCCCTTGACCGACGTGCTCCGCGACGACGAACCGCGCGCGGGCCTCTTGCAGGGCGAGGCGCTCGCCGCCGCGCCCGACGCGAAGGACGGGCAGTTCCGCGTGCCGCGGGTGATGGCGGAATGAGTGACGACGAGGGCCGCGAGGACAGAGGACGGAACGGGCACGGTCCCGGGCGAAGGACGGGAGCCGGACTCGCCGGTGGCGAGTCGGGCAGTGCCCCAGAGTTCCACGAACTGAGCGCCCGCGCCATCGCCGCGGGCGTGCGGAGCCGGACAATCGCCGCGGCCGACGTTGCGGCGCACTTCCTCGCGCGCATCGAGAAGTTCAACCCGTCGCTGAACGCGTTCCTGCACGTCAACCCGCGCCTCACGCTCGCGCACGCGCGCGGCGTGGACGCGAAGGTCGCCGCGGGCCACGACCCGGGGCCGCTCGCGGGCGTGCCCGTCGCGCTGAAGGACAACCTCTGCCTGCGCCACATGCCCGCGACGTGCGCGTCGAAGATCCTCGCGGGCTGGATGCCGCCCTACGACGCCGACGCCGTGGCGCGCCTCGTCACCGCGGGCGCCGTCCCTCTCGGCAAGACGAACCTCGACGAGTTCGCGATGGGTTCGTCCACCGAGAACAGCGCCTTCGGGCCGACGAAGAACCCGTGGGATCCGCGACTCGTCCCGGGCGGATCGTCGGGCGGCAGCGCCGCGGCCGTCGCCGCAGGTCTGGCTACGCTGGCGTTCGGCAGCGACACGGGCGGTTCGATCCGTCAGCCGGCGTCGCTCTGCGGGGTCCACGGGATGATGGGCACGTACGGCCGCGTGTCGCGTCGCGGGCTCATCGCGTTCGGCAGTTCGCTCGACCGGATCGGGCCGCTGGCGAGGAACGTCGGCGACGTGGCGCTCGCACTCGAAGTGATGTCCGGCGGCGACGCCGGCGACGCGACGACCGTGCATCGCTTCGGCGCCGAGTGGGCGCCGGAACTCGCGGGCGGACGCTGCACGGCGCTCGATCAGGACGTCCGCGGCCTGCGCGTCGGCGTGCTCCGCGCGGCGGACGGCGTGGACGCGGAGGTCCGCGGGCGGTGCGACGACGCCGTCGCGGCGATCCGCGCCGCGGGCGCGACGACGGTGGATGTCGACCTCCCCGCGGCCGAGCACGCGGTCGCCGTCTACTACCTCGTCGCGCCGAGCGAGGCGTCGTCGAACCTCGCGCGCTACGACGGCGTGCGGTTCGGCTATCGGTCGCCGCTCGACGACGGGCGGACACAGGGGTCCGCCCCTACGGCATCGCTGGACGCGATGCTGGCCGAGACGCGCGAGCGCGGCTTCGGGGCCGAGGTGAAGCGCCGCATCCTCCTCGGCACGTTCGCGCTCTCGGCGGGCTACTCGGAGGCCTTCTACGAGAAGGCGCTCTGCGTGCGGCGTCTCATCGCGAACGACTTCGCGAGGGCGTTCGAGACGTGCGACGTCATCGTCTCGCCGACGTCGCCCTTCCCCGCGTTCGCGATCGGCGCGAAGGCCGACGACCCGCTCGCGATGTACCTCTGCGACCTCTTCACGATCCCCGCGAGTCTCGCGGGACTCCCGGCCACGTCCTCGCCCGTCGGCGCGACGTCGTCGGGCCTGCCCGTCGGCCTGCAGATCGTGGCGCCCGCGCTGCGCGAGGACCTCGTCTTCCGCGTCGCGGGCGAGTTGGAACGCACGTACGGCGCGGCGCCGCTGCCGGAGGCGTACCGATGAACATCAGGCATCATCTTGCATTGCCCTCTGTAGGGGCGACGCATGCGTCGCCCGCCGACCGATCTCGCGATCGTCGCGGTTGCGTCCTGCCACGGCGGGCGACCCATGGGTCGCCCCTACAACGGCAAGGCGACGACAGATCATGACCCTCCCCGAACACCGCCTCATCGTCGGGATGGAATGCCACATCCAACTCCGCACGGCGACGAAGTGCTGGTGCGCGTGCGCGGTGACGTTTGGCGCCGAGCCGAACACGAACGTCTGCCCGACGTGCCTCGGTCTCCCGGGTTCGCTGCCGGTCCTCTCGCGCGGCGCCCTCGACCAGGCCATCCGCGGCGGGCTCGGTCTCGGCTGCACGATCGCTGCCTTCACGAAGTGGGACCGGAAGAACTACTTCTATCCCGACCTCGCGAAGGGCTACCAGATCACGCAGTACGACAAGCCGCTCGCGACCGACGGCCGCGTCGTCATCGACGGCGACGCCGGCCCCGTCACCATTCGCGTGCAGCGCGCGCACCTCGAAGAGGACACGGGCAAGACGACGCACCAGCCCGACGGCACGGCGCTCATCGACTACAACCGCTGCGGCACGCCGCTGCTCGAGGTCGTGACGCATCCCGACATCCACTCCGCCGCCGACGCGAGTGCCTATCTCGAAGAGCTGAAGCGGATCATGCAGTACCTCGGCGTCAGCGACTGCGACATGGAGAAGGCGCAACTGCGCTGCGAGCCGAACGTGAACGTCGAAGTGAAGATGGGCGAGGAGTGGGTGCCGACGCGGATCGTCGAGCTCAAGAACCTCAACTCGTTCGCCGCCGTGCGCAACGCGATCGAGTACGAGACCGCGCGGCAGGTCACGGATCTCCTCGCCGGCGGCCCGCGCGGTCCGCGTCCGAAGCAGACGCGCGGATGGGACGACGCGAAGCGCGAAACGTTCGTCCAGCGCGAGAAGGAGGAGGCCGCGGACTACCGCTACTTCCCCGAGCCGGACCTTCCGCCCGTGACGATCGCCGCGCGCCGCGCCGACGAGATCCGCGCCGACAAGGTGACAAAGTTCCCCGAGATGCCGCGCGCCCGCCGCGAGCGCTACGTCGCGAAGCTCGGCCTCTCCCCCGCCGACGCGCTCGTCCTCTCGTCCACGCGCCCGCTCGGCGACTGGTACGAGGAGGTCGCGAAGTCTGCGGGCGACGCGAAGCTCGCCGCGAACTGGACGATGACGTACGTGCTGCGCGACGGCTTCGAGAAGTTCCCGCTCGCGCCGAATGCCTTCGGCGGATTCCTGAAGGCCGTCGCGAAGGGCGACATCCCGCGCGAGGCGGCGAAGAGCGTCGTCCTGCCGGAGATGCTCGCGACCGGCCGCGGGTGGGCGGAGATCGTGAAGGAGAAGGGACTCGCCGCGACGTCCGCCGCGTCGCTCGACGCGGTGATCGCGAGCGTGCTCGCCGCGAACGCGGAGATCGTCGCGAAGTACCGCGAGGGGAAACTCGGCGTCATCGGCGTGCTCGTCGGCGCGGTGATGAAGGAGACGCGCGGGACGGCGGACGCGAAGACCGTGAAGGAGATGCTGGAGCGGGCGTTGGGGCCGCCCGCGGGGTGACCTGGACAAATCGCGCTCGCCTCGACCCGGCCGGCGCACCCGCGAGGCGGATCGTCGTCGATGACTCAGGCCTACAGGTTGTCGACCCGACCGGACCAGCCGCGAACCCCATCGCTCGACTGAACTGGGCTGACGTGTCTCGGGTGACGGCCTACAAGCGAGACCTGTTTGCGTATGATCTCGTGTGCCTCCTGATCGAATTGGCAGACGGGCAGAGCGTCGAGCTCGACGAACAGCTCTGCGGCTGGGAGCGGCTCCTTGAGGTTCTCCCGAGCGCGTTGCCGGGCGCGCTTGATCGCGATCGCCTCCTCGATGCGGTCGTACTGCCAGCGTTCGCTACCAACTTGACGGTGGTCTATGTACGAGACTCGAGGCACACGGTCTGACGACCTGAAGCGCCTTCGCCCGCTCGATCGGGAGGCGCGGGCGCTTCTTCTGCGCGGGGCTGCTGACGTCGCGCGCCGACCCCTCAGTCGCGCTCTCGACGCCTGCGTCGCGGCGGCGGCGCGATGGGGAGTGCGCGCACGCGACAACGGCCCCGTTCGATCGTCAGCACCGCCCCGGCGAGAAGCGCCTCTGCGTGAACGGAGGTCCAGTGGTGAACGAGCGGCGCCTGCTTCGCGGGGATTCGTTCCGTGCCGTCGCGAAGCTGCACCACCGACGGCGAACGGGTGCCGCGCAGGGCGAGGAGTTGACTGAAGTCCGTGTCGGCGGAGACGACGACTCGCCGAACCGCTGCGGCGAAGTCGAAGATGAGATGGTCCGGCTGACGAGCTCGCCCCACGTCGCGCACATGGATCGCGTCGTGACCGAGAGCCCGAAGGTCGCGCGCGACGTCCGGGGACAACGCGTTGTCGATCAGGAACCTCACCGCGACGCGACGACGGCCCGATCCTCGACGGCGCGCGCGGCGTAGTGCAGCGCGGATCGGATGTCGTCCGAGGTGAGATCGGGGAACGCGGCGAGGATGTCCGCTTCGTCCATGCGATCCGCGACCATCGCGACGACGGTGGCGACGGGGATCCGCAGATCGCGGATGCAGGGCACGCCGCCCATGCGGTCCGGATCGACCGTGATCCGCTGCGCGGGCTTCGCGCGGCGCGCGTGCTTGGGACGCGTTCGGCGGGGCTGCGGTCGGGTCGGCATGGAGGGAGTATACGACGACGCCGTCCGTGCCGACCCGTCGGGCTTCTCACCCGCACGAGCGCCGAGCGCCGAGGGGGGGGGGGGGGGGGGGGGGGGGGGGCGGGGGGGGGGGGGGGGGGGGGGGGGGGGGGGGGGGGGGGGGGGGGGGGGGGGGGGGGGGGCGGGGG
>JANNHP010000022.1:0-8101 GCA_031404455.1 Planctomycetia bacterium | reverse complement strand
GCCGTCGCCGTGAGCGGAACCGTCCGCGCCTTGACGGTCTTCGTCCCGGTGAACGTGATCGAGCGGCGATCGTCGGAGACCTGATGCCACTGGATCGACTTCGTCTCGCCGAGGCGCCCGCCCGTCTCGCCGAGGATGATGCAGAGCGCGCGAACCTGCTCGGGGAGCTTCCCGTAGAGCTTCCGGAGTTGCTTCGCCGTGAGGAACGTCGCCTTGTAGTCCTGCCGCTTCGGAAGCTGGATGCCGCGCCAAGGGTTCTCACGGGCCGCGTTCGCGTCGATCGCCGTCCGCCATGCGACGGAGAGACTCGACGTGATCCGCCGGAGAGTGCCGGGCGCGACGCCGTCGCCCGTCGTGGAGAGCGCGGCGACGTAGCGGGCCGCGTCGGCGCGCGTGACCGAGTACAGCGGGCGTCCGCCGAGCCAGGTGGCCGCAAGGTGCAGGTGGCGCTCGACCTCGTCGGCGTGCGCCTTGACGGTCCGGGAACGGACGATGGGCATGAGTTCGTCGTCCGTGAACGTCTTGAGATCGACGGCGCGGACGCCGCGCTCCACGTCCTCGGCAATCTTGCCGGTCACGCGGGCGAGTTCGCGTTCCGCCGCCTCGCGCGCCGTCGCGTCCGTTCCCTCGGCGCCGAGGGCCTGACGCCGCTTGCCGGTCGTCGGGTCGCGGTACTTGATCCAGAGGCTTCCGGGCCGGTCCTTCCGCTCGAACACGGTTCCGCCCCACGCGCGCCGCGTCCTCGTCTTCGGCTCGATCTCTTCGACCGCTTCCGCCTTCTTCCGCTTCGCCATCGTCGCCGCTCCTCGCCCGTCCGGGCCGTCCCGGGTGCCCGTCACCCGAGGCTAGGAGTTTGGCATAAGTCACCCGACAAGTCACCCCAAATCCGAAACAGGCTCGATCAAACCACATTCGTAAAGCGGGGGTCGGGAGTTCGAATCTCCCCGCGGGCTCCAGTGCGCGAAGCGGGCAGCTCGGCGGTCAGTCCGAGGCCGACGCCAACGCCGACCCCGACGCGACCGGCGCCGCCGTCAGGCGGTCGATCAGCCGGCCGATCGTCTTGAAGAACCCGAGCGTCTCGATCGGGTAGGGGACGAGCGCGTAGATCCCGAGCTTCTGCTTGTCGCGGGTCACGTAGCGCGACTGCACCTTGCTCCGTCCGAGGAGGAGCAGCTCCGCCTCGGGGAGCACTTCGCGGATGCGGGCGAGGAACTCCATGCCGTCGCCGCCGTCGGCGAGCGTGCTGTCGGCGATGACGACCTGGTGGCGACGGGTCTTGGCGATCTCGAGCGCCCAGGCGTCCTCACCGACGTCGGTCTCGAAGGCGCCGGTCTGGTCGAGGCCGACCTTGATGATGTCGCGGGCCTGCTTGTCCGCGGCGACGAGGAGGCATCGGATCATGGCAGTGACTCCAGTGGACATCGGCGTCCCGGGGGGTTCCTGGGGGCTCCGGGGTTAGCATCGGACCGTCCGTGGCACGGACCTGAGGCGCCTCGGCGCGGACCGGAGAGGGCGGCATGCTGGTCATCGGCGTCGACGAGGCGGGATACGGCCCCCTCCTCGGACCTCTCGTGGTCGCAGGAACGGCGTTCCGGATGACCGGCGAGCCCGACCTCGAGACCGCCGCTTCGAGGCTCGAGGCGGCGCTCAGCGGGTCGGGAGTCGCCGTCGGCGACAGCAAGCGGATCTTCGGCGGGACGCGCGACCTCGCGGCGCTCGAGCTTCCCGTGCTCGCGTTCCTCGCGGCCGGCGGCGGGCGCGCGGACCGGCTCGACGACCTCCTCGCGGCGATCGGCGCCGATCCCGGCGTCCGCGCAGCCCCGTGGTACGCCGCGGAGCCGGGCCGGTTTCCCGTGGCGACCGACGCCGAAGCCGTAGCCGATTCGGCGAGTCGTCTGCGATCGGCGCTCGGCGCCGGCGGGATCGAGTTCCTGACGTTTGCGGCCGACGTCGTCCCCGAGTCGCGCCTGAACGCCGCGTTCGAGACCGGCAACAAGGCCGACGCGCTGTTCGCCGCGGCGGCGGGGGTCTTCGATCGGCTGCGGGCGCGGCGTGCCGAGGGCGAACCGGTCGTCGCGGTGTTCGACCGGCAGGGCGGCCGGCATCACTACGGCGCCCTCTTGCAGCGGAGATGGCCGGAAGCGCTCGCGTGGACGCTCGCCGAGAGCGCCACGAGATCGGACTACCGCCTGCACTTCGCGGAGAGCTCCACGGTCCTGCGGTTCGAGGTCGAGGCGGACGGCGGATTTCCCCAGGTGGGTCTCGCCTCGATGCTCGCGAAGTACACGCGCGAGGTCTTCATGGGCCTCTTCAACCACCACTTCGCGGGCATCTGCCCGGGTGTCGAACCTACCGCGGGATACGTCGAGGACGGGCGCCGCTGGCTCGCCGCGACCCGTGCGTCGCGGACGGCCGCGGGCGTTCCGGATTCCGACCTCGTGCGACTTCGGTGACGTAGCATCCGCCGCTCGCCGGGCGGGGTGGGGCGAGGCGCCGGACACGACCTCGCCGCCCTCCGGCGGGCCGGTCTCGCGCCGATCGGCGAGGCTCGCGCGCGGTTTTCCGATTTCGCGATGTAACCTTCGAGCCCCTCGGACAGACCTATTCAATGGAACGCAACTCCACCCGCCGCGGACCGCTCCTGCTCGTCGTCATCGACGGGTTCGGACTGGCTCCGCCGGGGCCCGGCAACGCGATCACGCTGGCGCGCACTCCGAACTGGAACCGGCTCTGCGCGCGCTGGCCGAGGACCGCGCTGTCGGCGTCCGGACTCGACGTCGGACTCCCCGAAGGCATCATGGGGAACTCCGAGGTCGGGCACCTGAACATCGGGGCGGGGCGCGTGATCCAGCAGGACATCGTCCGCATCGACGAGGCGGTGTCCGGCGGCAGCCTCTTTGACAACGCGACGCTCCTCGCGGCCGTCCGGGCGGTTCAGGACCCGGCGGCCGCGAGTGGCGGTTCCCGCCTCCATCTGATGGGGCTCTGCTCGGACGGCAGCGTCCACTCGAGCGACGTCCACGCGAGGGCGCTCGTCGACCTCGCGGCGCGCCACCTGCCGGCGGACCGCGTCTTCGTGCACGTCTTCACCGACGGCCGCGACACGCCGCCGCGTTCGGCGGATCGCTTCG
This sequence comes from Planctomycetia bacterium, assembly GCA_031404455.1. GTDB lineage: Bacteria > Planctomycetota > JAJSAM01 > JAJSAM01 > JAJVHW01 > JANNHP01. The sequence continues at coordinate 4,970 of JANNHP010000022.1, read as the reverse complement.
TCCGCGAGGTCATGGAGCACGCGCGCGGCAAGGCGACCCTCGCCACCGTCACCGGCCGTTACTTCGCCATGGACCGCGACAAGCGGTGGGACAGGACCGAACACGCGTACCGGGCGATCGTGGAAGGGCGCGGCGAGGTGACCGCGAGCGACGCCGCGGCCGCGGTCGCGGGCGGCTACGCGCGCGACGAATCGGACGAGTTCATCCGGCCGACCGTGCTCGATGCGGTGAAGGACCTGGCGCCACTCGTCCGTCCGGGCGACTCCGTCGTGTTCTGGAACTTCCGCGCGGACCGCGCCCGGCAGCTCTGCGCGGCGCTCGTCGACCCCGGGTTCCGAGGCTTCGACCGGGGCTGCGCGTTCGCGCCGGGCGTGCGCCTCGTCTCGATGACCGAGTACTCCGAGACCCAGACGTGGCCCTGTGCTTTCCCGCCGCAGTCGTACGTCGACCTCCTCGCCGACGTCTGGTCTCGCGAAGGGCTGCGCCAGCTCCGCATCGCGGAGACGGAGAAGTACGCGCACGTCACGTACTTCTTCAACGGCGGGCGCGAGGAGATCCTTCCGGGCGAAGAGCGCATCCTCGTCCCGTCGCCGAAGGTCGCGACCTACGACCTCGAGCCCGAGATGAGCGCGCCGGAACTGACCGAGCGGCTCCTCGCCGAGCTCTCGGCGGACCGCTTCGACGCCGTCGTCCTGAACTACGCCAACCCCGACATGGTGGGCCACTCGGGACGCATCGAAGCCACGGTCCGCGCCGTCGAGGTGGTCGACGACTGCCTGGGGCGCGTCGTCGATGTCGTGCTCGCGAAGGGCGGCGTCGCGGCCGTCACCGCCGACCACGGAAACGCCGAGCAGATGCTCGATCCCGTGACGGGCGAGCCGCACACTGCTCACACGACGAACCCGGTGCCGCTGCTCGTGTGCGGCGGTCCGGCGCGACTCGCGCTCCACCCCCACGGACGTCTCTCGGACGTGGCCCCGACCCTCCTCGAGGTCACGGGGTTCCCTCAACCCAAGGCCATGTCCGGCCACAGCCTCGCAGGAAGCGCATGACCCCCGATCTCGTCGCGGTCGACGTCTCAGGAGCCCTCGAGGCCACCGCCGGGACGGCGCGCGGGATCGCGCCCGCCCAGCTCGACGCGCTCGTCCCCGTCGGGCGCCGCGTCCACGACGACCTCCTGCTCGCTCGCGCCCGCGGCCAGGTCGGCTTCGGCGACCTCTACATGCTCGGCCGCGAGGCGATGAGGGCTCGCGACGCGGCGGAGTCGCTGGCGCCGCGGTTCGAGAACGTGGCGATCCTCGCGCAGGGCGCCGAGGCGGACGTCGCGTCGTCGATCCTCGGCGCGCTGGCGCACCCGTTCCACAACCTCCTCCCCAGGGCCGGTCGCGCGGGCCGGCCGCGCGTGCTCGTCGTCGAATCGATCGATCCGGACTGCCTCGGGGCGTTCCTCGACGCTTTCCCGGTCGAGCAGACGCTCTTCGTGACCGTGTCGAAGCGCGGCTCCGACACCGGCGCCCTCGTGCAGTTCGGCGTCGTCCGCGACCTGCTCAGGAAGCGCATGGGTCCGGGCTTCCAGGACCATCTCGTGGTGGTGACCGACGGCAAGGGCGGCGTGCTGCGGGACGAGGCACTGCGCGAAGGGCTACTCTGCTTCGAGATCCCAGGAAACGTTCCGGCTCGGTTCTCCGCGCTGACGCCGGTCGGTCTCCTGCCGGCCGCGATGGCGGGGATCGACGTTCGCGGCGTCCTCGCGGGAGCCCACGCCGCCGCGGAGCGGACGGCGGGCGAGGATCTACGCAGCAATCCCGCCTATCTCATCGCGGCTACGCTGCACCTGCTCGCTTCGGAGCGTGGACGTCCGGTGCAGATCTTCGCGTCGTGCGCGCAGCCTCTCGCGCCGATGGCGACGCACCTCTCCCGCCTCTTCGCCGAGAGCATGGACCGTCGAGCCGAGGAAGGTCAGCCGACCGGCGGCGCGCGCATCGCGCCGGTCTCCCTCTGCCTCCCGAGGGACGAGGCGTTGCTCGGGCGGCTCTGCTCGGGCGCCCGCGGGGACGTGTCCGTCGTCCTGCTCGACGTCCTGAAGTCCAGCCGCGATCGCGCGCTGCCGAAGGACGCTCCGGGACTCGCCGCCCAGGCCGGCAGGACCATGGGAGAGCTCGTCCTCGCCCACGGAGAGGCGGTGCGCCGATACCTCGCGTCGGAGTCGGTGCCGTGCCTGTCGATCCGCCTGCCGGCGATCTCGCCGAATGGGATCGGCGCGCTCCACATGACGTCGATGCTCGCGGCGGCCTTCGCCTCCGGCCTCAGGGGCATCGATGCATCGTCGGCGACGTCGGGCGCCGAGGCGCTGCGCCGGGTCGTCGACGAGCAGCTCGGCCGTCCGCGGGCCTGAGGGGTTTCGTCCCAACCCCTGAGACTCCGATGCCGTCGAAGCTCCGGGCGTGTCGCCGCTCGCCGGTAATCTAGAGTTCGGTCGACCGGCGGACCGAGGAGACGAACTCCTCGAGGTCGATCCGGTCCGTGTCGCGCATCTGGGTGAAGAAGATGGCCGTCTCGAACGTTGGACCCCTGGCGCCCGGAGTCGCTCCCTGGGCGCTCGCTCCGAGCGGTCCGCAGCGCACGACCGCGCCGCGGCAAAGGATCTCCCGGCGTCCCGCGGGAGCGGGCAGCACGATGACGAGTTCCACCTGCGTCATGAGCGACAGCGCGCGGTCGGTGACGCAGCGCACCCCCGACGCGGACACGTCTCGGATGCGGGCGAACCCGGCTTGGCCGGCGAGGTCGAAGCGCATGTCCAGGTCGGCGGACGCGCGCGGCTTCTTGCGCTTCTCGTTGGCGGTTTGCATGTGTGTGCGAGGGATCGTAGCGAAGCGCCCGAAGGGCGTCAACGCGTCGACCCAGGGCGTCCGCCGCGCGGCGGACCGAATGGACGAGGAATCTGTCGGGGCCCGAGCGGCCCCAAGGTGACGGCATGGCGAACTTCAACAAGGTCCTGCTGATGGGCAACCTGACCCGCGATCCCGAGATCCGCTACCCGACCGGCGGCGGCGGGGGGACGGGCGGCGGAGGAGGCGCAAGTGGAGGACGCGAGGGCGGCAGCGCGATCTGCAAATTCGGGCTCGCCGTCAACCGCACATGGCGCAACCAGGCAGGGGACAAGCAGGAAGAGACCTGCTTCGTCGACATCGTGGTCTTCGGCCGGACGGCCGAGAACTGCCACGAGTACCTCCGCAAGGGCCGCCCGGCATTCATCGAGGGCCGCCTGCACTACGACTCTTGGGACGACCGCGAGACCGGCAAGAAGCGGAACAAGCTCGAGGTCGTCGCCGAGAACGTCCAGTTCCTGGGCTCGCGCGACGGTGCGGGCGGTGGGGCGGGCGGTGGGGCGGGCGGTGGGTCCGCAGGAGGCGGACAGTCATCGGGCGCGGGAGCCCGGCGCGAGGAGTCGGCCCCGCGCACGGCCGGGCGCGACGAACCCTCGTCGGGCGCCCCGCCCGCGCCGGCGACGCGCGGCGGCAAGAGCGCGAGCGGCGGCGAGGAGATCAACTTCGACGACATCCCGTTCTGATCCGCCCGCTCCAGGTTTCGCGCCGACCCGGGCGGCAACCGATCGGGCGGCAACCGGATCCCGACGCGGTGGGCGCACTCGGTGCCTCCTTCGGCGCGTGATCGGGGTGCGGAGTCCGGTCGTACCGCCCTGCAGGCAGTCGGCCTCCGACCTGCTCGGGTCTCGGCGGCGCGCCGTGGTGATCGCACCCGCCGACGGATCGCTCCAAGAGGACGATCGCGCGGACCCGGAGGCTACGGCGCGCGCCGACCGAGGAGCGCGAGCGCCCGGGCGCGAGTGCTCTGGGCCGACTGGGACTGCGGGTAGCGCGCCAACGCCGCGTCGGCCGACTTCAGCGCATCCTCGGGGCGGCCCTGCGCGATCCGGATGTTCGCGATCCTCGCGAGCGCTCTCGGATCGCGCCGGTCGAGCGCGGATGCGACGTCGAACCAGGCGACCGCGTCCTCGAGTTCGCCCGTCTCCTCGGCGAGCGACGCCAGGTTGTAGGCGGCGGCTTCGTAACCTGGCTCGGATTCGATCGCCTTCAGGAACCACGATCGCGCCTCGTCGTAGCGCTGCTCCCGGACGTAGGTGAAGCCGAGCAGCACCCCGGCCGCGGTCGTCGTGGGATCGACCTGGAGCACCTCGATGCAGCGCCGCCTCGCCTCTTCCAGATCGCCTCTCTGGTCCGCGAGAGTCGCGAGCATCATCAAAGGATCGACGAACCCGGGCCTCAACTCCGCCGCTCGCTCCGCGGCGGCCTGAGCCGTATCGAAGTCCTGCCGTCCGGCCGCCGCGAGTGCGTCCCGCATCGACGCGACGGCCTGGGCCTCGGCGTCCGCCTCCTGCGTCGACGCGCACGCCGGAGAGATCGCGGCGATCAGCACGGCGGAGAGGAGGGCGCGCATGGCGCGACGAGTCTCCGCGGACCTGCGACGGCGCCCCGGAAAACACCGAGGGGAGCAGGCTCGTCGCCGGCTCCCCTCGTGAAGCGAAATCGTGAAACGATACGGTCCAGGCTCTAGCGGCCGAGGCCCTTCTCGTCTTCGAGCGTCTGCTGCATCTGCGACCAGGTGTCGTCGGCCATCACGTCCGGAACCGGATCCCGGTATCCGATGATGTTCGCGACGAGCGCGACGGGGAAGAGCCCCACCACGAAGTCGACTGCCTCGACGGGGGAGAGGCGGGCACCCGCGCCGATCGCGAGCACGTGCACCTTGGCGCCGATCTCGGACCAGTCGCCGTTGGTGACCTTCGGGTTGCCGGTCTCGTAGATGTCCCAGCCCGTGTACTTGTAGTCGTGGTCGAAGAGCGTCTGCGTTCCCCAGACGGGGTGCCGCTCGAGCTCGATCCAGTAGAACGGTCCGAGGCCCCGCTCCTCCTCGTCGGTCGACCAGACGCCCCACGTGCGGCCGCGCGC
>JANNHP010000021.1:0-16003 GCA_031404455.1 Planctomycetia bacterium | reverse complement strand
GGGGCGACCTCGGGGCTCTCGCCGACGCCGAGGATCGAGTCGACGATGAGGTCGAGGTGCGAGTTCAGCGCGCACGGGTCCGCTGCCGGACGCGCGCAGCCCCCGTGGCCGTCGCGGTCGTTGCAGAGGGTGCAGATCCTCGCGGTGATCGCCTTGCGGTACGGCTCGAGTTGCAGGGGGGTCAGCGAAGTCATGGCACACCTCCGGGAGACGTTCAGGTACGCGGCAGCGGCGGCGGCTCCCCGGCCGTCGGGATCGCGCGCGCGGAGACGAGATGGTAGATGCCGCCCGCGCCGAGGATCAGCCCCTCGAACACGAAGTAGCCGAGCAAGGTCATGAGGATGCCGCTCGTGAACCCGTAGCTGTGGAGGCCGACGCCGAGCAGGTTGACGCCCCACCACGACGCCGCCACCACGGCCGCGCCGAAGATCGACGCCATCGCCACCCCGAAGTCGCGGATGAAGCCGCCCATGCGCGCGTGCAGCACGATCAGTTCCCAGAGCACGATCGCGAGGGCGCCGTTCTCCTTCGGGTCCCAGCCCCAGAACCGGCCCCAGGAGTCGTTCGCCCAGATGCCGCCGAGCACCGTGCCGACCACCGAGAAGAGCAGGCCGAAGCAGAGCGTGCCGTACGTCATCGAGGTCAGGGTCTTGTAGAAGGCCGTGTCGCCCTTCTTCAGGCCGAACACCTTGCCGAGCACGTACACGTGCCCGATCGCTCCGGCGAGGAGCCCCGCGCTGTACCCGATCGTCACGGTCGTCACGTGCGTCGCGAGCCAGAAGTTGGTGTCGAGCACCGCCACGAGCGACGGCATGGTGTCGATCCGCTCCTGCATCTCGTAGCGGTCGGCGAGGAACATGCCCGCGGAGCCGAGCACCGTCGCGAGCGTCAGCGCGATGCCCTGGCGGTTGATGTACTCCGTGACCATCGACACGATGACGGCGACGGCGGTGATGAAGAGGATCGTCTCGTACAGGGTCGAGACCGGCGGCCGCGAGCGGATGATGCAGCGCATCGTGATGCCCGCGATCAAGAGGAGGTTCGCGACGACGACCGCGCCGGTCGTGAGGCGAGGGAGCGCCTTCGTCGGCTTGATCCACGAGACGGCCGCGAACAGGAACGCGAAGACGAAGACGATCTGCGCGTAGAAGAAGAACTGCGCCTTGTAGAAGGTCACCTCGAGCGGCACCTTCGAGTACTCGCCGCGCGCCTCGGCGAGATCGACGACCCTGTCGCGGTAGGAGACCGCCTTGTCGTGGAACGCCATCGCGTCGCCGCGCACGGCGTACATGGCCTCGAGGTCGCGCAGCGCCGCGGCCTGCTCCGGCATCCGCTCGCCGCGGAAGAGCGTGCGCATCGCGAGCTCCGACGGCGAGAGCCACTCGGCGTGGTCGTCGCCGCCCTTGGCGTGCGCGTGCCCCGCGTGGTCCGCTTGATCCGCACCTGCGGCCGTGGGCGGAAAGATCGACATGCCGCGCGAGGACGCGACGACCTCCTCGACGTAGCCCGCGAGCGCGGCGTCGCCCATCCCCGCGCCCATCCCGCCGTGGGGATCGTCTCCTGCACCGAGCATCGGCCGCAGTTCCGCGGCGTGATCGACGAGGTCGGCGAGCGTCGGGTGCGCGTCCTTGCCGAACACCTTCTCGATCGCGGGCGAGATCGACGCCTCGGGCGCGCCGCCGAGGAACGAGAGGAAGCCGGCCACCGCCTCGAACTGCATCATGTTGTGGGCGAGGTTGACGAGCTGACCCTGGACCGGCGTGCGCTCCTTCGCGTCGATCTCCTGGTAGCGCGACGCGAGCTCGAAGATCTTCGGGCGGGCGGCTCCGAGGAACCGGTAGCTGTAGCGGTCGCGGCGCTTCTTGCCCTCGTGCGCGAGGCCGGCGGCGTCGATGACCTCGTCGGTCTGCACGACGAAGCAGTCGTAGTCGACGGCCTGCTCCGGGAAGAAGAGGCAGTCCATGAGCCACTCGGTCGGCTCGATCTTGTCCCCGGCGGGCGTCTTCACGCTGCGCATGCCGTTCAGGGCGAGCAGGGTGAAGCCGGCGAACGAGTGGAGCGGCTTCACCCGGCCGCCGTCCTGCACGGGCAGGAGAGCGAAGAGGTCCACCGTCTCGCGGTTCCAGCGTCCGTGCGGCGGGACCTCGGAGCCGTGGTGGTGCGGTTCCTCGGCTGCGACGCGGAACGACGCCGCGGCGGCGGCGGCGAGCGACAGCGCGGCCGCGAGGACGAAGAGGAGCGGCTTCTTCACGATCGCCTCCGGGTCTGCGTCCGCAGGTGGCGGACGAGCTTCTGCGAGAAATGGAGGAGGAGTCCGGCCGTGATGATGATGCACGACCAGAGCGGCACGTCGTCCGCGGGATTCCTCACCACCGAGAACGTGGACCACCAGCGTCCGCCGCCGCCCTGATCCGGCGCCATGAAGCCCGACTGGAAGAGCGTGTAGCCCTTCTCGCGCAGCGGCTTGTTCATGCTGATGTTCAGGAGCTGGGGAACGCCGTCCTCCGTCTTCGTCACGTCGCTCTCGAACGCTTTCGCCATGCCGGTGCCCGGGTGGAGCGCCTGGCGGAAGTCCTCGAGGCGGATCGCGAACGGCATCTGCCAGCGGCGGTGCGCAAAGCCGATCGTCCAGCGGCGTCCGTCGATCTCGACCGACATCGGGTAGCGCTCGCCGGCCCAGAGGATGCCGGGGACGGGAGCCCCGCCCGACTTCGGCCGCACGGTGACGCAGGCGCCCGCCCGGTCGGCCTCGGCCTCCTTGTTGCGCTTCATCGGGACGAGCGCGACGCCGTCGATCACGGGCCCCGTGTCCGTGCCCGGGCTGCCGGGAGCGCAGTTCGCGAAGACGTCGTGGACGTCGAGGTCGAACGGGATGTCCGGGGACGTGAACGTGGAGCGCGCGCCCGCCGCGAGGTGCATGATCTTCTCGCCCGGGATGACGAGCTCGTCGACCGGGCCTCTCTCGCGCGCCTCGGCGATCGCGATCTCCCACTCGTAGTAGCTCGTGAACTCGTCGGTCGAATTCCCCTCGGCGAGCGTCGAGTGCCCCTTCTGCGAGTACGAGTACTCGATCGCGGAGCCCGCGAACATCACGATGATCCCGACGTGTCCGACGATGACGCCCATCGTCATCGTGCTCTTCCTGATGCGGACGAGTCCGCCGCAGACGAGGTTGATCGAGAGCAGCACGAGCAGGAGGTACACGCCCGGCAGGGGGACCGGGACGCCCCAGAAGTGATGGATGACGAACGCGGATTCGAAGTAGCGGCGCTGGACTTCGAAGAGGCTCGTCTGCGTCTGCTCGAGCGTGCCGAGCACGGTCAGGAGGAAGAGGAACGAGAGCAGCGTGACCGAGAGCCAGAACGACGCCAGCGCGTCGAAGACCTTCGCGGCGATCGGCTTGTCGGGGGTATTGCCCATGACGGATCTCCTCCGGCTACGACAACGACTTGCAGAACGAGAGGAAGCGTTCGCGCTCGGCGCGCAACACCTCGGTCGGACCGGTCATCTTCACGAACACCGTCTGCGGGCCGAGTTCGCAGACGAGACCGAGGAGGCTCGACGCTCCGCCGTCGATCTCGACGAGCCGGGCGTCGCGGCCGAGCACGGGCAGGACCGTCAGCGCGGCGAGGTCCGCCGCGGAGAGGGGCGTCTGTCCGAGCTGTCCGCGCCACCGGTTCACGTTGGCCTCGAGTCCGCCGGCCACGCCCGAGAGCACCGTCACGTAGCACTCGACCCCGGTCGTCTCGGCGGGCACGAACGTGACGAGGCGCATCTGCTTCGCCGGGCCCTCTCTCCATCCCTCGGGGGCCGTCCACTTCAGCCCGGCCGCGTCGAAGCCCCCGACCGGCGGATGTCCCTCCGGAACCCCGGCCGGCGCGATGTCGCGCATCGAGGCGCACAGCGCCACGAAGCGGTCGAACTCCGCGGCGACGTCGGCCGAGGGCCCTACGAGCTTCGCCGTGACGGCGGCGTCCGCAAGTTCGACGACCGTCGCGGCCATCGTGTAGCCGCCGCTCGCCTTCTCGGCTCCCGATCCCTGGAAACTCCCGTCGATGCGGACGAGCGGGCCGTCGGCGCCGAAGAACCTGGTGCGCGGGAGCGCCAGGATCTCGGCGTCCGAGATCGCGCCGAGCCCCATCTGCCGGTGCCAGCGGGCGATGTTCGCGGCGATGCCGCCGCCGCCGCCCGGGAGCACGGTCACGTAGCACTCGAGGCGGTCGCGGCCGGGCACGGCGAAGTTCGCGTCGCGGAACTTCGCGGGCGGCAGTTCCTTCCAGCCCGCCGGCAGATCCCACGCGAGCGAAGGCCCGGGCGGCGGCCCGTCCTGCATCGGCCGCATCCCCTCGGACGGACCCGCCGGGCCGAGTCGCTGGCGCGTGTCGGCAGCGACCCGGTGATCCGGGCGCGGTTCCGACAGCACGCGCTTCTCCTCGATCGGGTGCGTGCCGCCGCGGTCGCCGCCACAGCCCGCCGAGACCGTCGCGGCGGCCACGAGCGCCGCGACGAGCGCCGCGGCGAGGAACGACGAGGTGCGGGAGGGAGTTCGCTCGTTCATGGTTTCCTTCGGCCGGCCGACCGGCGACGCGCCAAGGAGACCACGGTCCCGGGCTCCGGGCGGTGATCTGAGTCACGCATCGCACGAATCCAGCCTGCCGTACCGAGGGCGCGCGTCAAGCCCCGGCCGAAGTCGGCCGGACGAGCCTGAGGATGCACGGACCGTGCCGGTGTGACGAAGGAAAGGGTTGTCGGGCGCGGGGACGTTCCCCGGTAGACCGTCCGCGGCAGGCAATGCCCGGCGAGGAGGGTGAACGATGAGGCGGACGACACTCGCACTGGCGGCGGTGTCCACGGTCCTCGGCGGCGCCGCGCGCGGGGGCGATCCCGACGCGAAGGAGGAGAGGGTCCGCCTGTCGGCGGGCAGGGACCGGCGCGACCGGTCCTTCTGCTACGCGCTGCCCGAGGGCGTCAAGGCCGTCGCCGAGCCGAAGATCCTCACGGCCAAGATCATCGAGAAGGACCTGCTCTTCGCCGACATCGACGGCAACGGGACGTTCGGCGATCTCGGCGTGGACGGCTGGATCGTCGATTCGCCCATGTACCGCAACTTCCTGCCGCTCGAGGAGACGATCGTGCTCGACCGCACGCGCGTGTCGCTGCGGTTCGCCGCGGACGGCCCGTTCCTCCACTTCCGGCTCGAGACCCCGGACCTGCCGAGCGTCCCCGCGGGGCTCGCCGCGCCGGAGGCAGCCGCTCTCCGTCAGCAGATCCGCGACGTGGAGATGGCCCTGCAGGAATGGAGCCGGCTGCGCCTGCGCAGCGGGTTGCCGGCTGCGTTCCTCGATCCCGACCTCACGCGCGCCGCGATGCTCCACGCGAAGTACATGGACCGCTGGGGCATGGGCCACGACGAGGACCCGGCGAAGGACGGCTACACCGAGGAGGGGGCGAAGGCGGGGAAGAACTCGAGCGTCGGCCCGGCGCCCGCGAAGGCGGAGATCCTCTTCTGCTACGGGTCGCTCTACCACCGGCTGATGCTGTTCCACCCGGACCTCAGGAAGGTCGGCATCGGGGTGGGTGCCAAGTTCAGCGCGCTCGACGGGCTGTCGGCCCGAGCGAAGCGCGCGTGGCAATGGCCGGTCCTCATCCCGGCCGCGGGCAGCGACCTCGTGCCGCTCTCGTTCAGCGGCGAGAAGCCCGCCCCCCACCCCGACGTTCTGACGAGTCTCGAGCGCCAGTACCAGGCCGGCTTCCCCATCACGCTGACGTTCCCCGACACGAAGGTCACCGGCGCCGAGGCGGAACTGCGCGTCGGCGGCGAAGGCGGCGCGCCGGTCGAGTTCCTGCTCTCCTCGCCCGAGAAGCCCGCGAACCCCGCGCAGCCGATGAACTTCCGCAGCATCTGCGTCATCCCGCTGCACCGACTGACGCCGTCGACGACGTACTGGGTTCGCGTCCGCTACAAGTGGAACGGTGAGGCAGCGGTCCGGCAGTGGTCGTTCCGGACATTCGCCCCGGCGGGTCCTCGCTGACGCTGCGAGGCGTCGACAGCGGGGTCCGGTCGAGTCGGCGCCGATCGCGTCCTGCAGCGCGACGACGAGGAACGTCCGGACTTCCCGGCGGGAACGCCGCGGAGATCGCCGCCCACGGGGCGGCCTTTCGCGGATCGAGCTACTCGTGCATCTGCTGCGCGAGGTAGTGCTCCTTGCCGAGGTCCTTCACGATGCTGAGCTGCGTCTCGAGCCAGTCGACCGCCGTCTCCTCGTCCTTCAGGATCGCCTCGGCGAGCAGGCGCGAGCCGTTGTCGCCCTTCTTCCGGAACATCTCCACGTACGCGTTGCAGCGCTCGACGGCCGAGCGCTCGAGCGCGAGGTCGCTCTCGTGCTGCTCGATCGGGTCCTCGCCGATCCGCACCGGGGCGAGGCGCTGCATGTTCGGGACGCCCTCGAGGTAGAGGATGCGCTCGATCAGCTTGTCGGCGTGGTGCATCTCCTCCATCGACTCCTCGCGCTTCTTCTTCGCGAGGCGGAGGTAGCCCCAGTTCGCGCACATCTTGAAGTGCGCGTAGTACTGGTTGATGGCGCAGAGCTCGTGCGAGAGCATCTCGTTCAGCGCCTTCAGGATCTCGGGGTCGCCCTTCATGTCGTGCTGCCTCCTCGGGGAAAGGGAGTCTACGCGGCGGTCCTCGACGAAGTCACCACCCGGAATCCGCGCCGACGCAGACGCGGCGCGCGGACGGCGCGCGGCGGCGCCCGAGCGATGCGACGTCGATCAGGCGCACGATCTCGGGATGGCATCCGCCGCACTCGACCCCGGCGCCGCACGCGCGCGCCACGGCGTCGAGCGTGCGGGCGCCGTCCCGGACGGCGTCCTTGACCTGGGCGTCGGTGAGCGCACGGCACTGGCAGACGATCACGGCTGTTCTCCCGTCGCGCAGAAGGGCGGCCTTGCGGCGTCCGATCGACCATCGGCGGACGCACGGCCGGCCACCTCGATCACGGCGACCATGCTCCTGAGACCGGGTCTCAGTATGTAGGACGCAAGTCACACGGGCCCACGACTTCCCAAGGGACGGGCGCGGCGCCTGCTTCGGCTCGAGACCGCCCTGGCTACCGCTCCGGCGACGCAGTCCCGCCCCCGCCGCAGCACGACTGCGCGCCCGCGCCCTTCGCGACGTCCTCGATCACCTCGATCACCGGGACGAGGTACGCGTCGAGGTTGCACTGGCCGGCGTCGCGCAGGAAGCACGCGCCCGATTCGTCCTCCCGGCATCTCGTGCAGACGCGCGCGCGGATGGCCGCGAGGTAGGGGGCGACGTCCGGACGCTCGCCGACCGAGAGCACCGACTCGATCACCTCGTCGATGTGGGTCGTGAGCGCGCAGCGGTCCGGGTCGGCGCCGGAGCACCCGCCGCGGCCGTCGGACTCGGCGCAGAAGGCGCAGATCCGCTCGCGCAGCGCGGCGCGGTAAGGGCGGAGCTCATTGGGCTTCACGAGTGGATCTCCTCGGGAGTCCCGGGACCGTCTCCTGGGGTGAACATGAGAAACGGACGGGCCGCCGCGCACGGTGATCCCCGTCACCGTGCGCGACGGGAAGCGCCGACGGCCGGGCATCGCGCTCCGGGGCTACACTCCGCCGCCATGCTCGCCCTCGCCTCCTCGACCGATCCGGCGTGGGTCCTGCGCGCCCTCGCGCACCTCGACGTCATCCTTCTCGACCACGCGCACTGCGAGAAGAAGGCGGCGTCGACGGCGATCAACCTGATTTTCCGCTACCAGGACCGGCCGCAGTTGATGACGCCGCTCTCGGCGCTTGCGCGCGAAGAACTCGCGCACTTCGAGGAAGTGCTCGCGGTGATGGCGCGCCGCGGCATCGCGTTCGGGCGCCTCGATCCGAGTCCATACGCGGCCGAACTGATGTCGATCGTCCGCGCGCACGAGCCGAAGCGTCTCCTCGACACGCTCATCTGCTGCGCGCTGATCGAAGCGCGCAGTTGCGAACGAATGCAGATCCTCGCGGAGCACCTCGAAGACGAGGAGCTCGCGAGGCTCTACCGCGGACTCCTCGCGTCGGAGGCCCGCCACCACGCGACGTACCTCGACCTCGCCCGCGCCGTCGGCCTCTTCGGCGACGACGAGATCCGCACCCGCCTCGCCGAGATCGCCGCGCACGAGGCGGCGGTCGTCGCGCGCGCGCCGGCGCAGGCGCGGATGCACGGTTGAGACGGCCGGACGTCCTAGTCGCAGTGGCTGGAGCGAGAGCGCTCAACGACCCGGCTGAAGCCGCGACTACAAACCAACGCAGACGCCGGCGACGGCCTCGGCCGGGTTCGTAGTCCCGGCTTCGGCCGGGTCGTTCGCTCGTCGCGTGATGCAGAGTTCCGCGTCAGTACGTCTCCGCCACCCACCGGCGCCACTCGGCGTCCAGGACTTCCACGTCGCGGCCGAAGCGCGTCTCCAAGAGGCCGACGAGGTCCTTCTCCACCTTCAGCTCCTTCAGCATGCCGACGAACGCGGGGCGGTCGCGGCGCAGGAGGAAGTCCACGACGCTCCACGCCTTCACCGACGCCGAGATCGGCAGATCGTAGGACCGCTTGTTGACGATGAGACGCAGAGGCGTGTCGTCGCCCGCGGCGGCGGTCTCCTTCAGCAGCGGCCTCCACTGGCCGGGGTCCGTCCAGTTCCGCACGGCCCCGGACTTCCCGTAGTCCTCCTTTTTCGGCGCGAGGCAGTAGGCGCCGGTCGTGCCGGTGAGCAGCAGCGGATACCGGTAGGCGATGGCGTCGTCGAGCCAGCAGCCGTCGGCCATGTCCCACACTGCGAGGTTCAGCATGTGCGCGGTCTCGTGGATGAGCCGGTCGCGGCGCGTCGCGTCGGTCGCGCCGTCGTGGTTGCGCAGCGAGCAGATCCCGCGGTCGCGGGCCCAGTGGAACGTGTGCGATCGCCAGAAGCCCTGGTTCGCCGACTGCGCCATGTGGTTGATCCAGCGCTCCCACTGCGCGTCGGTTTCGAGCAAGCAGAAGACGGGCGCCTTCGGGAACGGCTTCGCCGCTGGATCCTGCTCGAAGTCGCAGAGGTACGCCGCGAACGTCTTCTCGCAGACGTCGAGGTAGCCGGCGATCACCGTGTCCGCGTGCGGGCTCTCCACGCGGAAATGCCCCGACTCCATCTTGTTGAGCTTCTCCCTGAAGACGTCGTCGAGGCGGCTCGCCCCAGGGACGGCGCGGGCCCCGCGCGACGCCTCGAACGCCGCGTTCGCCTCCGCGGTCAGCCAGAGACCGTCGCCGAGCCGGACGTGGCCGAGGCCGGTGTGCGCGGCGGCGTTGTCGCGGTCGAGACCGAGTGCGAGCGCGTACGCTGACTTCGCCTCGTCGCGGTACGACTTCCCGGCGCATTCGTCGCCGAGCGCCGCGTACAGCGCGGCGACGTCGATGTCGGCCTTCGCGCGGACGACCGTCCGCCACGTCGCCTCCAAGTCGGCGAGCTTCGCCCCGCCCACGGGCGCGCGGTTCTCGGTCGGGAGCGTGCCGCTCGCCGTCAGGTCCATCGTCCAGCCTTCGTCCTTCTTCACGTATCCGAGGAAGGTGCGCGCGGCCTTGTTGTCGGGATCGAGTTCGAGGACACGCTGCGCCTCGCTCCGCGCGAAGCGGAAGAGCGACGCGCGGCGCGCGCGGTCGGCGGCGTCCCAGATGCGCGCGGCGGCCGACTTCGCCACCTTCGCGAGGCGCATCTTGTAGTAGCGCTCGCCGGCAGTCTCGGCCGCGGACGCGATCGCCACGGCGGCGACGAGAGCCGCCGACGCGAGCCAGGCGCGGATGGATGTCCGGGTCACGCGGGAAGGCTACCTCCCGCCGGAAGCCTTGCGCGGAGCACCCGGGCGGGGACGCTTCCCTGCTTCGTTTTCCCGGCGTCGCGCCGCGTGTGCGACGCTCGCCGCCCATGCGAGTCCTCTCCGGTCTGAAGCCGACCAACCGTCCGCACCTCGGGAACTGGTTCGGGGCGATGCGGCAGTTCGTGCTGTTCCAAGAGACGATCCCGTTCGGCGAGTGCTTGTACTTCATCGCGAACCTCCACGCGCTCGACCAGGTGAAGAGCGCCGCGGACCTGCGCGAACTGACGACCGGCGTGGCGCTCGACTACCTCGCGTGCGGTCTCGACCCGGCGAGGGCGACGCTCTTCGTGCAGTCCGACGTGCCCGAGGTCAGCGAGCTGATGTGGATCCTCGGCACGGTGACGCCGATGGGTCTCCTCGAGCGGATGCACGCCTGGAAGGACGCGACCGCGAAGGGCCGCGACGCCGACTTCGGGCTCTTCGCGTATCCGGTGCTCATGGCCGCCGACATCCTGCTCTACCAGAGCACGCACGTCCCCGTCGGCAAGGACCAGAAGCAGCACGTGGAGTTCACGCGCGACATCGCGGTGAAGTTCAACCGCACGTACTGCTCGGGCTTCGATCCGCAGACCGGTCTCGGCGGCGCGCTCACGATCCCCGAGCCGTACATCCTGGAAGACGTCGCGGTCGTGCCCGGCATCGACGGGCAGAAGATGTCGAAGAGCCACAACAACGGCATCCCCCTCTTCGGCACCGACAAGGAGTGGGAGAAGGCGACGAGCCGGATCGTCACCGACAGCAGGAGCGTCGAGGAGCCGAAGGACCCGGCCACGTGCAACGTGTTCCAGATCCTGAGGCTCTTCCTCACCGACGCGGAGCGCGCGGAGATGGAGGCCCGCTACCGCGCGGGCGGCATGGGATACGGCGTGCCGAAGAAGATGCTCCTCGCGAAGCTCCACGAGCACTTCGACGCGGCGCGCGCGAGACGCGAAGAGCTCGCGAAGAACCTCGACCACGTGCGCAACGTGCTGGACGCGGGGGCGAGGACCGCGCGGACGCACGCGGCCGCGACGCTCGGCGCCGTTCATCGCGCCTGCGGTTTGCGCGGCTGACGACGCCGCCGAGGACGACACGCGCGGGGCGGATCGTCTAACGTGCGTCGGTCCTTCCAACCCGGAGGTCGTCCATGCGGAAGTCCCCTCTCGTCCTCGGCGTCGCGCTCGCGGCGCTAGGTCTCGGCGCGGGCGCCGCGGCGCAGGAGGCCACGCGCTTCATCGGCGCCACGCCCTCGCACCACAGCGACGAGCGCTACGACATGTCCGTCGGCGTCACCGCCGGTCAGCAGCCGAGGCGGCCCGCCGGCTACCGGGAGGACCGCGAGGTGTTCGTCGTCCCGAGCCACTATGGCGACATGGTCGGAATGACCGGCGACACGAAGGACACCGTCTTCTGGTTCAAGGACGCCGGCGGATCGCTGCGCAACGTGGTGATCCACGACACCGCGAGCCGCTTCTTCAAACTCCAGGCGTCGGCCTCCTCCCGCTACGAAGCCGACTCACGCGAACAATGAGATGTAGACTCCGGGCGCTCGCAGCCTCCCCACCGAAGGAAACCAGCCCATGCGACGCCTCGTCTCCCTGAGCTTGATCTGCCTCGCGCTCGTCGCCGCAGAAGTGGCGAACGCCGCCACCCTCGGCAGCCGGTTCCCCACCCTGATCGGCACCATCGAGGCGCGGATCGTCGCCTTCGGCACGACCGGGCTCTCGAAGACGGAGAAGAAGCAGAAGGCCACGCTCGGCAAGGTCGTCAAGGCGATGAGCGTGGACACCGACGACCTCGCGACGACGCTCGCGAACATCGGCAAGTCGGTGAAGGGCATCGACGCGGTCTATCCGACCGACGGCGCGCTGAGCCCGCTGCTCGACGACATGGTCGCGACGGTCACGGCGGACATCACGAGGCGCGGATCGATCCTCTTCTACTCGATCCAGTTGCTCGCGGACGGCTCCGCGAAGACCAAGTCGCAGACGCTGAACGACTCCGGCGAGGCGGACATCGTCGCGTCCGCCACGGCGACGCCCCGCACGGCCCGGATCACGCTCCTCAAGAACGCGCTGACGTCCATCGCGAAGGCGGAGCGGATCGTCCGCAAGGCGGGCGGCGGCGGCGGAGTGACGACCACCGCCCTCGACGTGGACATCGACGGCCAGCGCCTGCACGTGCCCGCCTCCTCCGGCGACTTCCTCTACACGGTCAGCTACGACTCCGCGATGGACCGCTTCTCGCTCAGCGTCCGCGGCACGGCGGGCGGCGTCGTCCACGCGTTCACGCTGATGGTCCCCGACCCGGATCTCGGCGACCGCACGATCCCGCCGGGGCCGCTCACGAGCTACACGCCGCCCGTCGCGGGCGGCGGACCGTTCCTCCTGACGAGCGGCAACATCACGTTCACCGCCTGGGACCCGGCCGGCGGGAGGGTCGCGGCGAGGTTCGACCTCACGTTCACGAACCCGTCTGCGACCGTGGTCCTGTCGGACGGGTCGCTCTCGAGCACCGCGCTGGCCGTCCAGTAGCCGGGACGCGGAATACCGCGCGGCGTCCGGCGTCGAAGGATCCGGCCGGACTCGCGACGACTTCGCCGTGGCGGCCGAGACTCCGAACTCCGAGGGAGGGACTCCGTGACCCGACACGCCGCTTCGTTCGTCGCCGTTCTCGCGCTCGCAGCCGCGGGTTGCTCGTCCACTGGGTCCGCGGAATCGCCGGAGTTCGTGACGGAGGCGGCGGCGATCGAGACGCGCTCCGTGCCGCCGCAGTCGTGGGAGCCGTGGCCGCCGCTCGAGGCGACGCAGCCCCGGCCGTCGCGTCCCGCGGGAAACGGTGTGACGGTGAAGCTCATCCCGAAGGACGGGGGCTCGAGCATCGAAGATCTTTTCGACACGGTGAGCAAGGCGACCGGCACGTCGATCCTCTACGACAGCCAGAACGCCACGTTCAAGCAGGCGAAAGTGCAGTTCATCGGCTCGCACACGATCCGGGAGGACGAGCTCTTCGACTGGCTCCAGGCCGTGCTGAGCTACAGGAAGCTCGTGCTCGTGCCGGTGGGGCCGAAGTCCGTCGACGGCAAGTCGCAGTGGCTCGTGATGGACCAGGCCGACCCGAACCTGAAGTCGCGCCCCGTCTTCATCGAGGAGTCGCAGGTCTTCGACTACGAGGACCGCGACGGGCTCTACATCGTGACGACGCTGCGCTGCCGCGACACGGTGGACACGACCCGCGTCCGCAACGCGCTGTCTCCGCTCAGCACGGCGACAGCGGGGATCGGCCGCATCATGGACATCCCCGGCTCGCGCGTGCTCATCGTCGGCGACTTCGCGCCGGTCGTCGCGGCCATGAAGCGCTCGCTCGACATCATCAACGCGAACTCGCCGCCGTCGGCGGTACGTCCGGCGCCCGCCCCCGCTCCGGCTCCCGCGCCCGCCGCGAAGTGATCAGACCGTAGCCGGCTTCGCGGGCGCGCGGAACGCCTTCGAAGCCTCGACGAGCAGGAACGCCGAGAGCGCCAGCAGCACGCCCGCCACCACCCGGTTCGTCGTCGCGGGCGCGTTCGCGATCTGCGCGACGAGCGACCACACGGTGATGGCGACGACGAACACCATCGGCGCGAACGTGAACCAGTACGGGCGCCCCGTGCGCTTCAGCCAGACCGAGATCCCGAGCAGCGTCAGCGCCGCGAGGAGCTGGTTCGACGTGCCGAAGAGCTGCCACATCTGCCGGTAGGAGTTCTCCCCGGACGTGACGAGGATGAGCAGCGGGACGCCCGCCGTCAGCGCGGTCGCGGCGAACGCACTCGCCTTCGACGTGCGCCCGAGGAGTTCCTGCACGATGTAGCGGCCGAGGCGCGTCGCGACGTCGAGCGTGTCGAAGACGAACGTGGAGAACACCATCGTCCCGAACGTCTTCGCGAAGCGCATGTGGTCGTCGCCGATGACGAGCGTGAGGAACTTCGCGAGCCCCGTGCCGTAGATGACGCCCGGCGACTGGCCCGCAGCCTCCGCCTTCGACACGGTCATGATCGTGGCGAGCGCGATCAGCGCGACGAACGCCTCCAGCAGCATCGCGCCGTAGCCGACCGTGCGGCAGTGCGACTCCTTCGCGATCTGCTTCGACGTCGTCCCCGAGCAGACGAGCCCGTGGAATCCGCTGCACGCGCCGCAGGCGATCGTCACGAAGAGGAGAGGGAACATGGAGTCGTCGAACCCGGCGAGCGGCGCGCCGCTCGTCATCGGCTGCTTGATCTCGAATCCGCCGAAGAAGATGCCGACGACGCCGAGCGCCAGGGACACGTAGAGCACGAACCCGCCGAGGTAGCCGCGCGGTTGCAGGAGCGTCCAGACCGGCAGGAGCGACGCGACGAAGCAGTACGCCAGGATCATCGCGGCCCACGCCGCGCGCGACGCGACGAACGCCGTGGAGACCGTGGTCCCGAGCCAGATGACGCCGAACGTCGCCGGCACGAACACGACCGTCACCAGCCAGAGCGGCAGCGGCCGGAAGCGCTGCACGAGCCCCATCACGAGCGCGAGCCCGAGGTAGAACGTGGACGACGCCGCGACCGCGCCGCCCTTGTGGAACTCGCCGCCGATGCCCGCGAGGTCGGGGTCGGCGCCGAGGAACGTCTGCACGGTGATCTCGGTGAACGCGACGATCACGTAGACGAGCGCGATCCACATGAAGACCATCAGCGCGACCCACGCGCGCCTGCCCATCTGCTCCTTCACGATCTCCGCGACCGAGCGCGCCTTGTGCCGCACGGACGCGACGAGCGACGCGAAGTCGTGCACCGCGCCGATGAAGATCGAGCCGAGGCCGATCCAGAGGATGCACGGCAGCCACCCGAACTGCTGGCACGCGAGGATCGGCCCCGCGATCGGGCCGGCCGCCGCGATCGCCGAGAGGTGCTGGCCGAGCAGATAGAAGGGCTTCGTCGGGACGAAGTCCTCGCCGTCGTTCAGCTCGTCCGCGGGCGTGCGGCGCGAGTCGTCGAGCGCGAACCCGCGCGCGAGGAAGCGTCCGTAGAGCACGTAGCCCGCGGCGAGGGCGACGAGCACGATCGTCGCGAGGAGCGGGAGCGAGGTCATGGCGCGGGAGGTTAGCCCGGTGGCACCGCCGCGTCGCGCGCGAGATCCGCGGACGAGGGGACGCTCTCGGACGAGGGGACGCTCTTAAGAATCAACTTCCTCGCCGTCGGGGACGTTGACACCACGCTCGGTCCGCCGGGCTTGTATTTTTATTATAACTAGCGTCCCCGGTTCCCGGCGAGAGCGTCCCCGGTTCCCGGCGCGACGCGGCTACTTCTTCCCGCCGCCGTCGCCTTCCTTCTTCGCCTTGCGGTCCTTCCGTCGCTGCTCGTCGTCCGCCTGCTTCTGCCGCGCGGCGGCGCGGCGGCGGGCAGCCGCGTCGAAGTCGAAGGACTTTTTCGCGTCCTTCCACCACGCGCGCCAGCCGTCGGGGTCGTTGCCGAAGTTCTCGCCGGTGGCGTCGCGGAGCGCGTCGCGGCAGGCGTCGCGCTGCTGCCCGTTCTGACCGCGCCCCTGCTTCGCGAGGAACTGGATGAGCGCGTCGATCGCCTCGGGCGAGGCGACGTTCGCCACCGCCGTGAGCCGCGACCGAACGACTCCGGACGGGGTGCCCATCTCGATGTCCGCCATGAGCGCGTCGATCGAGGCAGGCTGCGCCAGCACGCCGAGCGCCTGGGCCGCGGCGATGAGTTCCGCCTCGCACTCCGGCTTCTTCGCGACCTTGGGCAGGTGCGCCGCGAGGGCCGACGCGGCCTTCTTCTGCGAGTCGGCCGACGCCCGCGCGCCGAGGGCCTCGATCGCCGCGTGGCGAGCAGCCATGTCCTCGTCGCCGAGGAGAGCGGCGAGCGGCGCGACGAGTTTGTCGTCCTGCACATCCTTCGCCTGCTGCGCCGCGGCAAGGCGCGCGGCCTTGTCCTTCGATTTCAGCGCCTCGACGATCCTCATAGGCTCGAGCGGCGCCGTGGGCGCGTCGTCCTCGGCGTGCGCGAGGGAGCCCGCGACGAACGCCGCAACGAGAGGCAGCGTCAGTCTCAACCGCATGGAGAGCCTCCCGGGATGCGCCTTCAACCCCGTTCCGGCCTGCTGAGTTTCGC
>JANNHP010000020.1:0-26434 GCA_031404455.1 Planctomycetia bacterium | reverse complement strand
GCTGGCCGTCCGTGGCAGTGGTCATGGTGTCCGGTCACGGGGACGCTCACACCGGCTTCGAGGCGGCGCGGCGCGGAGCCTACGAGTTCCTCGAGAAGCCGCTCTCGGAGGAGCGCGTGCTGCTCACCGTCCGCAACGCGGGGGCGCGCTCGGAACTGCAGCGCGACAACGTGGCGCTGAAGCGCAAAGTGGACGCGCAGTACGCGATGCTCGGACGGAGCAAGCCGATGCTCGACATCGTGGCACTCATCGAGCGCGTCGGGCCGACGCAGGCGCGCGTGCTCGTCACCGGCGAGAACGGGACGGGCAAGGAACTCGTCGCGAGGAACCTCCACGAGCAGAGCCCGCGATGGAAGGCGCCGTTCATCGAGGTCAACTGCGCCGCGATCCCCAGCGAGCTGATCGAGAGCGAGCTCTTCGGCCACGAGAAGGGCTCGTTCACCGGCGCCTCGGGGTTGCGCAAGGGACGCTTCGAACTCGCGAACGGCGGCTCGCTCTTCCTCGACGAGATCGGCGACATGGACTCGTCCGCGCAGGCGAAGGTGCTGCGCGTCCTCGAGACCGGCATGGTCACTCGCGTCGGGGCCGAGGAGAGTCACAAGGTGGACGTCCGCGTCATCGCCGCCACGAACAAGGACCTCCCCGCCGAGGTCGCCGCCGGGCGGTTCCGCGAGGACCTGCTCTATCGGCTGAACGTCGTGGAGATCCACCTGCCGCCGCTGCACGAGCGCCGCGAGGACATCCCTCTCCTCGCGCGCCACTTCCTCTCCGAGGCGTGCCGCCGCAACGAGATCGCCGCACGCAAGCTCGCCGCGGAGTGCGAGTCGTGGCTCTCGGCGCAGACGTACGACGGCAACGTCCGTCAGCTCCGGAACCTGATGGAGCGCCTCGCGATCCTCGCGAACGGCGACCCGATCCCCGCGGCCGAGGCCGAGCGGCTCATGAGTCCGAAGAAGGCGGCGGAAGGCGGCGCCGCGGGCGATCCGCTCGTCGAGTGCGAGACGTTCGAGGACTTCAAGAACGCGAGCGAGAAGCAGTTCCTCGAACGCAAACTGCTGGAGAACAACGGCAACATCAAGCGCACCGCCGAGCGCCTGCAGATGATGCGTTCGAACCTCTACAAGAAGATCGAGAAGCACCAGCTCAAGTGACGCGGCACCGCGCGACCTGCACCCTCGAAGCGGCCCTTCTCGCCGCGATCGGCCTCGTCCTCGCTGCGTGCGCCGGCGTTCCGTCCGACGAGGAGACGCCCGGTCCCGGCGTCACCCTGACCGGCGACGACTACCTGCGCGCGGGCGACTACGACGCGGCAGTCCGCGCGTACGAACGCGAGGGCGCCGCCGACGGCTCCCCGGTCGCGCGCGAGAAGCTGCTCAACGCGAGGACCCGCGCCGGCGCAGCGCACGCGGCCGCGGCCCTGCGCGCCGCCGACGCCGGCGACATCGACCGCGCGCGGGGCGAGCTCTACCGCGCCGACGACTTCGCACCGGACCTCCCGATCGTCCGCGACGCGCACGCGAAGGTGGACGGACGCCTCGCCGCGTCGGCCAAGTCGGCGGAGCTCGCCGCGCGCGCGAAGACGATCCTCGCGACCGACCCCGCCGCGGCGGAGCGCCTCCTCGCGGAGGCCCAGGCGATCGCGCCGGCGGGCGGCGAGGGTCAGGACGGCGTCATCCGTCTGCGCCGCGAAGCGACGCTGCGCGTCGAGGCCGACCGCAGCGCGGACCGCGCGGCGCAGGCGTGGGCGGTGCGCGACCGCGACCGGACCGTCCGCGAATTGACCGGCGCGCAGATCGGCGACCGTCCGGTGCCGAAGACGGACGCGCTGCGGCGTCAGATCGAGCGGGACCTCGTCGCGGAGACCCCGTCCGGCGACGAGACGGCGCTTCGCGCAGCACTCGCGTTCGCGGGCGAGGCCGGTCTCCACCCGACCGTCGTCCGCACGCTGCGCGACCGTCTCGTCGACCGGCTCGTGGCGGCGGCGCACGACCTGCGCGAGACGCGGCGTCCCGCGACGGCGGCGCTGCTCGAGATCGAGGCGAAGCGCCTGCGCGGCGACGTGAAGACGCCCGCGTTCGACAGGATCGCCGCCGCCGCGACGGTCACGATCCTCGTCGCGCCTTTCGAGGACGCGACGGGCGGACGCGTGGACGGGATGCGGCTCGCGCGCGCTCTGCGCGAGCGGCTGACGATCGATTCGCTCGGCGGCGGACTGCCGCTCCGCGCCGTCGACGACACCGCGGAGGCGCGCAGCGCGCACCCCGGCGCCGCGGAGCTGACCGGGCGGATCACCGCCGCGCGCGCGAACGAGGGCCGCGTCGGCCGCGAGGACCGGAAGGTCTCGTGGCAGACGGGAACGACGCGCACGCCCAATTCCGAGTTCACGGCGCTCGTCTCCGAGATCGACGAGGCGACGTCCGCGCTGCGCGCCGCGGAGGATGCGAGGAACGACGCGGTCAAGTGGCTCCAGGCCGTGGAGGGCATGGGCTTCGTGAAGGAAGGCGCCAACCCGCGCCTCGGCTCGGTCGAGTACCAGACGAAGCTCGCGGCCGCGCAGTTCCGAGTCGATCGCGCCGAGGAGGAGCTCACGCGCGCGAAGGACGCCGAGTTCGCCATCCGGCAGAAGGCGGCAGCGACGCCGCGCGACCTCGAGGAGCCCGTCTACTCCGATCACGTGATGACCATCACGACGCTCGTCAAGACCGCCACGATCACCGCGCGCGTCGATCTCGTCTTCGGCGGACGCTCGCTCCTCTCGCGCGACATCACCGGCTCCATCCAGCACAAGGAGACCGTCTCCGACGGCTTCGCGCCCGGCGGCGTCGCTCCCGACCCCGACGACACGCCCGACGACGCCGTGATGGCCGAGAAGGCAGCCGACCGCTTCGCCGCGGCCGCGGTCGGTCTCGTTCGCGAGGCCGCGGAGGACGCGGCGCTGCCCCACCTCGTCAAGGCGCGCGAGGACGAAGCCGCCGGCCGCCGCGACGAGGCGGCCGAGGGCTACGCGATGTACCTCCTCTCGACGCCCGACCTCGTCTCGCCGCAGCGAGCCGACGCGGCGCGCGCGCTCGCCGAGCTCCTCGGCGTGCACGTCGCTCTCCGGACGACGCCGCGAAAGGAAGAACAGTGAGAGTCGCGGCACTCTGCGCCGCGCTCGTCCTCGCCGGACTCGTGGTGGCGCTGCCCGTCCGCTGCCTTGCGCCGGCGGCCGTCGCGGGCGACGACAAGGAGGAAGAGCAGAAGCGCAAGGAGGAGCGGCGGAAGAAGGAGAAGGAGAGGCGCGAGAAGGCGCTGAAGGACATCGCGGCGGAGTTCGAGCAGAAGAGCGAGACGCTGCTCCTCGTGCGCGTCGCGAAGGGCTCGAAGCTCACGCTGGCACTCGGCAAGGACGACGGCGCCTACTCGGTCGAGCAGGCGCGCGGCGTGCTCAAGAAGTACTTCGAGTCGAAGAAGTCGATCACGGTGGACCTGAAGGAGATGAAGGCCGAGGAGAGCGTCGCGAGCTTCAAGGTCACCGTGCGCGGCAACGGCGAGGAGAAGGGCAAGACCGGGAAGCTCTACGTCACCGTCGGCAGCGCCGAGGACAAGTACCCGCTGGTCAAGCTCGCCGTCGAACTGTGACGCGCGCGCGCGGGACCGTCGCCGTCCTC
This sequence comes from Planctomycetia bacterium, assembly GCA_031404455.1. Classification (GTDB taxonomy): domain Bacteria; phylum Planctomycetota; class JAJSAM01; order JAJSAM01; family JAJVHW01; genus JANNHP01. The sequence goes on along the minus strand of JANNHP010000020.1, from coordinate 22,784 downwards.
GTCGCGGCTCTCCTCGCCTCGCTGGCCGCGAGTGAGATCGTCGCGAGCCGCGATCGCGCAGCCGCGGGCGAGGTGGAGGTCGACCGCGATGTCGGTCCCGCGCGCGAGAGCCTCTCCGCCGCACTCCTCGCGATCGAACGCCGGGCGGCCGCGGCGGCGGACGCAGCGATCCGCGCCACCGCCGACGTCACGGATCCGGGCGCGCTCTTCGCGGCGCTCGCGGACGTGCCGCTTCCCGACGGCGCGGGCCTCTTCCTCGAGGACGTCAACGCGCACGTGCTCGCGTGGTCCGGCGCGACGATCGACGACGCGGCTTTCGCCGCAATGCCGCGCACGAGCGATGGCACGTGGCTCGCGGAGACGTCCACGTCGCGGCGCGTCGCGGTGCGGCGGGCGCGCGCATCGCCGCGTCTGAACGACGGGGTGCCGTTCCTCGCCGTCTGCCACGTTCCGTTCGAGGTCCGGTTCCCGCTGCGCAACCGCGCGCTGACGCGGTCGAGCCTCGCCGATGACGTGGCGCGGCAGTTCCGCGTGGCCGAGGACCTCGCGGTGCTGCCGCCGGGTCCGACCGAGGGCGAACCGCTGTCCTCTGCCTTCGGCGGCGAGTTCGCGCGCCTCGACGTGCGCGGGCTCTCGGTCGAGAGCTGGAACGAGGCGGTCGACGAAGCCGCCGACCGTCGCCGCGCGGCGATCTTCGGCGCGCTGACGCTCCTCGTAGCCGCGGCGCTCTGGCGCGAGACGGCCGCGATGTCGCGGGCCGGCGCGGCCCGGATCGTGCGGGCGGCGATCGCGCTCGGCGCCCGCGCGGCGCTCGGGCTCGTCCCGCTCTCGCAGGTCGCGGGCGTCGGCGCACTGACGGACGCGGGCCGCTACTCGCGCCCCTTGGTTCTCGATCTCGCGGGCTCGCCGATGTCGTTCCTCCTCACGTGCGCGGCGCTCTGCCTCGCCGCCGCGAACCTCCGCCGCGCGGCGCACGAGACGCCGGCGACACCCGGGCCGCTCTGGCGCACGCTGGCCGTCGCCCTCGCGGCGGCGCTCGCGTGCCGCCTCGGACTCGCGGCACTCGTGGACGACGCCGTCGTCAACTCGCGCGTGGAGTTCTTCTCGGCGGACACCGTGCTCCCGCGCGCGGCGTCGTCGACGATGCTCGCCGCGCTCGTCGCAGCGGGGATGGCGGCCGTCTTCGCGATCGAGGCGGCGTGGGCGCTCGTTCCTCCCGCCGGGCGCCTCCCGGCCGCGCGGGCGCTCGCGGTCTCGCTCGTCCTGGCGCTCGTCGCGGCCCCGATCCAGCTTGACGCGCCGCACGCCGCGGCGCTCGGCGTCTTCGCGGTGGCCGGGCTCGCGGCCGCTTTCGCGGCGAGTCTCGCGGGGACCGGCGTGGCCGCGCGTGCCGCCCTCGTCCCGATCGGCGCCGCAGCCGCGGTCTTCGCGCCGCTCGACGCCGAACTGCAGGAGGCGACGCGGAAGTCCGTCGAGCGCGAGGCCGGCGACCGCGTCTCGCGGACGATCGGCGCCGAACGGCTCTTCGTCGCCGACGCGCTGGAGGGCGCCGCCGCCGATCCGCGCTTCCAGAGCGCGCTGAGCGCGGGACGCCTCCCGCGGGACCTCGCCCTCACGCTCTGGGCGAAGAGCCCGCTCGCGCGGCGCCCGGGCGGTTCGTCGCTCGAGATCGCTCCGCTCGTCGGGTTCGGCGACCCGCAGCGCTTCAGCGCCGACCTGCCTCCGGCCACGTGGCTGCCCGATCCCGCGTCGTATCCCCCGCCGGGCGAGGTCTCCGCGGAACCGCTGCCGGGCCGGGGCTCGGGCGCCGACGGCCGGTGGATCGTCGGCGAGACGAAGGTCGAGGCCGGCGGACGTCCCGCGGCGACGCTCCGCGTCGTCCTCGAGGTGCGACCGCCGGCCACGACGCTGCCGGAGCTACGTATCCTCGGGGCCACGCACGCGCCCGACGACCGCGAGGCGCCGCCGCTCGCCGTGACGGTGTACTCGCCCGCGGGCGTCCTCATCGACACCGACGATCCGTATCGCCCCGCCGGCTCGCCGCTCGACCCGGATCTCCTGCGCGCCGTCTCGGCGGCTCCGCACGAGACGTGGCGCGCCGCCGCGCGTCCCGACCGGGAGCTCGAAGTCTTCGTCCGGGCCGATGTCGAGGACGGCGCGGTCACGGCGATCCACGCGTTCTCCTACGACACGGGCGGCGCGTGGGCGCTCGTCCTGCGCGCCACGCGGATCTCGCTCTTCGGCGCGATCGTGTCGCTCGTCGCGCTCCTGGCGACCGCGCGGTCGTGGGCGCGACGTGCGCGTCTCCGACTCGTGCAGCGCCTCGTCATCTCCTACGTTCTCGTCGCGGCGCTTCCGCTCTCGATCCTCGCGTGGGCGAACCGGGCCATCGCCCAGGAGCGCGTGGAGGAGACGACGCGGCGCGAGCTCGGCGAGGCGATCGCTCTCCTGCGATCCGCGCTGCACGAGCGCAACGTCGTCGAGGCGCTCGCCGATCTCCCGCCGATCGGCGGTCCGGTGCGCGACATCCGCTCGATCGCGTACGCCATCGGCCACCACGCGAACGTGTTCATCGGCCCGCGGCTCGTCGCGGGGTCCGACCAGGGCCTCTTCGACACGGAACTCCTCCCGACGCGGCTCCCCGGCCCCGTCTACCGCAACCTCTTCCTCTCCGGGCAGCCGTTCGAGCGCACGGAGGCGTCGGTCGGCGGCTTCGGATTCGACGTGGGCTACGCGGCGCTGCGCGTCGCGTCGGACGGCGAGGTGACCGGCGCCGTCTCCGTGCCGCTCCTCCACCAGCGGCGTCTGCGCGACGCGGAGCTCGCGAGCGCGATGACGGCGGTCCTCGGCCTCTACCTCGCAAGCCTCGTCGCAGCGGTGGCGGTGGGCATCCTGCTCGCGCGGCGTCTGACGAAGCCGCTCTCGGACCTGACGGAGGCGGCGCGGCGCGTGGCCCGCGGCGACCTCGAGCGTCCCGTCCCCGGCGCCGGGCCCGACGAGCTCGGCGAAGTCGTCACCGCGTTCAACCAGATGCAGCGCGACCTCGGCGAGAGCCGCGCGAAGCTCGTCAAGGCGGAGAAGGAGGCGGCCTGGCGCGACATGGCGAGGCAGGTCGCGCACGAGGTGAAGAACCCGCTCACGCCGATGCGCCTCGCCGCCGAGCACCTGCGCCGCGCGTGGCGCGACAAGGTGCCGCAGTTCGACGAAGTGCTCGAGCGCGGCGTCGAACTCATCGTGCGGCAGACGGAGTCGCTCCAGCGCATCGCCACGGCGTTCAGCGATTTCGCGCGGTTCCCGAACCGGCGGCGCGAGCCCGTGGACGTGGCGTCGCTCCTCGACGAGGTCCTCGACCTCTGGCGCGGCGCCGAGTCGCTCGTCATCCAGCGCGAGATCGGACGTCCGCTGCCGTCGCTCCCCGCCGATCCCGACGAACTGCGCCGCGTGCTCGTCAACCTCGCGAACAACGCCGTCGAGGCGCTCGAGGGGAGGAAGGGCACGCTGACGGCGCGGCTCGCGCAGGAGGGCGCGTCGCTCGTCCTGACGATCGGCGACGACGGCCCGGGCATCCCGGACGAGATCCTGCCGCGCCTCTTCGAGCCGTACCTCTCGACGAAGACGAAGGGCACGGGCCTCGGGCTCGCGATCTGCAAGCGCGCCATCGAAGACCTCGGCGGCACGATCGCGATCGAGAGCCGTCGCGGCGAGGGCACGACCGTGACGGTCCGCCTGCCGTTGCCGCAGGGACGGTCCTGACTTTCGGACTTTCGGGGACGGTCCTGACTTTCGGACTTGTTCGATCTTCTCGAGCTCGACCTGGGCTCGGCGCGGGCGCGAGAAGTTCGCTCAGGACCGTCCCCGAGTTGGGCTCAAAAGTATCGAAAGTCAGGACCGTCCCCGGCTCAGTACGCGGCCGCCTCGCGCACCGCGTCGGCGAGGAGAGGGGCAGGGAACGACGGATCGAGGACGAGGACGCGCGGCATCGCCGCGGTGAGCTGCGCGCGGAGCGCCGTCCACGCGACGACGCCGGCGCCCGGCGGCAGCGCGGACGCGGATGGGCTCCAGTCCGAGATCGTGACGCCCGCGGCGCGCGAACCGAGCCGCGCGAGCCACTCCTCGGCACGGACCGCGCCGAGCGCCGCGAGCCGCGCGGCGTGCGCAGCGTGGTGCCAGTAGCCGATGCGGCGTCCCGGCAGTTCGCCGAAGACGACCTCGGCCTCGTCGGGGCGCGGGAATCCGCTGGCGCGGGACGGCGTCTCGAGGCACCAGTGCGCGTCAGGGACGGCGCGGGCGAGGTCGAAGAGCGCGCGGCAGAGCCCTTCGACGAAGCGGTCGCGGTCGGAGCGGTCCGCGGCGAGCGACGCGTCGATCTCGCGGACCAGGTCGTCCGTCCGTCCCTCGCGCGCGAGCCGGTCGATCCATCGCGCCTCGCGTCCGGGTTCGAGGACGGGCAGTTCGCCCGCGCGCAGCACGATCCGAGTCGTCCCGGCTTCGAGTCCCGCACCCGCCGCGGCGACGGCGGCGCGGATCGCAAGCGCGCGGTTCTCGGGGCGCGGCGAGACGAGTCCGTCGGACGCGACGCGGCCCGCGTCGTCGCGGCGCGGCTCCGGCGCGAAGAGCGCCACGATCTCGCCCTTCGCCTCGCGAACGATCCGCCGCGCGGCCGCGGCGTCGCAGTGGAGCGCCGCGCCGTCGAGCGCGACCGCGGCGTGACCGAGACGGAGCAGTTCCGCTGCGGCGGGCGCCCATCCTGCGTGGCGTTCGGCGTTCCAGGAGGTCGAGACCGCGATCACGGCGGCGATGGTAGCGCAGGCGAGACGCCGGGACGCGGCCGGGCGCGACGGGAGGAACCGGGGCCGTCGCGTCCGACATCGCAAGTAGCCTCGTCCTCCCCGATGCTCGACAAGCGCTTCGCCGCCGTCTGCCTGCCCGTGCCCGTGGACACCGAGTTCACGTACGCGGTCCCCGAGCGCTTGCGCGACGGGATCGAGCCGGGGCGCCGGGTGCGCGTCGCGTTCGGCCCGAGACCGATGGCGGGATGGTGCGTGGGCTTCGCCGAGGCCCCGGATGCGGCGCCCGGCGGGAAACCGGTCGCGGTGAAGGAGGTGGAGGCCCTCCTCGACGACGGCCCGCTCGTCGACGGCGAGATGCTGGCGCTCGCGCGCTGGATCGCCGACACGTACGCGTGCTCGTGGGGCGAGGCGCTGTCGGCGTGCGTGCCGGGCGGCGTGCGCGCCGAGACGGCGGAGGCGACGGTCGCGACCGCGCGACTCGTCGTGACGCGCGACGAGGCCGAGGCGCGCGCCGCCGCGTTCGTGGAGAAGCACGTGAAGCGCAGCCGGGTGCTGCGAGTGCTCCTCGACCACCCGGAGGGCCTCGCGGTCCGCGACCTCGTCCGCGCCGCGCAGTGCACGGACTCTCCGGTGCGCACGCTGGCGAAGGCCGGACTCCTCGAGATCGCGGGGCGCTCGGTCGACAGCGACCCGTTCGCGGGAGCGCTGCCCGAGGCGCCCGCGGACGTCACGCTGACCGACGCCCAGACGAACGCCTTGGCCCGCGTGTCCGAGGCGCTCGCGGCGGTGCGATCGCGGATCCTCCTGCTGCTCGGCGTCACCGGCAGCGGGAAGACGGAGGTGTACCTGCGCGCGATCCGCGAGTGCATCGGCGGCGGGCGGCAGGCGATCGTGCTCGTGCCCGAGATCGCGCTGACGCCGCAGACCGTGGCGCGCTTTCGCGGCTGGTTCGACCGCGTCGCCGTGCTGCACAGTGCCCTCACCGACGCCGAGCGGCGGCGCCAGTGGCGCGCGATCCGCGCGGGCGGCGCCGACGTCGTCATCGGGCCGCGTTCCGCGGTCTTCGCGCCGGTCCCCTCGCTCGGCCTCGTCGTCCTCGACGAGGAGCACGAGCCCTCGTTCAAGCAGCAGTCGGCGCCGCGCTACCACGCGCGCGAGGTGGCGATCGAGCGGGCGCGCCGCGCGGGCGCGGTCGTGATCCTCGGATCGGCGACGCCGTCGCTCGAAAGCCGCCACGCCGCGAATGCGGGCGAGATGGAACTGCTCAGGCTCCCGGCCCGCGTGGGCGCCAAGCTGCCGCGCGTCGAGATCGTGGACCTCGTGGAGGAGGAGCGCGAGACGAAGCGGACGTCGATGCTCTCGCGCCGCCTCGTCGACCTCCTGCGGCGGGCGCTGAACGAGCGGCGGCAGGCGATCCTCTTCCTCAACCGGCGCGGCTTCGCGACGAGTCTCTACTGCGGCCGCTGCGGAACCGGCGTGGCCTGCCCGCGCTGCAGCGTCTCGATGACGCTCCACCGCGCGCGCGGCACGGTGCTCTGCCATCACTGCGGGCGCGAATCGCAGCCGCCGCGCGGCTGCCCGGGCTGCGGCGCGCCGGGCATCGCGCGTCTCGGCGCCGGCACCGAGCGCCTCGAGGACGTGGTGCACAGCGTCTTCCCCGGCGTGCGCGTCGCGCGCATGGACAGCGACTCGATGCACGACCGCGACTCGTACGAGCGCGTGCTGTCCGCGTTCGGGCGGGGCGAGATCGACATTCTCGTGGGCACGCAGATGATCGCGAAGGGCCTGCACTTCCCGGGCGTGACCGTGGTCGGCGTCATCTCGGCCGACACGGGCCTCTCGCTCCCGGACTTCCGCGCGTCCGAGCGGACGTTCCAGCTCGTCGCGCAGGTGGCGGGGCGCGCGGGTCGCGCTGGCAACGCCGGCCGGGTGGTCGTGCAGACGTATCAGCCGCGTCACACCGCGCTCGTCCGCGCCGCGAACCACGACTACGACGGCTTCGCCGCGGACGAGCTCGCCGAGCGCAAGCGTTACGGGTGGCCGCCGTACACGCGTCTCGTGCGCGTGGTCGTCTCCTCGCGCGTAGAGGAGTCGGCGCGCGAGCGCTGCGACGACATCGTCAGGGCGCTGCGCGAGTCCCTGCCGCCGGGCGCGGCCGAGATCCTCGGGCCGGCACCGTGCGCGCTCGCCCGGGTGAAGGAGCGCTTCCGCTGGCACTGCGTCGTGAAGGCCGCCGACGCCGCGGTGCAGCACGCCGCAGTGCTGCGCCTCGCGCGGTTCGCGCGCCATGCGGGCGGGACCGACGCCGTCATCGACGTCGATCCGGCCGACCTCTCCTAGGGAGCGTGTCCGAGACAGGTCCACGCTTCGGCGTCGTCGGTCGCCGGACACGCCTCCAGAGCGCTCTCCCGAAAACGAGAGAGCCCGCCGCTCGCGCGACGGGCTCCCGGAACACTTCGGAGAGAGCGGCTACTTGTAGGTGTAGGGGACGGTGACCGTGTCGACCGTCGGCGCGACCTTGGTCGTGACGTTGTTCGTCAGCGTGGCGCGGAACCTGATGTGCCGGTACGTCGCGAGCTGACGGACGTCGGCGAGCCAGGGCGTCAGCGTGCTCATGTCGGGGCTCGTCGGCGTCGCGACGTCCGACTTAGCACCCTGCCAGACGAACGAGACGGTGGTTCCCGTCGGCGGCGATGCAGGGACGATCTGCTGCGGCAGCGTGCGAACGTCGTCGCGGCCGACGTCGTAGAAGAGCGACTGCGCCTCGGCACCCGGCGTGAGGTACGTGAACTTCGTGTCGAAGTACCAGCGCTGCGTGCCGTTCGTCGCGGGAGTCGTCGAGAAGTTCGAGAAGATGCAGGTCTGGAGCGCGTAGTTCGGGTCCACCTGCCAGCGGTCGTTCACCGCACCGTTGCCGCCGTGGGCGATCTCGAGGATCACCGGGTTCGTCCCGTCGAAGTTGAAGCTCTTGCTGAACTTCGGAAGGCTCACGTAGTTGGCCACGTTCTGGCCGGCGGTGGCGTACGTCACCGACTGCACCACGACGACCGGCGCGTCGCGATAGTGACCGGCCGAGGGACCGGTGGACACGGTCGCGCTGCCGGGGAAGCCCGCCGACGAGACGAGGTCGTTGGCGTGGCCGAACTGGACGGACGTGTTCGAGTACGTGACTCCGTTGAACACCGACGCGCGCCACGCGGCGCTCGTGATCGTCCGCGGGCGGGCGCCCATGTCGGTGACCGTGTAGAGGTTCTGCACCTGGATGGGAGCGATGCCGAACAGGTTCACGCCCGTGCCGATCGGCTGCACCGAGGAGGCGGCGACGAACGGGGTGTCGGCGACCACGCCGGCGAGGAAGCCCGGCGTCGCGGTCACGTTCCAGGTCGCGACCACGTTGTCGCCCGCTGGCCTGTCGTATCCGGCGGTGACGCCGAACTGGGTGTCGCGCTTCGTCGTGGTGTCGAACTTCTCCTCGATGAAGCCGGCCTGGTCGGCGTTCGCGTTGAAGACGGTCTTGAAGGTGAACTGCAGTTGGCGGATGATGTTGTTGCCGGAGAGGTCCGTCACACCGTTCGTGACGATGACCTCGATCTCGTGCGGTCCCTTGCCGAAGCCCTGCAGCGGGCGAAGCTGCACGACCTCGCCGCCCGTCTGCGGCTTGACGCGCACCTGGAGCAGCAGGTTGCGCCCCTGGAACGTGCCGTTGATCGCGGTCGAGGTGTAGCGCGCGATGACCGTCCACTGGTCGTCGCCCTGGAACCGCGGAGCGAGGAACGAGGCGATGTCCATCGGCTCGCCGAACGTCAGCTCGATGTCGGCGTCCGACTGCACGTTGCTCGTGCCGTCGGTCGGAGACGTCGTGCGGATCTGCGGGCGGGTGAAGTCCTGCACGTAGCGGTTCGTGGTGGTGAACGTCGTCGAGAACGGGGTCGAAAGCCCGTCGCCGTCGAGGTTGCGGACCAGCTCGAAGGGGTGGATCGGAGTCGGCCCGCCGTCGATGTAGACCTCGTACAGCGTGGAGGCGTCGAAGCCCTGCGGGTTGTAGTCGATCTCCTGCGGGTGGTTGAACGCGGACACCGCGTAGCGCGGATTGAAGATGAGGCGGTTGGGGATCGTCTTGTCGCCCGAGCGGCCCTTCATGACCTTGAAGAACTGGCCGCGCGCGAGGTCCAGCGTGCCGCCCGTGCGCGGGGCCGCGATGACGACGCTCGTCGGGGTGATCGATCCGGTCGCCACGTAGAACGCGGCGCGGTCGGTCGCCTTCTTGCGCGGGATCACGCCCGGCTCGTAGCCGTTCTGCTCGGGATCGAAGTCCGGGTCCTCGGCCTGCGCCGCGTCGAGCTCAGCCTGCTCGGCGAGGGTGAGAGGCAGGCTGGCGCGCGTGTTCGGCCCCGTGTCGATCGAGCCGGAGAAGATGAACATCGGCAGCGCGTTGCGGTCGACGTTGGTCGCGTTGCGGCCCGCGGTCGGCACGAACCTGCCCGCTCCGTCGAAGTAGCCGAGGAGGAACCGGACGACGACCACCGGGTTCTGCCGTGCCTCGGCGAGCTCGAGAGCGGCCGAGTAGCCTCCGAAGGCCAAGCCTCCGGCAACCAGGCCGAGCGTGACGTTGCGTCGCCAACTCATGTCAGTCCTCCCTGCGAGCACGGTATCGGGAACGCAGTTCATGGGGCGCTTGACGGCCTGCGCCTCGGAACTGCGTCGAAAGCATAGTCGCTGCTGCCGCTCCGTTGCAAGTGTGAGGCCCAACTGCCTCTCGTTCATAGCACCCCGGCGATCAGGCAGCCCCCGAGGGCCGCCATGAGACCGCCCCCCGCGGCGATCGCCGTCACGACGACCCTCCGCTGCGCCTCGGCGAGCCGGGGGCCCACCACCGCGAAAGCGACGACGAGGTCGAGGAACCCCGCGCCGACGAGCGCCCAGCCGACGATCTCGCGATCCATCGTCCCTCCCTACGGTCTTCCGAGCCTGAGCCGAGGCTGCTTCGAGCGAAAGCGCTCATCGATTCCGCACGATATCCCATGCCCCCAGCCGGCTACGACGTCCGATCCCGCTCGGCAGCCTCCTCCAGTTCGACCCTGAACTCGAGGTAGCTCTCGTACCTCGACGGCGCGACCGTTCCCGCACCGACCGCATCCCGCACCGCGCACGCCGGCTCGCCGCGATGGGCGCAGTCCTCGAACCGGCACTGCCCCGGCACGGGGAACTCCGGGAACTGGAGCGCGAGCTCTCCCGGGGCGATGCCCATCAGTCCGAACTCCTTCACGCCCGGCGTGTCGATGACGTGACCGCGGCTGCCCGGGATCCGGACGAGCTGCGACGCGGTCGTCGTGTGCTTGCCCTTGCCCGTCGATCGGGAGATCTCGCCCGTGCGCAGTTCCACGCCCGGCAGCACGCGGTTGATCAGCGACGATTTGCCCGTTCCCGACGGCCCGGCGAACACCGAGCAGCGGTCGCGAACGAGTGCCGCGAGACGGTCGAGATCGTCGCCGCGGACCGCCGACGTGCGGAGCACCTCGTACCCTAGCTTCTCGTAGAGCCCGACCAGTGCCGCCGACCGCTCGGTCGGTTCGAGGTCCGCCTTGTTGAAGACGAGGACGGGAGGCACGTCGCCGCCGTGACACGCGACGAGCAGCCGGTCCACGAGTCCCGTCGCGGGCTGCGGATCGTGCTGCGCGAACACCAGCACCGCTCGGTCGGCGTTGGCGACGAGGACCTGGTGCCGCCAGCGGCCGACGACCTCGGGACGCAGGAGGGCGCTGCGGCGGGGCCGGATCGCCACGATGACGGCGGCGCCCGGTCCGGTCATCTCGAAGTCCACCTCGTCGCCGACGGCGACGGCGCTCGTCGAGCGTCCCCTCGCCTGCGCGACCTTCCCGCGGATCTGGGCTTCGAGATGCGTCCCGTCGGCGGTGTCCACGAGGACCCGCTTGCGATCGACGCGCAGGACCGTGGCGATTGCGTTTTCCAAGCGGGCGAGTCTACAGCTCGTCGAACACTCCGCGCGCGGGCGCCACGACGGTGCGGTGCGGCTCGACCGAGGGCATCTCGACGCAGACCCGGTTGCGGCCGTGCTTCTTCGCGGCGTAGAGTGCCGCGTCGGCGCGCTGGATCATGCGGTCGGCGTCGTCGCCGCGCGGACTGAGCGTCGAGATCCCGACGGAGACCGAGAGCGACGCGTCGGGATACTGTGCCCGGAGCGTCTCGGAGTGGAACTCGATCTTCGCCCTGAGCCGCTCGCCGTAGAGCATCGCGTGGTCCACCTGCGTCTCGGGCAGCACGACGAGGAACTCCTCGCCGCCGTAGCGGCCGCAGGCGTCGATGTCGCGGCTGATCTCCTTGACGACCTGGACGACCGACTGCAGCACCCGGTCGCCGACGTGGTGTCCGTGCAGGTCGTTCCACGTCTTGAAGTGGTCCACGTCCACCATCGCGAGCGAGAGCGGCTTTCCGTAGCGCCGCGCGCGGTCGATCTCGCGCTGCAGGATGTGGAGGATGTTGCGGCGGTTGCTGATGCCGGTCAGCTCGTCCTTCTCGGCGAGCGACTTCAGCTTCTTGCTCTGGGCGTCGAGCGCGGCGTTCTCCATGGCGAGCCCGAGCGCCGCGCAGACGACGCCGAGCACCGCGGTGTCGCCCTCGGTCACCGGCCGCCCGGTGAAGCACTGGTCCGCGACGAGCACCCCCTGGTGCGCGGAGCCGGCGCGGATCGGGACGGCGGCGAACGACGAGACGCTCAGGCGCTCGAGGGTCGCGCGGTCGAGGTCGGGATCGTCGCCGCGGCACGGCAGTTCGGTCTCGATCGCCCTCGCGATGGCACCGCCCGGCTCGAGTTCGAGCTCGAACCCGCCGGGTCCGCGTTCGAACTCGATGTGGGTCGGATCGATCGAGAGCCGGGTCCTGAGGGTCAGCTCCTTCGACGGATCGGGCTCGAGGAGGATGAGCCGGTCGAACTCGAGGCTCTCGTGGATCGCCCGGAGTCCGCGCTCCAGCATGTCCTGGACGGCCGTCATGCCGCGGGTGTCGATGATGTCGCGATGCAGCGAGGCGACCCGCACCGCGGTGCGCGCGTGACTGAACACGAGCGACTCGTCGCCGTCCGCCTGCTGGCGCGAGCGGATCTCGTGCCGCGTGAGCATCGCGGCGAACCCGGACGCCGGCGTCTCCGGCAGGCCGAGCACGGCGGCGGCGTGCGCGAGCTCGAGCTCGATCGCCTCGCGGACGGTCGCGGCGTCGGGGTCGTTGCGGATGGCGTCCGTGACGAGTCCGTCGCCGCCGAACCCGAAGAGCGACGCGAACGCGGAGCCGCGCGCAACGGCGCCGAGCAGTCGCGCCGTGGCGGGGTCGATGCCGGCGCCGTCGACGACGAGGGCGTCCGCCGAGACGCCCTCGTCGAGCGCGTGGTGCCAGCGCGCCACCGCGGACACGCGAGGGCCGAGCCGCCACGCGGTCACGATCGCCTCGGTGCGATGGGAGCACTCGCGCGGCCCCTCGGACTTCGGCGCGACGAGCCGGCCGACGTCGTGGACGAGCCCGGCGAGGTACGCCTCCTCCGGAAGCTCGAAGGCGCCCTGGTTCGAGATCCACCGCGCCGCGGCGGCCACGGCGACTCCGTGCGTCCAGCACTGGCACGCGAACTCCACGGCCTTCGCGGAATCGGCGGCCGCGACCGGCTGCGACCTGAGCACGCGTTCCATGGCCTGCCGCCCCAGCATTTCCACGGCGCGCGTGAGGCTGAGGTTCTCGACGTTGACCCCGTAGATCGGACAACGGACGACGCGCAGCACCGAGCCGGCGAGCACGGGGTCGATCTCCACGATCGACGCGAGCTCGCTGAGTTTGGCGTTGCGCTCGTCGAGCGCAGCGAGACCGCGGGCCACGAGCAGCGCGAGCGCCGGAGGCGGCTCGACGCGCGTCACATCGCGCGGGTGGTCGGGTCGTGACATGGTCGGAGCGCCGCGGATGGCGCTCCGGCTCCCTATCGGCACGACTCCCCGCCTGAACGAAGCTCGGCCTGCGAAGCTCGGCCGAGGCTGGCGCGAAAGAGGCACCGAGGCTCGGATCGAGACGGACTACTCGTCCGACTTCGTCAGCTTCGACACCACGTCCTCCTCGCGCATCTCGAGGAGGCGGCCGCCCGCGATCGCTCCGCCGACGAGCGCCGCCGCCGCGATGACGACGGCCACGGGCACGGTCACGAGGAGGAGCCATCCGGGCGGCGTCCCGGCCTCGGGGATCAGGCGGAGCACGTGCGGCATGTGGAAGAGCAGCGCGATCGGGATAGAGAGAGCCATCGAACCGAACACGGCCGCCAGACTCACGAGGCTCCGCAGGCACCCTTCGCGGCCTCCGACCTGCTGGCGGATCGCGCGGCGGTCGCGCACAGCGACGCGGACCGGGGAGATGACGGACACCACGTTGCCGATGCCGAGTCCCACCGCGAGGACGCAATACCCCTCGAGCGCGCCGAGGAGCGACCACTGCGCGCAGTCGGCGACGGAGCCGGCGCTCGTGACGACGAACACGACGACCGTCGCCACGATCGCGAACGCGGCGTTCAAGGTCCCGAAGACGAGGAGGTAGGCGACGTCTTTGCCGAGCAGCAGCAGTCTTCGCCGGACCGGGAGGAGCATCGCGTGGACCGCGCCGCCGCCCTCGAGGCCGAGGAGGTTCATCACGAGGCCGAGCTCCATCAGGAGAAGCGGATACGCCACGAGTCCGGCGAGCGGGGCGTACCGCCCGAGCCCTTCCGGCGAGGAGGTGGTCATGAGCCGCCACACGCCGAGACCGCCCCAGAGCACGGGGTAGATCGCCTGTCCGATGAGGATCGACCTGACCGCCGGTTCGCGTCCGAGGATCGAGAGCTCCTTCTCGACGAGGGCGCCGAGCGGGTCGCGCAGCCGCGACGCAAGGCGGCCGAGTATCCCGCGGCGCGAGACGCCCTCCGCTGCGGGCTCCTCGCCGACCTCGCCGAAGTACGCGCGCTCCTGCAGCTCGGCGGACGCCCTCACAAGCCAGACGACCAGCGCCAGCGCCGCGACGAGCGGGAGGAACCGTGCCCACCCCGCGCCGGTCACCGCGTGCGCCGCCCACCACGAAGGGAGCGGCAGCGTCCAGTCCTTCCACGTGGCGAACCACTCGACCGCACCGACGAACATCGACCGGCCCTCGGCGCCGCGCCGGCTGAGGATCTGGAACGTCACCCAGAACCCGCCGAACACGACGGGCACGAGCACCATCGAGAGGTCGCGCCACTTCCGGCTCTTCAGCGTGTTCAGGAAGGCGAGCAGCACCAACTGCCCGAGGGCGACCGAGACGAGCATCAGCACGAGCCCCGCGACGATGCCGGCGGCGACCGATGCCGGCGGTCCGCCGTAGCCGATGACCGCGGCGACGACCGGCAGCGAGAAGAACAGCACCGCGCCCGATCCCATCAGCCCGATGAAGGTCGCCGCGAACACCGTGCGATGGCCGACCGGGTGCACGAAGAGTTTCGTCACGTCGAGGAACTCGTTGCCGCGGAAGCCGAGCACCGGCGTCGCGACGACGACGAAGAACACCGACAGGAACACCTCGTGCACCGCGGCGCCGGCGGTCTCGGGGTTCGACGCCTTCAGCGCCGAGATCCCCATCCCGAGGACGACGCTGAACAGGATGGCGCCGAGCGCGAAGCCGCCGAGGAGCAGCATCCCGAACGCGAACGCGAAGGGCGAGCGCGAGGCGCGGTTGATCTTCGTGCGCCAGTTCGTCGCGAGGAGCAGGCGCACCTGCCGCCAGTCGATCGCGGTCTCGGCGCGCGCAGTTTCGGCGCGCACTGGGGTCAGGTCCACGAGAGCTCGCCGCGCTCGGTGTTGCCGCCGACGACCTTGATGAAGATCTCCTGGAGCGGCACGCCCTCTGCGTGACCGGTCTTCTCGCGGATCTCGGGCAGCGTGCCGACGACCTGGAGGCGTCCCTGGTGGATGATCGCGATGCGCGTGCAGAGCTTCTCGACGACCTCGAGCACGTGGGAGCTGAAGAAGATCGTGACGCCGCGCTCGGTGAGCTTCTGCAAGACGCCGCGCAGCGCCTGCGTCGTCACGGCGTCGATGCCGTTGAACGGCTCGTCGAGGAAGAGCACGCGCGGCCCGTGGATGAGTGCCGCGGCGAGGACCGTCTTCTTCCGCATGCCCATCGAGTAGTCCACGATCATCTTGCGCGCGTCCTCGTCGGAGATCTCGACGAGACGGAGCAACTGGTTCGTGCGCTCGTCGGCCTCGGCGCGGGAGAGGCCGTGCATGCGGCCGGTGAAGGAGAGCAGTTCGCGCGCGGTGAGGCGCTCGTACGTGTTCACCTCCTCCGGCATGATCCCGATCTTCGACTTCACCGCGACGGGCTCGTGGCGCACGTCGTGGCCGAGCACCATCGCGCGGCCGCTGGTCGGTCGCACGAGTCCGCAGAGCATCTTGATCGTCGTCGACTTGCCCGCGCCGTTGGGGCCGAGGATGCCGAAGAACTCGCCCGGCGCGACCGTGAGGTCGATTGCGTCGACCGCCGCCTTCTTGCCGTAGAGCTTCGTCAGCTTCTCGGCGACGACGCTGTACTGCGGCGGAGTTCCGGCGGGCGCGGGCGCCGCAGGCGGCGGGGGCAACTCGGGAACGGCAGGGATGTCGGTCAACGCTTCACCTCGGTCATCCACGAGAGCAGCACCGAGCCCGCCATCGCCACGTTCAGGCTGTCGGCACGCCCCCGCTGCGGAACGCTCACGGTCCGCGCGGCGCGCGCAGCGATCGGCTCCGACACGCCGCGGATCTCGTTGCCGAGTGCGAGCGCGCAGAGTGCCGGCGGCGCGGGCGCCGCGTACACGCTCTCGCCGCCGGTCGAGGCGGCCCAGACCGCGCCGCCCGCCGACGCAAACTCGTCCAGCAGTTCCGCCGTCGCGGCGAGGAGCGTCAGCCGGAAGTGCGCTCCCTGCGCCGAGCGCACGACCTTGCCGGACCAGAGGTCGGCCGTGCCGGTGGTCGCGAGGGCGCCGCGTGCCCCGAACGCCTCGGCGGCGCGCAGCAGCGTGCCGACGTTGCCGGGATCCTGCACCTCGTCGAGGAGGAGCCACGTGCCGGGCGTCGCGAACGGACGCGCGGACGGCTCCGGCGTCTTCACGACCGCCACGATCCCCTGCGGCGTATCGGTGTCGCAGATGGAGAGCAGTTCCCTGCCCGTGACGACGTAGATCGTGGCGCCCGCCGCGTCGGCGCGGGCGAGCAGTTCGTCGATCTCCGGCCGCACGGCCGATTCGTGCGACGCGAACGCGGCGAGGACCCCGGCCCCGGCGTCGAGCGCGTCGGTCACCACGTGCGGTCCTTCGGCCAGGAACGAACCCTCCTCGCGGCGGTTCTTCGCACGCAGGAGTTCGCGGGCGCGGTCGACGGCGGCTGCGGTCACGCGCGTATCCTGCGCCGGGACGCCGGGGCGGGCGCGTTTCTACTGGCCGTCGAGCGAGACCAGCGCCTTGAACTGCCCGTTCGTGACCGTGAGCGGCGTCGGATCCAACGGGCGGCGCCGCGGATCGGCGATGATCCGCGCGACCCCATGTCCTCCCGCCAGCCCCGCAAGTACGCCGACCTGAGCAAGCCCCGCACTTCGTGGGACCTCCGCGTGGAACTCCCCGAGGAGGGCATGCGCCTCGACCGGTTCCTCGTGAAGCGCGTGGAGTGGAAGAGCCGCAACGAACTGCAGACGCTGATCGACGAGAGCCGGATCTCGGTGAACGGCGCCGTGCGCAAGGCCTCGACGAAGCTCGCGGCGAAGGACGCCGTCGTCATCCTGCTCGACGCGAAAGAGGCGCCCGACTACGCCGCCGTGCCGATCGACGTGCTCTACGAGGACGAGGCGCTGCTCTGCCTGAACAAGCGCGCGGGGATCATCGTC
Source organism: Planctomycetia bacterium (assembly GCA_031404455.1). Classification (GTDB taxonomy): domain Bacteria; phylum Planctomycetota; class JAJSAM01; order JAJSAM01; family JAJVHW01; genus JANNHP01. The sequence goes on along the minus strand of JANNHP010000020.1, from coordinate 6,090 downwards.
CACCCGGTCGGGCGGCACCAGCTCACGAACCTCCTCTCCGCGCTCCACGCGCGCTACCGCAACCACGACGATCCCGCGAGAGACCGCGTGCCGCACGTCTGCCACCGAATCGACAAGGACACGTCCGGCTGCCTCCTCGTCGCGTTCAGCCCCGCGTGGAAGGCCGACGTGTCGCTGCAGTTCGAGTCGCGCGGCGTGAAGAAGGAGTACCTGGCGCTCGTCCACGGCATCCCGACAGAGCGCGAGGGAGTGATCGACGCCGCGATCCGCACGGTCGAGGAGCCGTGGCCCGTGCACTCGGTCCACGCGCGCGGCGTCCACGCCGTCACGCGGTGGCGCGTCGAGGAGACCTTCCCGTCGCGCGACGCTGCGCTCGTCCGCTTTTTCCCCGAGACCGGACGCACGCACCAGATCCGTGTCCATTCCGCGCACCTCGGCCATCCGCTCCTCTCAGACACCCGCTACGCAGGCCGCGGTCCGCACTTCGCCAGGGAGGGCGACGCCGAGCCCGTGCTCGCACGCTGCGCGCTCCACGCGTCGCGGCTCGAGGTCCGTCATCCGGTCACCGGGCGGCAGATCGTCTTCGAGGCTGACCTGCCGCCCGACATGGCCGGCGCCGTCGCGGCATTTCGACACACGTAGCGCCCCGGGATCTGCCGAGAGGGAATCGTTCCCCGACGAACCCGCTCGACCCGGAGGCCCCATGCTCGCCACGACTCGCGCCCTCTTGCTCGCCGCGCCCCTCGCGATCGCGTTCGCCGCGCTCCACGGCGCGCCCGCCGACGCCGAAGCCGGCTCGCGCACGAAGACGGTCATCAACTTCAACGAGATCTGGGCCGAGGACACCGACTCGGCCAAGGGCCGCGTCCACGTCGAGGCGCGCATCCCCGCCGACGCCGCGGTCACGGCGGCGTTCGACGCATCGACGCCGTTCGACATCTCGGTCGGCTTCTTCGACTTCTCGGGCGTGCTCGGCGACGACCCGGCGTACGTCCCCGGCGCGACGAGCGCGACGCTGACCCAGGAAGCGCTCGACGGCAGCGGACTCGTGCTCACCGCGAAGATCCGCTGGACCGACCGGCAGGTCGTCGTGCGGATCAACGGCGTCACGGGCGCCGACGTCTCGAACGTCCTCGCCGACACGTACTCGATGGAGGACTCGAGCCCGGTCTACGACAACCTCGACGCGCAGCTCACGGTCGGCGGCGTTTCGGCCGCGTGGGACCCGCTCCTCTGCGTCGGCCGCGTGTACACGTGGTCGTGGCGCGACGAGGACTTCTCGATCGTGCGGATGCACGGTCGCGCGGCGTACTAGCCGTCCGTCGCGATCCGCCGCGGCGCCGCGTACACTCCGCCCCGTGACGAGTAGGGGCGGGTCGCTTGCGAGGATGACGACGACGCTGCGCGCGTACGCGCGGCCGTTCGTCGTGCTCGCGGCGATCCTCGCTTCGCGGGCGGCTCTCGCCGGCGACGACTGGGTGATGGAGGGCGGCGACGCGGGCCGCCGTTCGTCCGTGGACTGCGCGCCCATCCGCAACGAACCCGTCCTTCTCTGGAAGAAGAAGTTCGACGCAGGGTGGATCGGCGAGCCGGTCGTGCGCGGCGGCGTGATGTTCCTCGTGACGCGCGCGGGCGGCGGGCAGCAGGTCGTCAGCGCGGTCGACGTCGCGACGGGCGAGGTCAGGGCCCGCAGCGTGCGGATCCAGTGCTCCTCGGACTGGGCGACGATCGCCGCCTCGGACCGGGCCGTCCACGTCGGGGCGCAGGGACTCGCGGAGACCTTCCAGTGGAACGGCTCGTTCCTGAGCCGTTCGTGGCAGTTCGTGCACAAGGGGTTTTCCACGCCCGCCCCGTTCGCGGGCCTCGTCTTCTCCGCGAACGAGGCGTACGACGCAGCGACCGGCCGGCCGCGCCCCCAGGCGCTCACGACCTTGTCCGGCGGACGTTTCCCCATCTCGGTCGGGCTCCACGATCCCGACCACGCGACGGTCGTCTCCGCGACGGCGGGCCCGCACCCGCGCTACCCGGGCGAGTGGCTCGGCTTCGAGGCGCGGCCGCTCTCGCGCTGCTCGGCCGGCGGCAGTTCGATCCTCGGCGGAGAGCTCCAGCCGAACCTGCCGGTCGCGCAGTTCAGGGACGCGGGTGCGGCCGCCAACGCCTTCGTCGTCGCCATCCGCCTCGACGCCCCGCAGAGCGAACGGCCCGGCGCGTGGATGTTCTGGACGAACGCGCCGCTCACGACCCCGGGCGGCCTCTGCGGCCAGGTCGCGGTGCGGATCGACAAGGGGCGCAACGAGGTCCTGCCCGTCGTCGCGCGCCCCGCCGCGCGGGGCAGCGAGGGGTTCTCCTTCGACGCCGCGGGCAACCTCGTCGTCATCCGCGCGGATGCGACCTTCGAGATCCTGGCCGGCGCCGCGTCGCTGCCGCAACAGGCGACGCCGTCGCGGCCGACGATCGCCGGCGGCGTCCTCTACGCCGCGACGTGGGCCTACGACCTCGACGCGAAGACGGTCCTCTGGACTCTCCCTTCGGGGTTCGCGCGTCCGGTCGAGCCGGCCATCCCCGCCGGAGACGGGCTTTTCCTCCTGCGCGGCGCGGACGGCGAGATCGCGCTCTTCGGCGACCCGGACCGTCCGGCGCGATCGCCGGAGCCGGCCGCCGCCGCGACGCCGCCCGTCCGGACGGCCACGGCGCCGCTTCCGTCGGGACTGCCCGTGCCCGGCGACGGAGTGCTCCTGCGCGACGGACGGCAGGTGCCCGGCAAGGTCACCGTCGACCTCGGCGCGTCCCAGGTCGCCATCGAGGCGGGCGACGGCTCGGAGGTCGTGCCCCTCGCGGACGTGGCGATCGCGGAGTCGGAGGGCAAGACCGTGTACGTCGCCTCCGAGCGCGACGTCCATCGCGCGCTCATGACCCGCCTCGGGCGCGCGCAGATCCCGCGCTACGAGGCCCTCATCGCGCAGGCGCTCGAGCTCAGTCTCGCGTCGTTCGCGACCGACTACCTCGAGGAGGCGAGGACCTGGGGCATCGCCGAGGCGCGCGCCGCGGATCTCGCGAAGAAGATCGCAGCGAAGCAGGACCCGGCGCTCGCGGAGCCGCGCAAGAACGGGATGCGCAAGAAGGCGGCGCCCGTGCTCGACGCCGTCGCCTGCGACGTCCGCGCGGCGATGGAGTGGTGCCTCGCACGGGATCTGCCCGCCGCGGGCACGGTGCTGGGCGCGCGCCTCGTGAGCGAGAGGGAAGACGCGGGCCCCGACATCGAACTGCTCACCCGCTTCATCCCTCCCGGCTTCGCCGCGAACGTCCGCGGGCGTCCGCTGCCGTCGTGGCGGACGTGGGCGCCGCTCCTGCTCGACACCGGCGCGCGCTTCCTCGCCCCGAACGATCCGGCGCGACGCCGGATCGAGGCCGCGCGGTGGCAGGGCCCCGTGCTCGCCTTCCGCACGCCGAACCTGCTCTTCTTCTCGCGCACCGACGCCGCGGACATCGCCGGGCCGTGCCTCTCGCGCGGCGAGGCGGCCATCCGCGGGCTGCAGGAACTCCTCGGCGTCGCGCCGTCGGCGCGCGCGCCGTCCGACGATCAGCGCATCGAGGTCCGGCTCCACGCGACGAAGGAGCAGTACGTCGACGAGGCGCGGGACCCCACGGGGATGATCGAGCACACGCTCGGGTACTACTCCCCGGCGGAGAACGTGTCGCGGTTCTACGTCCCCGCCGGCCCGAAGTCCGGGGGCAAGAGCGGACCCGAGTCGGTCTCGCGGAACCTCTTCAAGACACTCGCCCACGAGCTGACGCACCACTACGTCGAGGGCCGGTGGATCGGGCCCACCGCGGGGCGCTCGGGCGCCGCGGGGCGCTCGCGCGGCTACTGGGTGGTCGAGGGGCTCGCGCGGTTCGTCGAGGACCAGATCGTCGACGCCGACGCGCGGGGCCTCACGTTCGAGGATCCGTCGGTTCTCTCGGTGACGCTCGCGGCACAACTCGCGCGCTCGGACCAGCTCTTCGAGACGGCGGACCTCGTCGAGTTCGACTACCAGTCGTTCCGCAGCCTCGAACCGACGCCGAAGTACACGGTCCAGCTCCCGCGCTCGCGCTGGACGTACAAGCTCTCGCCGATGAACGTCTTCTACGAGCAGTCGGGATCGCTCGTCTTCTTCCTGCGCAACGCCTGCGGACCGAACTCGCGGGCGCGCTTCGTCGAGTACATGCGCGACGTGTACGAGGGCGACGTCACGCCGCCCGGCTGGAAAGCGCTGGGCTTCGGCTCCGCCGAGGAGCTCGACCGCCGGTTCAAGGAGTGGATCGCGACGCTGAAGCTCTGACGCGCGCCTCGGACGATCAGCCCGACACGCGGTCGATCCGCGCGAGTCCGATCGCGCCGAAGAGCGACGGCGCGAGACCCGCTGCGACGAGCGGCGCGAGTTCGCCGCGGTTGCCGATCTGCCGCGCGAAGAAGTCCACGCCCACGTAGACCGCGCACGTCCCGAGCGCCACGCCGAGCCCCGCGGCGATCGTCCGCTGGCCCGGCCGCGTGACGAACGGCAGGCCGAGCAGCAGGAGGACGAGACCGGAGATCGGCCGCGTCGTGCGCGTGTAGAGCTGCATCCGGAGCTCGTTCTTCTGCGGGTAGCGCGCGATCAGCGCCGCTAGCTCCGTCCGCGAGAGGCCGGGCTCCCCCGCCTCGGTCTGGAGATCGATCTCGGACGGGTCCACCTTGAACGCGATCGGCCGGTCGGGCGGGAGCCGCACCGGGTCGGGCAGAACGCCGTCGTGCGCGCCGACGAAGGGAGTCAGCGTCCCGTCCACCGGGAACCAGCCGATCTCGCGCGTCTCGGGGTGGATGCGCCAGGCGACGGACGCCGCGTCGAACTTGCCGTCGGGCAGCCGCCCGGACGGGTCGCGGTACGCCGGCGCGTGGACGTCGACGAGCCGCCGCTGCGACGGCAGCCAGGTGCGCGCCGCGAACGCGTTGCCCGTCTCCGAGTCGCGGATGTGCGGCGGCCGGCGCGAGTCGCCGCGGTCGCCGCCCTTGATCAGGTTCTCGATCGCGTCGTTCCTCTGCATCGCCTGCGGCAGCACGTACTCCTCGGTCGCGACGAGCGCGAAGACCGCGAGCACCGCCGACGCGTAGACCGGCGCGAGCACCCGGTGGTGGCTGCGTCCCGCGGCGATCATGGGCGTGAGCTCGTTGTGACGGCCGAACGTGATGAGCGTGGCGATCGCGGCGAAGAGCGTGAGGAAGGGCCCGACCGTCGTGAGGATCAGCGGCAGCTTCGTCAGGTAGTACTCGCCGACGAGCGGCCAGAGGGAGTACCCGGCCTTCTCGATCGCCTTCTCGCTCGCGAGCACGTTGTCGAGGAGCGAGAAGAAGTCCACGACGAGGAAGAGCGTCACGAAGCCGAAGAGGCACAGCCCGTAGGCGCCGACGAAGCGCCTGAGCACGTACCGGTCGAGGAGGCCGAAGGCGCCCCTCACGCGCGGGCGGTCCCCGGAATCGCCCGGCGCGGCCCTTCGGGGTCTGCGGACGGATAGCGCTGGCGTCGCGGCAAGGCGGCGATAGTACGAGGAGACGACCGCATGCCGACGCTTCGCCGGGTCCTCCGCCTCCTCGCGCCCCACCGGGCCGCCATCGCCGCGTCCGCCGCGCTCGCGGCGGTCGTGGGCGCACTCTCCGTCGGCACGATCGGCGCCCTGGTGCCGATCCTGAGGCTGCTCTTCACCGACGACGGCGTCGCGCGCCTCGTCGACGACCTGTCGCTCCTCGGATCGCTCGGACGGCGCCTCGCCGCGTGGGTCGAGGAATTCGCCGCGGACGACCGCGTCCGCGCGCTCGGCTTCGTCCTCGTGGCACTCGTCGCGCTGACGATCCTGAAGGGGCTCCTCGCGTTCGCGCAAGAGGTGCTCAGCGGGTCGATCGCCGAGCGCGTGCGCCTCGCGCTCGCGGCCCGGCTCTTCGCGCGTCTCACCGAGCACGACGAGAGCACGCTCGCGCGCGTCGGCATGGGCAACCTCACCGCGCGTTTCACCTACGACCTCGACATGACGGGCAAGGCCGTGGAGACGCTCATCGGCACGCTCTTCGTCGAGGGC
>JANNHP010000019.1:0-13419 GCA_031404455.1 Planctomycetia bacterium | reverse complement strand
CGCCGAGGCGAGCTCCTGGGTCTTCAGCTCCACCTGCCTGCGAAGACTCGCGTGCTTCGTCGACATGTTCGCGAACTCGAGGATGTACGAGCTGACCTGTTCGTCGATGACCCGCGAGCGGGCCTTCACCGCGCGCTCGATCTGGTCGTCGATCGCCTGGATGCGTTCGTCGTTCTCTCCGAGTCCGCCGCGGAGCTTGGCGTCGCGCTCGTCGCGCCACTGGAGGATCCGGTCGTCGACCTCCTTCACCTTCGCGTTGGAGAGGATGAACGGATCGCGGGCGATCGCTTCGGTCCACGCCGCGGGATCCTTGCGCGCCTCCTTCAGCGCGTTCACCACCGGCTCCCGCTCCATCAGGTCCGCGTAGAGCTCGTCGTCGATCTTTCCGAAGCGCTCGCGGCTCGCCTGGATCTTGTCGTACTCGGACTCGAAGGTGCTGATGGCGAAGTTCGCCCCCGACAGCCGGCTCGTCCTATCGATCTGCAGCATCTTGATGTTCGAATCGGCCGACTGGATGGCTGCGTCGATCGACGCCTTGCGGTCCTCCCGCAGCTTCTTCGACTCCGACCGCTGCCTCGACTGGAACGACCTCACGAGCGCGTTGCAGAGGTCATCGAGCACCTTCGGCTCGGGCCCGATCACCGAGACGTCCACGAGATAGAGACCGCGGCGTCGGGTGCACTCGATCCGCCCGAACGCCATCTTCGCGATGTCGTCCTCGCTCTTGCCCTGGAAGTCCTTCGCGGTCGAGAGACCCGATTCCTTCACGGCAGCCGTGATGGTCTCGGGCGTGGCGAGGATGGCGAGCTGCGTCGCGAGGTAGACCTCGTCGTTGACGATGGCCGGGGTGAAGAGCGTGTCCGTCTGCCCGAGCACGGAGGGCGGCAGGATCTGGATCGTCGAGGTCGAGCGGTAGAGCTTCTGCTGGCGCTGCGTGATGAAGTAAGAGGCGCCGACGCACACGAGGCAGAAGAGGATCACGAGGATGATCCGCTTCATCACGACGGCCCAGTAGTCCCAGACGTGGGTGGGCTGGCTCAGACTGGGATACGAACCGCCCGCGTTGGTCTGCACGAGGATCTCCTGCTGCCCTTCGTTCCTCGCAGCCGCGCTAGATCCAGTTCTCCGGGACGTACACGAGGTCGTCGGGCTTCATCTCGAAGTCGGCGAGCTTGCCCTCGATGATGTCGTCGAAGTCGATCGTGTACGGCACGCGCCCGGTCGCCGTCGTGCGGATGATCTTGACCTTCGTCCGGTCGGCGAAGTTCTGGAAGTCGCCGCAGATCGCGATGAGCTTCGTCAGGGTGAACGGCGTGCGCCCCTTGATGATCGGCTGGCGCCCCGGCTGGTTCACCTTGCCGAGCACGTAGACCCAGTCGGCGGACTGAGGGTTGGCACCCTGCAGCAGAGGGACGATGATGATGTCGTTCTCGAAGATGACGATGTTCTGCTGGTTCTGGTTGCGCTCCAGGATGTCGTCGACGTTCACCTCGAACGTGAACGACTCCTCGCCCTTCGCGTCCATGCGCCGGACGCGGACGTGGCTGAAGTCGGCGCCCGAGGAATAGCCGCTCGTCCCGGTGCCGGGAGTCGCACTCATCTGGCCGAGCGCCCCCGCCTTCGCGAGGACCTCGAGGATGCGGATGTTCTTGTGGACCGGCAGGAGGACCTGCCCCTGCACCGCGCCCATGAGGAACACGGGCCGCGGCTCGAACATGGTGACGACGCAGCCGACGTTGGGCGTCTGCAGGTAGCCCTCGTCCTTGTACTTCGCTGCGACCGCCTCCTGCACCTCGAAGACCGTCCGGCCGAGGAGGTGGATCTTGCCGATCGGCGGGAACGACACGTCGCCGTTCGCGGGGACCTGCAGGCGCCTCGTGGCGTCGGCGGCGAGCTTGTTTCCGTTGAAGACCTGGATCTCCACCTCGTCGCCCACCCGCAGGCGATAGGCATCGAGGTCACGCAGCGTCGGGTCCTTCTCCTGGCCGGATGCGGAAGGGAGCACGAACGGCGCGACCGCGACGAGGCAGAGCGCGAGCAAGGACCACTGGATCCATCGCATGTTCCAACTCCTTCGATCCGTTGGGACGATCGCCCTCCTGCGCATGCACGCGGACGGACGCAACGGAACATGCATCAATCTACAGGGCGACTACGGCGCGATCGCAGTTCTCGGCTTCGGGGTCAGGGCGTTGAGGAAGAAAGTGACGCCCAGCACGCCGCGGTAGTTCTTGTACGACTTGTCCACGTGGTCGTTGCGGTTCTCGACGTCGGCCGAGATGTCGATGTCCATCCACTCGTTGAAGGCGTACCGGAATCCTACGCCGAGACCCTCGAGGTTCATGTTGTCGTCGTTGCTCGAGAGGTTGTTCGGCGGGATCGACTGCGCCGGATCGTTTCCGCTCGGATCCGTGTGCTCGTAGTAGGCGCTGATCCGGCCGGTCAGGCGGCGGGTGAAGTTGTGAGTGAACGAAAGGTCCACGCGATCCACGACCTGGTAGTTGCCGTAGAAGCTGAACTCGGTGTCGTGCGCGTAGCGCAGATCGACGGTCGACCTCGGCGACATCACGTACTGGAGAGCCGCGAGGAGGTTGAGGTTGGTCGCGCGGCGGTTGCTGTCGGCCACCAGCGTCTCCGAGCCGCGCCGGTAGGTGTCGTTCTCGTAGAGAGCGCTGTCGAACCCGACGGAGATCTGTCCGCGGATCGAGCGGTACGCGCCCTCGCGGAGCGGGATCGAGCCCTCCATCCCGAAGTTGATGCCCACGGACTGCCCGTCGTTGACGGCGTCGGAGTTGCGGTTGTCGATCTGGTAGGTCACGAGGGTGAAGAGCCGGGTCGTCTCCCTGAGGAAGGGGTACGACACCTTCACGTGGAAGATGCTCTCCGTGCGGTCCATGTCGGAGTACGCCGCGTCGTCGGCCTGATAGCTGCCGGTGTTGAGGCCCACCTCGTACTTCAGCTTCGAACCGAAGAAGAGGTCGCGGTCGAAGCCGAGGGTGACGAAGCCGTTGCGGTCGGAGCGGCCAAAGTCGTCGGAGAGGTTCGGGACGTCCGCCGGGTCGTGGCGCCTGTCGTAGGTCATTCCGGTCGAGAGCCACATCCCCGTCGGCCACGTGTAAGTCGCCGTGATGTTGCCCTGGAAGTCCCACGTGTCGGGCGGTGCGTCGCCGTAGCGAACGTTCCACACCGAGTCGACCCCGATGCCGATCTTCAGGCGACCGCCGGCCAGCGCGGTGTCGGCGATCGCGCCGACCTCGTTGACGTGCGTCCACTGGGGCTGGCGCCCGTGGTCGTCCTCCGCCTGGCCGGTCGCGGGCTGCAGGAAGTAGTTGTCTTCCCACTCCACCGCCTGGCGCAGGAACGGGAAGATCCGGAAACCGCCGATCTTCATCTCGCCGCGAGGCCAGATCGGGACGCTTCCCAGCCGGCGAAAGCCGTTGTCGTAGTTGGAGAGGAAGTCGCGAGCCAGGCGGAAGAACGTGTCCTCGACCGTCTCGGGCTGGCTCTCTGCTGCTGCCTCCCACGTCGCGACGGTCTTGACGGCGGCGTTGGCGTCGGAGCCCGGCGTGCCGGGCTTCACGGTCGCCCCGCCCGTCGCCGCGTCCTGCGCGAGCGCCGGCAGGGCGAAAGCGTAGAGACACGCGCCCGCAGCGAGTCCGCCCAGTCTCCGGCCTGTCTTCTTCATCGAGTTCCCCTCTGGTCCGCCGACGGACGCTGCCTTGCGCGCTCCCACGCTATCGCTTCTTCGAGTACGAAGGGCTGGCGTCGATCGCGTTCTCGATCGGATCGTGCGTGTAGACCGAGTCGAAGAGCGGCTCGTAGATGTGCATCACTCCGTCGAACCGGATGACGTCCCCGTTCGCGTCGAACTCCACGCAGTTCCCGCTGGCGAGGAAGAACGTGTTCTCGCGGCCGGCGTCGACCGTGCCCCACTCGCCGTCGGCTCCGTTGAAGCAGAGCAGGTAGCCGCCGCGCGCGGTCGTCTCACGCTTGAAGCTCTTCGCCGGCATGAAGACGATCGCCCGGCCCCCGACGATCACTCTCACGCCGTCGTTCGCGAGCGCCGTTTCCTTCAGAGCCCCGCGGGGTCCGGTCTCGCGACCCTGCGGCGGCGTTCCCATCGCCACCGAGCCGTCGCGCGCGTTCAGGAGCCACGGGCTCTGGCCGAGATCGGTCGGCGTGTTGCCGAGATACGCCTTCGCGTAGACGCCCTCGAGTTTCTGGAACTGCACGGACTCGCCGGGGTTGACCCGCGCGAACGCCCGCGCGTTCTGGAGCACGAGCGAGCAGTCGTAGGGGTTCGGCGCCTGGATCTCGACCGCTATCCCGAGGACCGTCGCCTCGGTGATGACGCCGGAGCCGAGGACGACGCGGCGGCCGAGCGGGTTCATCGGGCCGAACCTGAGGCCGGCGGGTCCCACCATCGCGAGCGACGCGCCGTCGCCGAATTCGATCGTCAGCCGGCCGTCCGAAGGGACGCGGACGATGTCCCCCTCCTGGAACTGAGTCGAGCTGCCGACAGGCGAGGTCTTGCCGTCGCGGGTGATCGACGACGACCCCGTCGCGTCGCGCGCCTTCGCGACGTCGACAGCCCCGGCCGTCGCTGCTGCCGCGACGAGCGCCAGAGACGTCGCCGCCACCAGCATCCGGCGCAATACGGTCCTCATCCTCGCCTCCCTGTGCAGACGTCCGAACGCCACGACCACTCCCGTGACCCGTTCCCCCTCCGCCAACTTGGACGGAGCGAGGAGCCTGGATTGGGCTCGGAGATGGTACTCAGCCATCCTGGCCGCGCAACGTTGTCGTGAGCGGACATCCGTCGTCATCGGCATTTCCGTCGTACTTCCGCAGTTGGACGAGCCTGCCGCGCGCCTCAGTCGCCGCTCCCGACGAGGAAATCCTCCACGAACCCGGTGTCGTAGTGACCGGCGGCGAACCCGGAGTGCGACAGGATCTTCTTGTAGAAGGGGATCGTCGTGTGGATGCCGGCCACTCCGAATTCGTCGAGGCTCCGCGCGAGCGCCGCGAGCGCCTGCTTTCGGTTGGGCTTGTGCACGATCAGCTTCCCGATCAGCGAGTCGTAGTTCGGCGGCACCACGTAGCCGGGGTACACGTGCGAGTCGATCCTGACGCCGGGACCGCCGGGAGTGACCCAGGAGGTGACCTTTCCGGGCGACGCGCGGAACCCGTGCGCGGGATCCTCGGCGTTGACGCGCACCTCGATGGCGCATCCGCGGTGGCGCACGTCGTCCTGGTCGTAGCCGAGCTTCTCGCCGGTGGCGAGGCGGATCTGCTCCTGCACGAGATCGATGCCCGTGACCATCTCGGTCACGGGGTGCTCGACCTGGATGCGGGCGTTGACCTCGATGAAATAGAAGGTGTTGTCGCGGTCCACGAGGAACTCGACGGTGCCCGCGTTCGTGTAGCCGACCTGCTTCATCAGCCGGACCGCCGCGACGTGCATGCGCTTGCGCACCTCGCGCGGGAGCGACGGAGACGGGCTCTCCTCCACCATCTTCTGGTGCCGCCGCTGCACGGAGCAGTCGCGCTCGTGGAGGTGGACCACGTTCCCGTGCTCGTCCGCGAGGATCTGCACCTCGACGTGCCGCGGGCGGTCGAGGAAGCGCTCGAGGTACACGGCGCCGTCGCCGAACGCGGCCTGCGCCTCGGCTTGCGCCGCCTGCAGTCCCGTGCGGAGGCTCATGTCGTTGTGCGCGACTCGCATGCCGCGGCCGCCGCCCCCCGACACCGCCTTGACCAGCACGGGGTATCCGATCTCGTGGGCGACCTTCAGCGCCTCCTTCTCGTCGGTGACCTTGCCCTTGCTGCCCGGGACGACCGGGACCTTCGCCCGCTCGGCCGCGCCGCGCGCGGTGGCCTTGTTCCCCATCATGCGGATCGCGTCGGAGCTCGGGCCGATGAACGCGATGTTCGACGCCCTGCAGATCTCGGCGAAGTGGGCGTTCTCGGAGAGGAACCCGTAGCCGGGGTGGATGGCGTCGACGTCGGCGATCTCGGCGGCCGCGAGGATGTTGGGGATCGAGAGGTAGCTCTTCGCCGACGGCGGCGCGCCGATGCAGATCGTCTCGTCGGCGTAGCGCAGGTAGCCGGCCTTCGCGTCGGCCGTGCTGTAGACCGCGACGGTCTCGATGCCGAGCTCCCGGCACGCGCGGATCACGCGGAGCGCGATCTCGCCCCGGTTCGCGACGAGGATCCGTTTGAACAAGCCGCCGCCCCGTCTACCCGGCGCCGCCCGAGGGCCGCACGAGGAAGAGCGGCTGCCCGAACTCCACGGGCTCACCGTTCTGCACGAGGATCTCGAGGATCTCGCCCTCGACCTCGGCCTTGATCTCGTTCATCACCTTCATCGCCTCGACGATGCAGACGGGCGAGTCCTTGCCGATGCGGTCGCCGACCTCGACGTAGGGCGACGCGTCCGGCGACGGCGAGCGGTAGAAGGTGCCGACCATCGGCGACGGGATCTCGATCCCCCGCGATTCCTTCGCGGGCTTGCCCGCGGCCGCCGGCGCGGGCGCCGCGACAGGGGCCGCGGGATGCGCGACGACGACCGGCGCCGCCGCCGGCCCCCCGCGCACGACCCGGACGCGCCGGCCCTCCTCCTCCATCTCGACCTCGACGAGGTCGTTCGCGCGCATGAGCGCCACGAGGCGCTTCAGCTCCGCGAGATCGAGGCCCTTCTTCACCTTGTCGTCGCTCAAAGCTGCGCCCTCCCGATCAGCAGTTCCGCGATCTGCAGCGCGTTCCAGGCAGCGCCCTTGAGCAACTGGTCGCCCACCGACCAGAGCAGGATTCCGTTCCGGCACGTCGCGTCGGCCCGGATGCGTCCCACGTGGACGTCGAGACTTCCCGACACGTCGAGGGGCGTAGGGTAGACCGTGGGCTCGCCGCCGTCCACGACGACAACTCCCGGCGACGTGCGGAGGATCTCGCGCGCCCGTTCCGGTGACAGGGGTCTCTCGAACTCGAGCGACGCGGCGACCGAGTGCGCCCGCCGCACCGGAACGCGCACGCACGTCGCCGCGACGGACACCTCGGCGTCGCCGAGGATCTTCCGCGTCTCGTCGTGGAGCTTGCGCTCCTCCTTGGTGTCGCCCTCGGGAAGGAACACGTCCACCTGCGGCACCACGTTGCCGTGGATGACGCGCGGCAGGACGCGCCGCGTGAGCGCTTCGCCCCGCACCGACTGCCGCACCTGCTCGTCGTACTCCTCCATCGCCGCGCGGCCCGCGCCGGAGGTCGCCTGGTACGAGCTGACGACGGCGCGACGGAGCTTCGCCTCGCGGTGGAGCGGCGCCGCCGCCATGAGGAAGACGATGGTCGTGCAGTTCGGGACCGCGAGCACGCCGCGGTGCGCGGCCGCGGCGTCGGGGTTGATCTCCGGGACGACGAGCGGGACGCCCGGGTCCATGCGGAAGGCGCTCGAGTTGTCGATGATGACCGTGCCCGCCGCGCGTGCCGCGGGCGCGAACCTTCGGCTTCGCTCCGCGCCGCACGAGAAGAACGCGAGGTCCACGCCGCGGAAGCTCGCGTCGGTGAGTTCCTCGACCGGGAAATCTTCGCCGCGGAACCGCAGCGTCGTCCCGGCCGAACGCGACGACGCGAGGAGTTTCAGACCCGCGACCGGGAAGTCGCGCACGTCGAGGAGGCGCAGGAGTTCCTCCCCCACCGCGCCCGTCGCGCCCGCGACCGACACCGTCAGCTTGCGGCTCATCGGATCTCAGTCCCGCGCGGCGCGTCGTCCTTGCAGTCGCGCACGCCGCCGCCGAGCACCTTCACGGCGTGCGCGAGCACGGGACCGACGTATCCGAGACACTCGACCGCGCCCGAAGGACTCCCCGGCAGGTTGAGGACGAGCGCGCGGCCGATCGTCCCCGCGATGCCGCGCGAGAGCATCGCGCGCGGGAACGCCGCCGCGCTGCGCCGCCGCATCTCCTCCGCGAACCCGGGCGCCTCGCGATCGATGACGTCGCGCGTCGCCTCGGGCGTGACGTCGCGGGGCGAGAGCCCCGTGCCGCCCGTCGTGACGACGAGGTCGTGCGTCGCCGCGAGGTCGCGCAAGCGCCCTGCGATCTCGGCGCGTTCGTCCGCGACAGGCGGGGCGAGCGTCACTTCGAACCCGAGCGCCGCGAGCGCGTCGCGGAGCGCGGGGCCCGAAGCGTCGGCGCGCTCGCCGCGCGAGGAACGGTCGGAGACGGTCAGGACGGCGGCCCTCATCTCTTCCACTCGCCCGACCGTCCGCCGGACTTCCGGAGCAGGCGCCAGCCCTCGATCTCGATGCCGCGTTCGGCGGCCTTCAGCATGTCGTAGACGGCGAGCGCGGCGGCCCCTGCGGCGGTCATCGCCTCCATCTCGACGCCGGTGCGGTCCTGCGCGCGCGCGGTCGCAACGATCGCGATGCCGTCGTCGCGCACCTCGAGGTCCACGTCCACTCCCGTGAGCGACACCGGATGGCAGAGCGGCACGAGTTGCGGCGTCTGCTTCGCGCCCGCGATCCCGGCGATCCGCGCGACGGCGAGGACGTCGCCCTTCGGCACCTTCTTCTCCCGGACGAGCGCGATCGTCGCCGGGCCGCAGCGGACGAAGACCTCCGCCGTGGCCTCTCGCGCGGTGCGGTCCTTCGACGTGACGTCCACCATCCGCGCGCGGCCGGAATCGTCGAGGTGCGTCAGCCGGGCCTTCGGGCTCATCGGGCCCTTCGCGCCTTGGAAGCGACGACGGAGCCCGCGGGCACGGCGACGAAGAGGAAGAGCCACGCGGCGACGAGGATCGCCGGTTCGGCCGCGCGGAGGTTGAGGAGCAGCCACATGAGCGGCCGGGATGCTACTGCCGCCGCGCGCCCGACGCCGCCTCTTCGAGGAGGTCGAGCGTCTCCCTCGCCGCCCGCCGCCAGTCGAAGAGCGCGATCCGCGCGCGGCCTTTCGCGATGAGATCGGCGCGGAGGGCGTCGTCGTGGAGCGTCCTCGCGAGTCCCGCAGCGAACGCACCGACGTCGTCCGGATCGACGAGGAGCGCCGCGTCTCCGACGATCTCCGGGATGCTCGTTCGGTCCGCGGCGACGACCGGAGTGCCGCACGCCATCGCTTCGAGCGGCGGCAGGCCGAACGTCTCCACGGTGGACGGGTAGAGCATGACCCGCGCCGCGGTGTAGAGCGCCGCGAGTCGCGCGCGATCGACGGTTCCCGCGATCCGCACGAGGTCCTCGGAGCCGCACGCACGGGCCGCGGCGAGGACACGCGCGCGGTGCGCGTCGGAGGCCCGTCCCGCGAGGACGAGCGGCCACGCCTCACCGTGCTCGGCGCGTATCCGCGCGATCGCTTCGACGGCGCGTTCCGGCCGCTTGAACGGGTTGAGGCTCGACACGAAGAGGACGAACTTCTCCGGCTCGACCCCGAACTCGGCGCAGACCGACGCGACCCGCGCGGCGTCGTCGACACGAGCGATGTCGGTCGGCGCGCCCTCGTGGACGACGCGGACCTTCGCCGGGTCGAGATCGGGCACGACGCGCAGGAGCGTCCGCCGCAGATCCTCGCTGACGCAGAGCACGCGCGCCGCGCGCTTCGCCGACATCGGCACCATGCGCCGGAAGTAGGCGACGCGGAACTTCGACATCTCCTCCGGGACGAGGAACGAGTGCAGGCTCTGGACTCCGAGCACCGCCGGGCACGGCAGGCGCAGCGGCAGTGCGTTGCCCGGCGCGAAGAGCACGTCGATCCGGTCGTCGCGCAGACGCCGCGAGTAGCGCAGGTGCTCGAAGAGGAGACGTCGCGGACGGCTCCGGTTCTCGATCGGCAGCGTGACGATCCGCACCGCGCCGCGCTCGCGGAAGAGACGCGCCGTCTCGGGCGCGCAGTGGACGACCACCTCGTGGCCGCGTTCGGCGGCGGCGTCCTCCATCGCGGCGAGCAGGCCGGCGAGGTACGTCTCCCCGCCGCCCGTCTCGCCGGGGACGACGCTCAGTGCATCGACGGCGATCCGCATCGGCGACGTTGTACCGTCTCAGGCGGCGCGCGGCACGCGACGCGTCGTTACGTCGGCGGCTCGACGCGCCAGCGCAACGCCTCGAGCACGTGCGCCTCCGCGATGTCGTCCGCGCCCGCTAGGTCCGCGATCGTCCGCGCGACGCGGAGCACGCGGCCGACGCCGCGGGCGGAGAGCGCGCCGGACGCCGACGCCGTCTCGAGCAGGCGCTCAGCGGCGCCGTCCACGCTGCACGACTTCCGCAGTTCGCCCGGACGCAGCGACGCGTTGAGCCGCGCCGCGCCGAATCTCTCCCACTGCGCGGCGCGCGCGCCCGCAACTTCGGCGTACATCTGATCCGTCGACGCACCCGACCGCGCGTCGCGCAGCGCCGCGAATGGGACCGCGGGGACGTAGACGCGCAGGTCGATCCGGTCGAGGAGCGGCCCCGAGAGACGGCTCCAGTAGCGCTGCCGCGCGACGGGCGTGCAGCGGCAGCGCGGACCGGAGCCCATGCCGCACGGACAGGGGTTCATCGCTGCGAGCAGTTGGAAGCGCGACGGAAACGTGAGGTGTCCCGCCGCGCGCGAGACCGAGATCTCGCCGCTCTCGAGCGGTTGGCGAAGGCCGTCGAGGACGTCGGCGTGGAACTGCGGCAGTTCGTCGAGGAAGAGGACGCCACGGTGCGCGAGTGACGCATCGCCGGGCTTCGGCGGGTTGCCGCCGCCGAGGACGCCGGCGGCGCTCGCGCCGCAGTACGGCGAGCGGAGCGGCCGCACCGTCGGCAGGCCGTGGACGGGGATTCCCGCCGCGCTGCGGATCCGCGCGACCTCGAGCGACTCCTCGCGATCGAGCGCCGGGAGGATGTCGGGGAAACGCTCGGCGAGGAGCGTCTTGCCCGCGCCGGGCGGGCCGACCAGCAGGGCGTTGTGCCCTCCGGACGCCGCGACGACGAGCGCGCGCTTCACCGCCTCCTGCCCCTTCACCTCGGCGAAGTCGCGGCCGTGGCTCGCGCGCAGCTCCGGAACGGCTGGTCCGAGCGGCCGCAGGTCGAGTCGTCCGGTGAGATAGGAGACCGCGTCGGCGAGCGTTCCGACCGCGCGGACGCCCGAACCGGCCGCGAGCGCCGCCTCGGCGCCGTTCGCTGGTGGAACGAGGAGTCCGTCGAGCCTTCGCGCCGCGGCGGTCGAGGCGAGCAGGAAGGCGCCCGTCACCGGACGCAGGCGCCCGTCGAGCGCCAGTTCGCCGAACAGGAGCTGATTCTCGAGCGCTCCCTGCGGCAGCACACCCGCCGCGGCGAGGATGCCCACGGCGATCGGCAAGTCGTGCGCCGGACCCACCTTCCGCGTGCCGGCGGGCGCGAGATTCACGAGGACCCGGCCGAGCGGGAACTTGTAGCCGCTCGCGACGATGGCGGAGCGGACGCGGTCCCTCGCCTCGCGCCCCGCGGCGTCCGGCAGGCCCACCACGTCGAAGCGCGGTTCCGAGTTGCGCAGATGCACCTCGACCTCGGTCGCCTCGCCGTCCACTCCCTTCACGCACGCAGAATGACATCGCGCCAGCATGGGTTTCGTCCGTCCAAGGGGATGCCAGGTAGATGGCAGTCCGACGCGGACCACCCCTCACTAGGTCCCGCCGGAGGGCCGAAAGGCGTCATCCGGGGCTCGATGTGCCAAGGCGCGACGCGCGCGCCGTGTTACGTTGCGGCCGCCGGTCGATCCGATGGAGAAGCCGTCCCCGCAGGAGACCCCATGAAGTTCAAACTGTCCCTCCGAGCGGCCGTCTTCGCCGCCACCGTCTTTGCCGCCGCCGTCCTCGCCTTCGTCGTCCTGCCCGGAGGCGGACCGTCCGCTCACGCCGAGGAGCCCAAGGACCAGGATGTCAAGTCCCTCGCGGAATCGGTGGCGACCGCCACTTCCGAGCGGGACGCGTGGAACGACGCCGTGCGCCTCGCGAGCTACAAGGAGAAGGCGAGTTCCTTCGCCGTCGACGCCGGGAACCTCCCCGACGCGACGCCGCTCGGACGCGTGGCGCTCGCGCGGGTGCTCATCGCGCTCCGCGAGCCGGGCCGCGCGGCCGAGGCGCTGCTCAAGGTGGCCGCCTCCGACGCCCCAGCCGAGATGAAGATCGCCGCGATCGAGCTGATCGCGGAAGCCGGCGACGACGAGGCGACCGAGGCCGGCATCAAGAAGCTGCTGGACGAATCGATGGACCCGCGCGTGCGGGCGGCCGCCGCGAAGACCCTCTGGGCGATCGCGAAGGACCTCGACGCGAAGACGCGACTGAAGGAACTGCTCCGGAGCGAGGACCTCGACACGCGCGTCGAAGGCGCCCTCGCCCTCGCCGAGATCCGCGACTTCAACCCCGACGTGAAGATCGTGCTCGCCCAGATCCGCAACGAGCCCACGTCGCGGGGCCGCCTGGCGCGCGCGCTGCTCGAGAAGAGCGAAGTCGAGGAGATGTTCGCGGGCGCCCGCGGAACCGCGCCGGTGACCGCGCAGCCGGTCGAGCCGCCCGCCTCGAGCAGCGTGAAGGCGATGGACGCGCTCCTCTCCGACGCGCTGCAGAAGCTGCGCGACCGGTTCGTCGATCCGTCGAAGCTCGACGAGAAGAAGCTCGCCGAGGGCGCGGCGCGCGGACTCGTCGAGGCGCTCGGCGACCCGCACACCGTCTACCAGAGCTCCGAGGAGCACGAGAACTGGAACGACGGCCTCAGCAAGGAGTACGGCGGGATCGGCGCCTACGTCGGCTTCGACTCCGACGGCATCTTCTCGATCACGCGTCCGATGTTCGGGAGCCCCGCGTGGAAGGCGAACCTCAAGCCCGGCGACCGGATCCTGCGCATCAAGAACGTCGAGCCGCCGAACGAGTTCGACACGCAGGGCGAGGACATGGACCAGATCATCCATCACCTGAAGGGCCCGCCGAACACGCAGGTGATCATCACGCTGGCGCGGCCGGGCTGGCGCGAGACGCGCGACATGACCCTCACACGCGCCCTCATCAAGGTCCCGACCGTCTACTCCACGATGCTCCCCGGCAACGTCGGATACATCAACGTGGACAGCTTCGCGCAGAACACCGCGAACGAGTTCCGCGAGGCGGCGAAGGGACTCCAGGAGAAGGGCGCGACGAGCGTCGTGCTCGACCTGCGCTGGAACGGCGGCGGCCTCCTGCGCGTCGCCGAGACGATGGCCGACTACCTGCTCCCGAAGGGCTGCCTCGTCGTCGAGACGAAGGGCCGCCCCGGCGAGAACGGTCCGCCCGAGCGGCCGTACACGACTCTCGGCCAGAGCGATCCGTGGAGCCGGTCGGTGCCGCTCGCGGTCCTCGTCAACGGCTTCTCCGCGTCGGCGAGCGAGATCCTCTCCGGCGCACTCAAGATGCACGGGCGGGCGAAGATCGTGGGCGAGCGCACGTTCGGCAAGGGCAGCGTCCAGA
>JANNHP010000018.1:0-16935 GCA_031404455.1 Planctomycetia bacterium | reverse complement strand
CTCTGGGAGTGGCGACTCGCCTGCCTGAGGGCGGCCGCGATTTCGGGGGAGCCCAACGAGCACCAGATCGACGGCGTCATCGCGGCCGCCGAGACGACGATCGATCGGCTCTGGTCCGGTGCGGCGGCCACGTACGTGGCGAAGCTGCCGCTCGGCATCCTTGCGGGACTCGCCGGCCTCGATCCCTCGGACGATCTCTACCGCGAGAACGTCACCGCCGGGCCGGTCAGGCTGAACCGCATCCGCGCCGCGCTCTACCAGCAGTGGATCGCGAAGGGGCAGATCGGCGGACGGGCCGCCAGTCTCGAGCGCGTGCTCGCGAGCGCCCTCAGGCTCCGGTCGGCCGTCGAGGTCGACTCGCTTCTCGGGGAGATCGTCGTCGGCGTGATCTCGATCTGCAGGGCCGAACGCGCCGTGGTCGTGTACGCGAAGGGGCGGACGCAGTCGAGGGCGAAGGTCGCGACGGCGGAAGGCGTGCGCGACCTGCCGCCCTCGGAGGCGGAGGTGAGCCTGACCGCCGTGAAGCGAGTGCGGGAGTCCGGCCGCGCCTGCCTGTTCGACGACGCCTGCGGCGACGGAGACCTCGGCGGGCGGCCGAGCGTCATGAGATTCCGCCCGAGGTCGCTCATCGTGGCGCCGCTCCAGACGCAGGGTGACTATCTCGGCTACCTCTACGTCGAGAACCGGAGCGCCGCGAAGTCGTTCTCCGAGGGCGACGTGGAGCTCATCGAGGGGTTCGCCGCGCAGGCGGCGCTCGCGCTCGAGAACGCCCAGCTCGTGTCGGAGCTGCGCACGTCGTGCGAGGAGCTCGACCGCGCTCGCAATGACGCCGTGCGGGCGGAGAGCCTCCGCGCCGTCGGACGCATGACGAGCGAGGTCGCCCACGACTTCAACAACCTGCTCACCGCGATCCTCGGCGAGACCCAACTGCTGATGCGGGACCCGGGAGCGGCGCCGCACCTGCGATCCCTTTCCGTCGTGGAGCGCGCCGCTCTCGACGCTGCCGAAGTCATCCGGCGCATCCAGTCCACGACCCGGGCCCGGGATTCCCGGACGTTCGAGATCGTTCCGATCGCGGAGATCGTGAGCCGGGTCCTCGACATGCTGCGCTGGCGGGTGACCGCCGCTCGCGTCGAGGTCGTCTGCCGGATCCCCGCCGAACTGCGCGTCCGCGGCGTGGCGAGCGAACTGCGGGAGGTGTTCACGAACGTGATCGTGAACGCGATCGAATCGATGCCGAACGGGGGGAAGTTGAAGATCGACGGGCGGCAGGACGGCGACCTGTCCACGGTCGCGGTCGAGGACACGGGCTGCGGGATGTCTCCCGAGGTCCTCGCCAAGCTGTTCGAACCGTTCTTCACCACGAAGGGCGAGCGAGGCAACGGTCTCGGGCTCGCGATCGCGCACGGGATCGCGCAGCGCCACGGCGGCGACATCCTCGTGACGAGCGAACCCGGCCTCGGCACGCGCATCGCGCTGGTCCTGCCCGCCGCGAGCCAGAACGGCCTCCACGAGCCGCTCTCGCTGCCGGAGGAGACGCACGAGCAGCCGCCCCGTTCCCAGGACCACGATACGCTGAACGTGCTGGTGGTCGACGACGAGCCCAGCGTCGCGCGCGTCCTCGCCAGCATGCTGCAGACGATGGGCGTCGCGACGGAGGTCTCGATCGGAGGGAACGCAGCGATCGACCGCATCACGCGGGGCAACGCCCACTATGACGTCGTGATCACGGACGTGAACATGCCCGACCGGAATGGGATCGACGTGGCTCGGACCACGCTTGCCGAAGCGGCGGGGACGAGGGTGATCGTGATGTCCGGTTCACTCGGCGGCCGCGAAGAAGAGACCGCTCACGCCTTGGGCGTGAGCGTTCTCCGCAAGCCGTTCACGATCGGCGACGTGCGCCGCGTGTTGGACCGCAGCTAGTTTCCGCCCTCAACTTCAGGGGACGTCGAGACGGCCTCGATCATCGGCCCCGTCGCGGTGTAGACCGACGCAGGGCCCATGTAGGGCAGCGTCACGAAGTTCGGGCCGGGCGCCAGGATCGTGGAGCCGACCGTGTTGCCGAGAACCATGAACATGCACGGCTTGCCGACCGCCTGGGGGCTCGGAATGATGCAGAACGTGGCTGAACCGCCAACCGTCTGAGTCCCGACGAACGACTGGATCTTCGCGAGGCCGTCCGCGAGCGCCGTGGCTCCGACGAACAGGCCCACCATGGTCAGAGCGCCAGCGGCGATCTTTCCAATTCGCATCTCATCCTCCTGGCTCGAGCCCCGGGGTCTCCGGGGACGGCCCGCCTTGCACTTCAACGCGATGCTTCCGTGGGGACGAGCCGGGGCCTTGCGCGGCCCAACAACACGTCCTGGAACTTCCTCGATATGAGACGCGTTGCGCGCCACTTCGAGAAACTGTCAGAAAGGTAACGTG
The DNA here is from genome assembly GCA_031404455.1 of Planctomycetia bacterium. Classification (GTDB taxonomy): domain Bacteria; phylum Planctomycetota; class JAJSAM01; order JAJSAM01; family JAJVHW01; genus JANNHP01. The sequence continues at coordinate 14,505 of JANNHP010000018.1, read as the reverse complement.
CGCTCGAGCCTGGCTGTCAAGCTCAATTTGAGAAATCTGCACGGGGAACCCTCTCGAATTGAGCGACTGCGGACGCCGAGCCTGGACCGGCAGGCGTCTGCGGTCGCGGCGACGATCCGAGCGCCCGCCGAGTCGTCGAATCGCGCTGCCCGCCTCCGCTCGCCCGCAGGCGAGCCTGCGGAGGGGACGCCTCCGCGCGGGGAGCCGGCTTCGAGCGCGGAGCTACAATGGGCTCGAATTGCGGCGCGGATCCGGGGGATCGCGCGTCCAACCCTGGTGCATGAGGGACCGCGCCCCGGATGAGCGAGCCGAGCGACGTGGAACTTGCCCGGCGGCTCGCATCGCGCGACCGGACGGTGCGCGAGTCCGCGTTCGCGTCCCTCTTCGCTCGCCACCGCCAGAAGGCGTTCGATCTCGCGTGGAGGGTGCTGGGAGACGCGAGTCTTGCGGCGGATGCGGTCCAGGAGGCCTTCCTCACCGTCTACGAGAAAGGGCCTCGCTTCGAGGCGCGGGCTCAGTTCTCGTCGTGGCTCTACCGCGTGGTCTTGAACCGGAGCATCGATCTCCGACGCCGGGAGCGTCGGCACCGCTCGGTCTCCCTCGACGAGTTGCACGCGGCGACGAGCGATCGAGGGTCCTTCGCGCCGGATCGCGCCACGGCGGACCGCGATACGGCTCCTTCGTCGCGGCGCCCGCCGCCGGACGTTCACGCCATGCGCGCCGAGCGGGCGGCGATGTTGAACGCGGCGATCGATCGGCTCTCGCCGAAGCTCGCGGCCGTGATCCTGCTGCGCTATCCGCAGGGGCTCGCCTACGAGGAGATCGGCGCGATCCTCGACCTGCCGCCCGGAACGGTCCGGTCGAGGCTCAATCGCGCCCACGCTGCGCTGCGCGAGATGCTCGGCGACCGCCTCGACGAGATCTGAGAGGGTGTGAAGAAACCCCACGCGGCGCGACACTGCGGTGACACACGAGGCGTCCAAGGTCCGATAGGATCTGATGCCGATGGGGACACGAATCCGACTGCGCTCCGTCACCGCCGCGGTGCTGCTCGCCGCGACGGCGTCGGCGCTCGTCGCCTGTGACCCGCCTCCCGCCGAGGAACTCGTCCTCGGTCCCGGGGCGGCCGAGCGGTTCGCCGTGGAGCGGTCTTCGTCGGACCGGGGCTCCGTCGCCTCCGACGGTGCCGTCGTGATCCGCTTCACCCGCGACGTCGATCCCCGCTCCGTCGGCTCGCGCTCGGTGCGCGTGACGAAGTCGGACGGTCGCCGGGCGCTGCGCGTCCGAGCCTATGCGGCGGGCCGGGAACTGCGCGTTGCGCCGCTCCCGGGCCGCGAGTTCCCCGTGGACGAGACGCTGCGCCTGCACATCGACGGATCTCCCTCTCCGCGCAGCGTCCGCGCGAAGACGGGCGAATCGCTCGATCGCGCGTTCGACGCCACGTTCCGCGCGAGCGCCGTGCGCGGCGACCTCGTCGGTCCCCGGCTCGCGAGCTCAAGCCCGCGCGATGGCGCGCCGGACGTGCCTGCCGGCGCGACGATCGAGTTGCGTTTCGACGAGCCGGTCGCATCGGGCTCGGTCACGTCGGGTGATGCCGTGACGCTCCGGGTCGAGGGACGTGTCGTCCCCGCCCGGCTGGCACTCTCGGGCGACTGCACCACGGTCGTGGTGCATCCGGCCTCGCCTCTGCCGCCCGACCGCCGCGTGGACGTCGAACTGCACGACGGACTGCTCGACGCCGCCGGCAATCCGCTCGATGGGGGGTCCGCCCGGTTCCTCATGTTCCACACCCGCCGGACGTCGCTCCACGAGCTCGCCGAGGACTTCGTGGACTCCGCGCGCGCCGACTCGCACGCGACGTCGTGCGGGTGGGACGACCCCGAGACGCCAGGAGTGCTCGTGGGCCGGAGCGACACCGTGCTCGTCGCCCCGGGGGCCGGTGAGCCGCTGCTGCGGCTCGACGAGTCGCCGTCGCTCCACTTCCAGCTCCTCCTCCCCGGCGACGACGTGCCGGACGGCCTCGCGTCGGCGTTCCGGCTCGAGTTCGCCGACGCGCCCGCCGCATCGCGGGTCCTCGCCGCAGTGGTGGAGGCCGGCCCGACGGGTCTCGACGCCCCCGAACCCAGCTTCCTCGGCAATCGCGGATCGGCCGAGCTCCGGCCGGTCGCGCGTGTCGTCGATCCGATCGACGTCGAGATCGCGTCGTCGTCGGGCGGGCGCGCGTTCGTCGACGTCGTGTTCGACGAACCGCTGCGACTCGAAGCGGGCCGTTCCGTCCTGCTCGAAGTGCGGATCGAACTGACGCCCGGCGTGCGGGTCGCCGCCTATCCCGACGCGGCGCTCCACGCGCTCGTCGAGGGACACGGCGGCGTCGCGCCGGCCGCCTCGCTGCTCGTGGCGCCGGCGACACCGCGGGCGCGTTCGCTCTGGTACGACACCGGGACGCCGATCCCGGGATGGCGCACCGGCGTGATCGTGCGCTCCGACGCCGATCCGGGCGTCCGCGTCGCGGCCGAGTACCAGTCCGCGCCCGCCGGCGGCGACGGAGCGCCCGACGCGGCGCGCGCGAGTCCCTGGGAGCCGGATCTCGAGCGGCTCCCCGCGTACCGGTTCATCCGGTTCCGGCTGCGCTTCGACGGTGCGCCGGAGAACGGCAACGCCGCGCGGATCGACCGCGTCGTCATGCCCTACGAGCGCTGAAGCCGAAGGCGGCTACGCCGGCAGATCGGCGGCCCGGGCCACGATGTTCGTGATGAGGCCGTAGTCGCGCGCCTCCTCGGCGGACATCCAGAAGTCGCGGCGCGTGTCCTCGGCGATCCGCTCGATGGGCTTGCCCGTCTCCGCTGCGAGGAGCTCGTTCACCTTCTGGCGCAGCTTGAGGATCTCCTGCGCGCCGATCGCGACGTCGCTCGCCTGTCCCTGGATGCCCGTGGAGGGCTGGTGGATGAGGAAGCGGGGTGTTGGGCAGCGAGTAGCGGTGCTCCTTCGGCGCCCCGAGCAGGATCACCGTGGCGGCGCTCGCCGCGAGCCCCGCGCAGATCGAGTGCACGGGCGCCTTGACGAAGCGCATCGTGTCGTAGATCGCGTACCCCGCGTCGACGGCGCCGCCGGGCGAGTTGATGACGACGCGGATCGGCTTCACCGAGTCGCGCGCGTCGAGCACGAGGAGCTGCGCCATGACGTCGCGCGCCATGTCGTCGCTGACGGGCCCGCAGACGAGGACCGTCCTCGTCTCGAGCAGGCGGCGGACGATCGGGGCGGCGACGCTGGAGGACTTCTCGTCGTCCTCTTCTTCGTCGGCGGAGCGGAAGGCGGGGGTGGGGTTGCGCATGGGGGGCGAATGGTAGTCGCACCCGCCCTTCCTCCGTAATCGCGCTCGACCGCCCGAGGAAATAGGATCTGCCGCGCTTGGAGATCCTCCTCACCGTCGTCGCCGGTCCGCGTGCGGGCCTCGAGTACCGAGGCAAGGGCAAGACCGCGATCACGATCGGTCGCAGCAAGACGAGCGACTTCCACGTCCTCGATCCTTCGATGAGCCGGGTGCACGCGCTCGTGTCGAAGGAGAAGGACGGCTGGCGCGTCACGGATCAGAAGAGCCGCAACGGCGTCTGGCGGGGCGAGGAGCGCGTCGAGAGCCTCCGCCTCGCACCGGGGTCCGTGTTCCACCTCGGCAAGGTGACGGCGCTGAAGTTCGAACTCGTCGATCCCGACCGCACGATGAACCACGCGAGCGTTCCCGTGACGCTCGACTGCGCGCGGTGCGATTCGCCGATCGAGTCGCCGGTCGACCTCGTGCGCGGTGCCGACGGCCGACCGCTCCACATCGGCTGCCGCGATCTCGAGCACCTGATCGGCACGGAGCTCGGCGGCTTCAAGGTGGTCGAGGCGATGCCGTCGAAGGGCGGCGCCTTCTTCTTCCGCGCCCACCAGCCGACTCTCAATCGCACGGTGGTGCTCGAGGTCTTCGACCCGCCGCTGACGGCGCGCGCCGGGTTCCGGGCGGCGCTGCTCGAGGAGGTGCGCCGCGCGTCGCGCTTCCTCCACCCGAACCTCCTGCAGATCTACGACTTCGGCGAGGCGCGCGGGATGTGCTTCGTCGTGATGGAGCGTTTCGGCGGGAAACCCCTCTCGCAGGTGCTCGTCGAACGGCGCTTCGTGAAGATCCGCGAGGCCGTGGCGGTGACGACGCAGATCGCCGAGGCGGTGGAGTACGCGCGCGAGCAGGGCAGCGTCCTCTCGTGGGTTGCGACGTCCGACGTGCTCGTCTCCCCCGAGCACGAGGTGAAGGTGAAGCTCTTCCGCGAGCCGATGATCGAGGCGCAGGAGATCCACGCGGCCGACGCGGCGAGCGTGGCGCCCGAGGTCCTCTCCGGCGCGTCGAAGGGCAAGGAGCCCGCCGCGGTCGTCTACTCGATCGGCGCGATCCTCTATCACATGCTGGCGGGCATCCCCGCGTTCGAGGGCGAGAACACGCAGGAGGTCACGCGCCGCGCGCAGAAGGACTCTCCCCCCGCGCTGCGCCGCATCAACCTGAAGGTGAGCCCCGCCCTCGCGCAGGTCGTCGAATCCTCGATCGACCGGCGACCGGCGATGCGCCCCCAGTCGATCGGAGCCTTCCTCGCCGCCCTGCGGAAGGCCGCCGTCCCGCCCAAGTAGCCGCGACAGCCCGGGATCTCGCGCAAGACCTCGCGCGCCACGGCGCAACCTTCGGTTCGAACGACCGGCAGGTGCGAAGTTTGGCGAGCGGTGGGGGCTAACCTCGCAGCCGGTGTCCGACGACGACCCGTTCCTCGTGGAGGCGCTGCGCCGCGGTCTGATCACCGGGGCGCAGGTCGAAGACGTGAAGCGCATCGCCGCGGCGCTCCACGACGTGCAGTTGGATCTCGCGCTCGACGAGATCGTGGCCCGCCGCGGGTTCCTCACGACATCGCAGTCGGCGGAGATCCGCCGCTCGCTCGCGCGCCTGCGCGTCGGGCGTTACGAGGTGATCGAGCGGCTCGGCGAGGGTGCCGCCGGAATCGTGTGGAAGGCGCGCGACACGAAGCTCGACCGCGTCGTCGCGCTGAAGGTGCTGTCGCAGAAGGCGCAGGTCTCGCCGTCGTTCCGCGAGCGGTTCCTTCGCGAGGCGCGCATCGCGGTGACGCTCAACCACGTGAACATCGTGCGCGGCCTCGACTACGGCGAGGCCGACGGCTACCAGTACTTCGCGATGGAGTTCGTCGACGGCGAGGACGCCGAGTCGCGGCTCACGCGACTCGGGCGCATCGCGGAGCGCGACGCGGTCGCCATGGCGCTCGACGTGGTGCGCGCGCTCGAGCACGTGCAGAAGTTCGCGATCGTCCACCGCGACATCAAGCCGAGCAACCTGATGCTCACGCCGACGGGCCACGCGAAGCTCTGCGACCTCGGGCTCGCGAAGCCGATGCTCGCGGAGACGGAGCTCAAGGCCGGCGACGGCTCGACCGCCGGGACGCCGTACTACATGTCGCCCGAGCAGATCCGCGAACCGGAGAAGATCGACTGGCGCAGCGACGTCTACAGTCTCGGCGCGACGCTCTACCACCTGCTCACGGGCGTGCCGGTCTTCCGTCCCGACGCGCAGTCGGCCGTGCTGCAGAAGCACCTGCGCGAGAAGCCGCGCAATCCTCGCGAGCTCGTGCTCGAACTGTCCGACGGCGTCGCGTCCGTGGTCCTGCGCATGCTCCAGAAGTCGCCCGACGACCGCTATGCGTCGCTCGCCGAGCTCTCCGGCGATCTCGAGGCCGTGCTAGCCGGGAAACAACCGCTGCACACGGCTCCGCCGGTCCCGCCCGAGGAGGCGACGGCGGAGCGGCACGCGCGCCTCGCCGTAGCACGGCGCATCACGGAGCAGAACCTGCCGCGCGAACGGTTCCCGATGCTGCAGGCCGCAGCTTTCGTGATGGTCGCGTGCGCGGTCGTCGTGATCGGGATGAAGCTCCGCGGCGAGCCGCCTCCGCAGAAGGTCCCGGAGCCGCCGCCGCCTGCCGTGCCGGCGGGGACGCTGCCCATCCCTCCCGCACCCGTGCCGGCGCCGCAGCAGCCGCCGGCGCCGTCACCAGCTCCGTCGCCGGACACGGACGCCGCGCTCGAGCGCTCCGCGATGGGCGCGTGGAAGGAGCGGGAGGGGCAGGCGAAGGGCCTCGTCGAGGACAAGCACCTGAAGGCGGCGCGCGAGCTGATCGAGTCCTTCCGCACACAGTTCGGCGGGACGAAGGCGGCGGCGGAGGCGGACCGGGAGCTCGTGCGAATCGACCGCAACGCCCACGAGCACATCGAGGAGCTCTTCGCGAAGGCGAGGGCGAGCGTCGCGCGGCACCGCTTCGAGGAGGCCCGCGCGCTGGTCGACGAGGCCGCGCAGTTCGAGGTGGACGACGCCGAGCGGCTCGCCGGCGAACAGCGTCAGGCGATCGAGTCCGCCGCGCGCGCGTTCGAGCGCGACCGCGAGTCGCAGGCCGCCGCGTTCGCCGACACGTGCGGGCGCGTGCTGCTCGCCGTCGGCAAGGACAGCGTCGCCACCGCGCGCGTGATCCTCGACCGCGAGAAGTCGGGGATCAAGGCGTACGACCTCGAAGCCGACCTCCTGCTCGAGGACCTCCACGTGCTCGAGAAGTACGGCGTCGACCCCGACATGGTGGACGACACGAATGCGAAGGGCGCGCACGCGCTCCTCCTCGTGCGGCTCGCCCGCGGCGAGGTCGCGCTCGCGGAGCGGGAGCTCGACGTCGTTCGCTCGACGGGCGGCGACGTGGACCTCGCGAAGTCGCGCATCGCGGCGGTGCGCGGCGTCCTCGCGCGGCAGGCGGAGGATCTCCTCGCCCGCGCGCAGATGGAGCTCGCCGCGAATCACCCGGATCTCGCACTCCGCGCCGCCGACGAGGCGCAGCGGCTCCTTCCGGACTTCGCTCCGACGACCGTGATGCTCGCTCGTATCCGGATCGCGCAGAACGAGTTCGACCTCGCCATCGCGCTGCTCGTCGGCACGGTCGGACGGAGCGACGCGCCCGCGGAGGCGCATCTGCGGCTCGGGCAGGCGCTCGCTCGCAAGGGCGACGACCTCGCGCGCGCGGAGCACGAGTTCCGGCGCTTCCTCGACGAGGCTCCGGCCGAGGACCGCCTGCGGCCCGAGGCACAGACGGCGCTCGCCGACACGCACGCGCGCCGCGTCGAGACGTCGGTGAAACGCTGGCGCGAGCAGGCGAAGGCGGCGAAGACGCGCGGGAAGCGCGACGTGGCCGAAGGGCTCTGGGGACGGATCGTGGACGTCGTCCCCGACGACCCCGAGGCGCTGCTGCGGCTCGGCGAGATCTACGCCGAGAAGCAGTTGAAGCTCCCCGCGCACGTGCTCCTCGCGCGCGTCGGCAAGGCCGAGAAGGCGACCGACGCGCAGAAGAAGCGGGCGGCGGAGCTTCTCGCCCCGCTCCAGGGCTTCGGGTTCCAGTCGGACGACGGACGCGAGGTCGCGGCCGACGCCGAGGCCTACTTCGGGCGCGACGACTGGGTCAACGCGATCCGCAACTTCCAGCTCGCGCTCAACGTGTCCCCTTACCTCGAGTTCGCGCGCGTCCGCCTGATCCGGGCCCTCATCGCGGAGGCGGCGGGGAGCAACACCCCCGACTACGCGCGCGAAGCGATCCAGCAGGCCGACCTCCTGGCGAGGCTCTACCCCGACGACGGACTGCCGCCCGCGCTCCGCGCCGAGGCGGAACTCGTCCTCGGGGACCGCACGAGTGCGCTGAAGGACGCGGCGCGCGCGGTGATCAACGATCCGAAGTGCGCGGCCGCGCAGATGGCCCTCGGCCACGTGCACATCGACGGCGGCGACGCCGCGACGGCGCTCGCCGCGTTCCGGGCCGCGCACCAGGCGGAGCCCTCCGCCCAGGCGCTGCTCGGCACCGCGCGCGCGTACCTGCGGCTCGCCGACGCCGCGTCGGCGGTCTCCGTGCTCAACGAGCTGAAGGAGAAGTACCGCATGTCGCGCTCCCAGCGGGACGAGTACAACGTGCTGATGCAGCAGGCGCTCGACGGCAAGTAGCATCCGTCCGATGCCCGAACCCCGCGAACGCCTCTTCCTCCTCGACGGCACGGCCCTCGCCTACCGCGCGTACTTCGCCTTCATGAGGGCGGCGAACCTCACCGACACCAAGGGCCGCCCGACCGGCGGCGTCTACGGTTTCGTGATGACTCTCCTCAAGCTCCTCGAGGACGAGAAGCCGGATCACGTGGGCGTCTGCTTCGATCCCGAGGGGCCCACGTTCCGCCACGAGCTCTACGCCGAGTACAAGGCGACGCGCGAGCGGATGGAGCCGGACCTCATCGCGCAGATCGACGTGATGCGCGAGATCGTGCGCGGCTTCGACATCCCCGTGCTCGAGGTGAAGGGCTACGAGGCCGACGACGTGCTCGGCACCGTGGCGAAGGCGGCGGCCGCCCGCGGCATCGACACGTTCATCGTCACGGGCGACAAGGACCTCTGCCAGTGCGTCGGCCCGCGCGTGAGGATCTACAACATCCTGAAGCCCGGGCAGGACACGGTGATCCTCGACGAGGACGGCGTCCTGAAGGAGTGGGGCGTGCCGCCGCGGCGCATCATCGACGTGCTGGCGCTCATGGGCGACTCGTCGGACAACGTCCCCGGCGTGCCGGGCGTGGGACCGAAGACCGCGGTGAAGCTCGTGCAGGAGCACGGGTCGCTGCGCGAGATCCTCGAGAAGGCGGCGCGGGACGAGACGACGGTGAAGCCGCCGAAGCTCCGCGAGAAGCTGCTCGAGAACCGCGCGCTCGCGGAGCTGTCGCTCGACCTCGTCACCATCCGCGACGACGTGGCGGTGCCGTTCCGCTTCGAGGACCTGAAGATGGGGCCGCGCCACGAGGAGCGCCTCCAGGAGCTCTTCCGCGAGCTGAACTTCACGTCGCTCCTCGCGAAAGTGACGACGACGAAGGCCGCGACGACGGCGCACGACTACCGCATCGTGCGGACGAAGGCGGACCTCGCCGCGCTCGCGCAGTCGCTCGCGAGCGTCCCGCTCTTCGCGCTCGACACCGAGACGACCGGACTCGACCCGCTGCGCAGCGATCTCGTCGGCATCTCCGTCTCGTTCGAGGAGGCGAAAGCGTTCTACGTGCCCGTGAACGCGGAGCTCTCTCGCGCCGAGGTGCTCGGCGCGCTGCGCCCCGTGCTCGAGGACGCGAACCGTCCGAAGGCGGGGCAGAACGCGAAGTACGACACGCTCGCGCTGCGCACCGCGGGCATCGACGTGAAGGGCTACGTCATCGACACCATGATCGCGTCGTTCTGCCTCGACCCCGACGCGCGCCAGCACAACCTCGACGCGCTGGCGCTGCGCCACTTCGGCTACAGGAAGATCCCGACGAAGGACCTGATCGGCAGCGGCAAGTCGCAGCGGACGATGGCCGAGGTACCGGTCGAGCTGGTCGGTGAGTACGCCGCCGAGGACGCGGACTTCACGTTCCGTCTGGCACGGCACTTCGAGCCGCGCCTCGTCACCGATGAGGTCGGCGCCCTCTTCCGCGACGTCGAGATGCCGCTGATGCCGGTGCTCGCGGACATGGAGGGCGAGGGCGTGCGCGTGGACGTTGCGCGTCTTCGCGAGATGTCGACCGACCTCGCCGTGCGCGCGTCGGCGCTCGAACGCGAGGTCTGCGAGATCGCCGGGACGGCCTTCAACCTGAACTCGCCGAAGCAGCTCGGGCCCGTGCTCTTCGAGAAGCTGAAGATCCAGGGCGACCGCAAGGTGAAGTCCACGCAGACCGGCTATTCGACCGACGAGGCGACGCTCGCGAAGTTCGCGGACCACCCGATCGTGAAGAAGCTCCTCGACTACCGGAGCCTCACGAAGCTGAAGGGCACGTACACCGATTCCCTCGCGGAGCTCGTCAACCCGAAGACCGGCCGCGTGCACACGAGCTACAGCCAGGTCGGCGCGATCACCGGGCGGCTCGCGTCCAGCGACCCGAACCTTCAGAACATCCCGATCCGCACCGCCGAGGGACGCGAGATCCGCCGCGCGTTCGTGCCGCGCGAGGCGGGATGGAAGCTCGTCTCCGCCGACTACAGCCAGATCGAGCTGCGCATCCTGGCACACCTCTCCGGCGACGCGAACCTCACCGCCGCGTTCAAGGAGGGCGCCGACATCCACCGTCAGACGGCCGCGCGCGTGTTCGGCGTGATGCCCGCGATGGTCACTCCGGAACTGCGCGGGCGCGCGAAGGCGATCAACTTCGGCATCGTCTACGGCATGGGCGCGCAGCGGCTCGCGGAGGAGACCGGGATGACGCGCAAGGAGGCCGTCGAGTTCATCGACCGCTACTTCGCGGCGTATCCGGGAGTGCGCGACTACCTCGACCGCGGACGCAGCGAGGCGCGCGCGAAGGGGTTCGTCACGACGATCCTCGGCCGCCGCCGGTCGCTGCGCGAGATGTACGAATCGACGGACCCGCGCACGGTCGCTGCGGCCGAGAACGTGGCCGTGAACACGCCGATCCAGGGCAGCGCCGCCGACATCATCAAGCTGGCGATGATCCGCATCCACCGCGAGATCGCGGAGCGCCGGCTTGCGAGCCGGATGATCCTCCAGGTCCACGACGAGCTCGTCTTCGACGTCGCGCCCAGCGAGCTCGACGAGGTGAAGGAGCTCGTGAAGTCGCGGATGGAGGGCGCCTACGCCATGAACGTCCCGCTCGTCGTGGACATGGGCGCGGGCGACGACTGGCTCGCGGCGCACTGAGGCCAGGGCGGCGTCACCCCATGGACCGATGTCGACACGGTGCGTACCATCCCGCCATGGCAGCGAAGCGCGCACCGAAGACGAAGAAGGCCGGGAAGTCGAGCCTTCTCCTCGGCGTCGGTCTCGACAGCGACGGCGAGAAGCGCGTGACCAAGGGGCGCGAGTTCCTGCTCGTCGGCGGCTCCGAGGAGACGCACGAGCGGATGACGGAGCGCGCGATCAAGATGAACGAGGAGCTCGACCGGCGCGGCATGCTGCTCGTCGACGTGCGAACGCCCGACGAACTGCGCGAGATCGTCGAACGCGCTTGGGGCTGAGAGGGTGTGAAGAAACCCCACGCGAGCGACGGTTGAGCCCTGGCGAGCCTGCTGCAAGGCGCTCGCGTGAAAGCAACTCCCCTGAGTGTCCGAGCGCGAGCTACGCAGCAGCGGGCCGCCCGGGCTCAAACTCCCGTCGCTCCGCGCGGCACGCACGAGCCGCGCCGGCGCCGCGCGGGGTTGCTTCACACCCTCGGAGGTCCGCGCCGTCTCGGGGACGCGACGCCGCGCTCTCGCGCGGAGCGGTGGTCCCGCCCGCTCGCCGAGCCTCCGGAGGGAGCCTGGACGGGCGTCCGGGTGATGAAGGAGAAGTCGCCCGCGCCCGACCCGGATCCGGCCGATCCGGTACTATGTGCCCACGATGAATCGCCTCGCCTCGCTCCTCGGCTCGCTCGCCTTCGCGCTCGCGCTCGCGGCCCACGACGCCCGCGCCGCGGAGATGTACGCCCTCGTCGGCAACTCGCAGAAGTTCCAGGGCGACCTGCCGGCGGGCGAGGCGCTCCGCCTCGAGTTCCCGCTCGCGTCGGGCTCGGAGCCGCGCATCTCGATCACGTTTGCCGGCTCGAAGGTCAACCAGCCCGTGTCGTTCAGCGCGCACCTCTACACGCCCGACGGCCAGGAGGTCTTCGCCCCCCCGGGCGAGTCGCTCTACACCGAGAATCACTCGACCGGACGCGACTTCCTCTCGCTGCGCGGATGGACGACGACGCAGTCCGGCCGCCACCAGCTCCTGATCAACACGAACGCCCGCGTCCTCACCCGAACGAAGGGGCGCTTCGTCGAGGTCCGGGCCACGAAGATCCCGATCGTGGGCGACGAGGCCTCGCCCCCCGTCCAGGTCACGCTCCAGCCCGGCGACACCTCCCGCGTCAGCGTGAAGCGCGTCTCGGGCACGTCGCCGAAGGTCGCGTCGTACAGGCTGCCGAGCGGCACGATGTCGACACCGGGCCAGAAGACGACCAAGACGGGCTCGACGTCGAACGCGCTCTTCGCCGTCCAGTTCGGCGTCCACGAGTACGCGATCGGCTACCAGGCCGCCCCCTCCGCGGGAGCCTGGAAGGGAACGCTGACGATCAAGCCCTTCAAGGGCGGCAACCCCGCGAACCTCCGCCTCCGCAACACGCCCGGGGTGCCGATCTCGGTGCGCGACGCCGACCGCTCCGTGATCCCGACGTTTGCGGGCACCGACGTCGGGGTAGCGACCGACGGCAACTACGTCATGGTGACGAGTGTGCGCGCGGGTTCGCTCTTCGCGCAGGCGTTCGACCCGGAGCTGCAGCAGTCGCTCGCCCTGCCCAACGTCGTCCAGGTCATGACCCCGACCGACTTCTCGGGCGGCGAGACGCCCGGCGGCCACCGCGTCCTCTTCGCGGGCGGTTTCTACTACATGGCGGTCTCGACGGCGTCGGGCGCCGAACTCGCGATCGGCCGCATCCGCACCGACTTCCTGCGCGACGGCTTCGCGACGGTCGTCGGCGGCTCCGCGGACCCGACGGCGGACTTCTTCATGGCGACCGACGGCACGAACATCTCGCTCGGCATCTTCAAACCGTCGAACGGGCACACGGTGCACCTGCTCAAGGCGACCGACTTCGGCATCCGCAGCACGGTCTCGATCGGCAGCACCCAGTTGCCGCAGAAGAACGGCTCCGGCGTCGCGTGGCGCTCCGGCGACTCGGTGTTCGAGATGTGGACGCCCGGCACGCTCGACTTCCGCGGCCCGAGCGACCTGCACCGCGTGCTCTACAGCGCCGCGTGGTCTGCGACGACCGCCGACGCGAGGCCCGTGGCGGACTTCGGCGCCGTCGAGACCATGCCCACGGCAGTGAGCGTGGACGGTCCGACGGGCGCCACGATCGTCCACTACGTCGTCGCCGACAACCCGCCGCTCGACGTCAACCTCCCCGGCTCCGGGAGGATCCACCGCCGCGCATTCGACGCCACGGGAGTCGAGGTGCTGGGCTCGCACACGATCCTCCCGCGCGCCTCGTGCAACCGCCCGACGAGCGTGATCACGGGCAACTTCCTCTACGTCGGCTTCGAGACGCCGACCGGGCCCGTCGTCGAGCGCTTCTCGCTGCTCCGTTAGACGCGGAGCGCAGAACCGGAGGTGACCGCTTGAAGGTGTTCGTATCCGTGGACATGGAAGGCGCGACCGGGATCGTCCACAACGACCAGCTCATGCCCGGCAAGTTCGACTTCGCGAGGGGGCGCAAGCTCGTGACCGGCGACGTCGCCGCTGCCGTCGGCGCGGCGCTCTCGATGGACGAGGTCCACCAGGTGATCGTCTGCGACGGGCACGGGAGCATGAGGAACCTCCTCATCGAGGAACTGCCCGCGAACTGCGAGGTCGTGGTCGGCGCGGCGTCGTCGAAGACGCTCTGCCAGAGCGAGGGGCTCGACGCGAGCTTCGGCGCGGTGCTCTACGTGGGCTACCACGCGCGCGCCGGGTCGAAGGACGCTGTGCTGCCGCACACGTGGATCGGCTCGGTCATCCATGAGGTCCGCGTGAACGGCCGCGTGTTCGGCGAGACGGCGATCAACGCCGCGATCGCCGGCGAGTTCGGCGTGCCGGTCGTGTTCGTCGCGGGCGACGACGCGGTCTGCCGCGAGGCGAAGGCGGATCTCGGCGACGACCTCGTCACCGTGTCCGTGAAGCGCGCGACCGGGCCGAAGGCCGCCGTGTGCCGAACGCCCGCCGCGACGTCGGCGGACATCCGCCTCGGCGTGCTGCAGGCGATCGAGTCCATCCCTCGGCGAAAGCCCTTCCGCATTGCGGGGCCGGTGGAGTTCCGGATCGCCTTCCACCAGGTGGCGCAGGCGGATCGCGCGATGAAGCGCGGCGGCATCGAGCGCACGGGCGAACGGGAGATCACGATCCGCCGCGCCACGTACCTCGAAGCGGTGCGCGAAGCGTGGCAGACGGCCGAATGGACGGCCGGGGAGCAGCCCGAATGGCTCCAGTGAAGACCTACGCGCGGCTCTGGCCGCTGGCGTTCGCGGCGCTCGGTCTGGCCGGGTTCGTTTACGCGGGCTGGCAGTGGATGCGCCCCGCGCCGGAGCAGGCCGAAGCAGAGGCCGAGCCCGAAGCGCCCAACGTCGACACGGGCGAGAACGAGCACTTCGAGCAGGTGCGCCCGCACCTCGTGGACGAGTTCTCGACCTACAAGGGCGAAGTCTCGGCGGGGAGCCCGGTCCCGGTCCGCGTGCCGCAGGGCATGCTCGTCCCCGTCGTCAAGATCCACCACGAGGCAGGCGAGTTCGTGAAGAAGGGCGACGTGCTCGTCACCTTCCACCGTCCGCAGATCGACGACGCCATCGCGAAGGCGAAGGCGAAGGGCGACACCGTCGACGAGGCGCGGTTCCGCGGCTATCTCGAGTACGTGGAGCTGAAGGCGCCGTGCGACGGGGTCGTCGACAAG
>JANNHP010000017.1:0-14288 GCA_031404455.1 Planctomycetia bacterium | reverse complement strand
CCGCGCGACTCCGGAGGCGTCCGTCTGTCCGTGAGCGTCCGCGGCGATCTTGGCGGACAGTCGCATGCGCAACGACATGCCCGCGCCGCCGAGCGGCGCCGACCCCTCCGGAGACACCACGCGCGTGGAGAAACGAAATGCCCGCGCCAGATCTACGTCCGCTCCTCCCGGAGCGCTCGCGTCCGCCCGGTTGACGATCGCCCATACCTCGACCGGCTCCGCCGGAGCGGCCGCAGCGCAGGGCACGATTCGGACTAGGGCGTCGGCGATGTCGACCGGCCAGTTCGGCGCGCACGTTCCCGAGCCGTCCGTCACGCCCAGGTGGAACTCGCGCGGGAGGTGCCGAGAGCCCCCGGTGTCGACCTGGAGGAAGGAGACTCGCGCAGAGACCATGGGCGCGCCGAGCGCCGTCACCTTGATCCGGGGACCGGACCCTCGTTCGAGACCGATCTCGTGTCCTTCCCGGAACCCGTCTTCACGGGCGGGAGTCGAGCGCTCCTCGAAACCCGCTGCCGACACGACGACCCGCGTGCCCGCGATCGAGCCGTCCGCCCCCGCCGGAGCGGGTCGATACAGCCCCTTCACCGACAGCGCGAACCGACCGTCGAGCCCCGTGCGACACCACCCGGGAGACTCGTTTCCCGGTCCGAGCAGTTGCACCAACGCGCCCGGCACGGCCTCCGCGTCTGTCGTCGATACCCGTCCTCGATACGTGAGCCAGTCCTCAACAAGGATCGTGCCGACGTCCCACACAGGCTTCGGCAGCGGGCGGATCACACGCCGGACCTCGGGGCCGAACACCTCGAGGAACGTCCTCCCAGGGGCGTGGCCCCGATACTCCAGCACGAACGCGACCTCTTGAGCCCCAAATTCGGCCACGATGCGATCGTCGATCCGGACGAACCCTCGGACCCCTGCGCGGGCGGGCTCGAGCCGACCGCGGACCTCGCACGGCCCGACCCGATCGTCTGGCCCGTCCGCATCGGCGAGCGCGATCTTGGGCTCGGCTGCGACGCTCGCCTTGCGGATTGACGGCGTCGGCGGTGTGCGCTCCGCGGAACCGACCGAGACCGCGATCGGGTGGTCTCTCGGCGCAGTCCGGCATGCGCGGAGGGAGGCGACGACCGCGAGCACGGCTACGAACACCACCGCGGTCAGTCGCACGGCCCTGCTCATGTCGCACGATCCTCCGGCCCATTTGTGCACACGAACGCACCGATCCTCGTCTTCTCCTGCGAACTCGGATGCCTAGGGGCGTCGTGCGAGCTTACGCGCGACGCCCCGTCTTGTCGCAGGCCGGCTCCGGGAGCGGAGCGGCCCGCCTGGTCTTCGTCAGTTACCCTTGCACTGGCCGTTTGCGTCGGGGCCCGTCACGGTCCCCTTGAAGGCCCCTACGTTCGTCGGACCGTTGTCGCCGCCGGGCGCGTTGCCGTCCCACGTGCTGCAGTTCTGGTTGGTCCCGCTCTCGGCGGAACACGTGGCGCCGCCGCTCCCGCTGCTGCCGCTGTTCGTTGTGCACTCGGCGCCCGAGCCCGCTGCCACCGAGCACTGCTGCTCCTGGTCGCCTCCGTCCCGCGTGCTGCAGCTCGTCTCGCCGCCGCTGGAGTCTGGTGTCCCGGTGGAGCATGTGTCGCCCTCACCCGAGCCCGAATTCGTCATCACGGAGCACTCGGCGCCGCCGTTGCCCTCGCTGGAGTTCGCCTCGGCGGAGCAATAGGCAGTGCCGCTGCCGTTGCCGGCCCCGGGGTTCGAGGCGTCGTCGTCCACGGAGCACGAGTGGTCGCTGCTCGATCCCGTCGTCACGGAGCACTTCCTGACGCTCCCGGCGCCCTCGCCCTTCGAGCTGCAACTCACTGTCAGGCTGCCCCCGACCTTCTGGTACGAGGTGCACGTGAAGGTCCCACCCGACGGGGGATCCGTGAGGTTGATGGCCGAGCACGTCCAGTGGGGTGAGTCGAACGACGACATGTAGTCCGTGGAGCACTGGTTCCCCGGATTCCCGTCCTTGCGGCCGTCGGCGGTGTCGACGCTGATCATGATGATCTCCGTCATCGACATCGCGAACACCCGCGGCATGCCCGCGGCTGCAATGTTCGCCGGAAGCGCCTCGCCGAAGCCGAGCGCGCGGAACGCGGCCCGCGATGGGCCGACGAACACGCGCGCCTCCTCGGCATGCGCGTCGTTGGGCGAGAGCCCGACGAACGCTCCAATCGATCCGAACACCGCCAGTCCGGACCCCAGCAACAGTCGCTGCAGTCGCATAGTCCCTCCTCGGGAGAGAGTGTCCCCGTGCGCTCAGTTACGTCCCTCCGCGTACGGTCGTCTCCGCGTCTCCCACGCGCGATTGTGACGGCGGGGCCGTTTCTATCCCTCTCCGAGTTGGCGCGCGATGACGCACACCGACACGCGCATTGATCGTTCGCGTCAGCCGTCTGCGGAGTCCGCGCCGCCCCGCCGCGCAGCCGACAGCCGGACGCGTGAAAGGAAGTGCGAGACTGAGGCGGCTTCGCTGCGGCCGAGGGCCTCCGCCACGTCCGCGAGCGTCGCCCCGGCGCGCTGGAGCGAGTGGATCACCGCGGCCTCGTAGAGGTCCAGGACTCCCCTCGGCGGAAGGCCGCAGACGCGGCCGGTCAGCCGCTCGAGCGATCGAACCGACCCGCCTCGCGCGCGCCCACTCCGAGACGCAGAGGCGCGGCAACCTCGGCAGGACGGACACGGCGGCGACGATCTCGGGATCGCCGAGGGCGTCGGGCGGAAGCCATGTGCTCGGCGGCGGTGCCGGACGCGCGAACCGCGTGGCGCATCGATCGACCGCTTCCGTGAGCAACTCGCGCGTCACGACGTTCACGTAGCCCGCCACCTGCCAGGCCACGACGAGGCCGGGGTCGGTCCGCGGCGCGCACACCACCACCCGATCCGACAGTGCGCCGATCGCAACCCGCGCGTCGTGGGGATCCAACGAGACGATCGCACCGTCGCCCAGGACGATGGCGCTCGGCCGGTCGGCCCGCTTCTGGAAGAGATCGTTGGGCCGCATCAGAACTGCCCGACGGGCGAGTGCCGGCGGGACGTTCCAGTTCCATCCGAAGAACCACACGCGCCCGTCCATCTGCCTCCTCTCGAACAAGATCCCGCCGGCCCTCGGGCCGCCCCTCAGTCCTCACGCGCACGGGAATCAGGCTCAGAACCGGAGTGTTTCAGCGCTGAAACACTCGCGTTCCGAGGCTGGCTTCGGCGCTTGCGCCTCGGGACCGGGCCGGAGCCGGTTGGTGTCCCTTCAAGGGTGTAGTTCGGTCCTGATCTCTCGTCGTTGATGCTGCCGTTGCCGTTGTCTCGCCCGAGCCGTGCCCTCGAGGGGGCACGGCTCGGGCGCGCGACGACCCTTCGGAGCCCGTTGGATCAGGTCCCGGGAGTCGAGTCGGCCGCGCCCAGTGGATCGCGACGCATCGCGAGAGGCCCGAGGCGCTGACGTGAGCGGCCCCGAGGCGCTCCGCCAGCCTGCGGAGAGAGACGGCCTTCCGGCCGTGCGCGTGCCAGACGGTGACGTCGCCGCCGTAGACGTGTTCGAGGACGATCCGTCCACCGTCGACGCGAACTCCAGCATCGCCGTCGCGGCGTAGCCGCGGATCTCCTGTGCTGCCGCGTCGCGCCAACCCCTCTGCCCTACGACCCTTCGCGCCCGATGCGGATTCCTCAGCCGACATGCCGTGACCCCCCCACCAAGGGCCCGCGAGGGATTCCCGCCCTCGCGCGCCGCGCCTCTTCCCGTATAATACTACGAGACGCCTCGATGATACGGGAGTCGCGTGAATCTTCGAGCGGGCGATCGCGGAGGTCGCGCCGACGATGCGGACGCGAGTGAACACTCGCGGCACTCTCAAGGGTCCATTCGTCGGTGCCCGAGCTCATGCGCACGCCATCTCGACGGCGAAACCGGAAACCGGATTGACACAGAGCCGAACGGCGTTCCGCCGCGACGAAGATCGGCCGTGGCGAACCGTGCAACGCTCAGACCAGCGGGCACTCGCGGCGCACGCTGGCCCGAGCGAGTGGGAGCGTTACCCTGCTGATGCGCGACGAGGGACCGCGTGTCCTCGCTCGCGCACGGTCAAGTCAGGGAGGAAGAGATGCAGGCGGTTCCTTTGGCGATGGTCCCGGAGGATCACCTTGCCGGCGACGAAGGACCAATCACGCGAAGTGCGTTGTCATCGACGAGCGCGTCGCGCTGGTCACGTCGGCGAACTTCACCGAGGCCGGGCAGATGAGGAACGTGGAGATCGGGCTCCGTGTCGTCGGCGATGCTGCAGGTCGCGCTGCCGCCGAGCTTCGCGCACTGATCGCTGCCGGGCCTCTGGTCCGAGTGCCGGCGTGAACACTGTCGTCCGAAAGGCCAGTGTCGAGGCACCGCACGGCGCGTCACCCGGCGTCGAGTCCGAGGGCGCGATGCCGATCGGGACTCGCTGAGCATGCGTCGCGAGCGGATCTCACGCGCGGAGCTGCGCCGCATTCTGGCGGCCTGGGACATGGAGGTCGGCTTCAACTCCCTACCCCACGACGCGCAGGAGCGCGTCCGACGCATATCGAATCGCTGGCTGCGGATCGTCGGCACGCCGGAGTTCGACAGGTCACCCCTCGCGGTGTCGATCGTCGAGCGACTCGACCGCGTCATCTCCTCGTGGCGCTTCGACGCCGGCGACGGCATCTTCACGTCACTGGAAGACCTCGCCAGCATCTACCTGCCGTGCGGACTGGAGTTGCTGCGCGTCGGCACGGATCGCGGTGCGGCGCTGACTCCTGATGACTTCGCCGCCCTCATGGCGGGCTACGCGTTTGCGCTCGGCGAGCTCTTCGTGGCGGTCGACGTGGTGCTCGCTCGCCATTCGCGACCGGACGGCCGGATCTACAGGGCGCGTCGTCAGCGAGTCGGCGGGCTGGAGACGATCGAGCTCGATGCTGTCGCGCCGCCGCGACGGACCATGCGCGTCGAGCAAGCGTCGAGGCCGGTCTGGCGGCTGCTTCGAGGCGCCTCGGGCGAGCCCCTCGCCTGGAGTTCCGTGGGCGACGTCATCGCCCCTTCCGGCCGCGCGTTCGAAGTCTGGGCGCAGGGCCATCTGCTCGACCGCGTCGCGGAGCGCGGCGGATTCTCGGCGCTGCCCGGGCTCGCGGAGCGCGGGCTGAATGCCTCGCTCGACGAGCCGACGTTCGTCCGCTTCGGCAACGGCTGGGCTGCGAGGTGTCGCGTCAGCGAGATCGAGTGTGGCTACGTGCCACTCGCGATCACCGACGGAGCCGTCGTCGCTCGCACCCTGCTCCTCAGCACGATGCGCGGAACGCCCGAGGGAGACCGTCTTCATGCTCACCTGCGCGCCTCGGGTAGTCGGGCGGAGGACCTCCGCTTGGATCGTCTCGACGCGTTCGTCACGTCGGACCCGTTCCAGGACCCGGCGATCGGGCCCGCCCTGCGCGCGTCCGACCTGGGCGGGTTCGCGGGACTCCGGGGCGCGGTCGAGGCGATTACTTCGCTCGTCGCGGACCCCTCCGTCCTCAGGTAGCGCAGGTTCGACGACGACGGATCCCCGCGCCCGACGGAGCGCCCGCTACGAGAACACCTCATGCAGGCGACTCGCCAGCGTCATCGCGCGAGGCCATCCGTACTCCACGAACACGTCAAGGAGGTCCGCGACCTCGTTCCGAGCGCGTCGCGCTGGCGCACCTCGCCCGCGGAAGATGTCTCGGTTCTCGGCCAAGAGTTCCTCGATCAACTTGACGGCCTCGTCCGCCGCCAGCGACTCCACTCCCAAGCCCGACGCACGCGCGCTCACGACAGCTCGACTCGCCAGACGCAGCGTTGCCGCCGGAGCGATCGCGCGGAAGAACCGCAGGGTCTTCAACAGCGTGAACGACGCCGGAACGATCCCGACGTCGGCCACGTGCTCGATCGCCGGAGTGAGGTCGTACAGGAACTTCGGACTCGTCGCCGATCGCTTCGCCTCGTCGGACTGCTCAGAGGCGAACAGGATCTCGTGCGCGAGGTGATCCACTCCCCGCACCAAGTGCTCCGCCTTCGACTGGTCCCGCTCGGCAATCGGAGTCGCCAGCCACGACTTGCATGCAGCCTGGAACTCGCTGCAGAGCCTCGTGAAGAACTTCACGGCTCGCGCTCGCCGCTCCGGCGGTGGCGGCGCCCCACCGTCGGGTTCGTCCTGATCGACGGCGAGCTCGTCTCGTAGAGCGCCGGCGAGAGCGCCCACCTCGGCGTGGTACGTCACCGGGTCCGATGCGATCGTCGCCAAGAGATCGCGGCCGACGGCGTCGTCCTTTCGGAGGTACCGCTCCAGACAGATCTTCGCGCAGTTCTCGCGAACATCATCTGCGCCGTCCCGACCCAGCAGAGTTGGCGCTCGATCCCAAGCCAGAAGCACGAGGTCGATGCGTGCATCCTCGTCATTCACGACCTGTCGGGCCAGGCACACGAGACAGTCGATCACAACCGGTGCCTGTTGCTCCGTCGTCAGCATGCCCTCGACGATCTCAAGGACATGGTCCTCGTCACGTCGACCGGCGTACCGAAGCGTCAAGCTGAAGTGGTGACGGACGATCGGGGAGGCGTCCGCGGCAACGCGACGCATCGCGTCGAGGATCTCGCGGCGCGACGATGAACTCGTAACCCGCCTGAGCAGCAGCGGAAGTGCTTGCGCCGCGTCGGCACGAGGGACCGGACGTGACCACGAGGGGGACTGTGTGTATCTCATTTCCTCCTCTTGTCCACCCTCGGGCTCGAGGTCTTCGCACGCCTGCAGCATCACGCGCACGACGAGGTCTCGTAGCCGAGAACTCGACTCGACGAGCGGAGTGTGCGCCATGTGCGCACATCCATCTACCAGCGTCAGGAACGCGGCGCGCCTCGTCGCCTCCGCGGCATCGTCGGCGGCTTCGAGGGCGTCGTCGAGCGCTACGAGCTCGCGCTCGACGGCATCGAGATCCTCCGCGGCGAGAGTGGCCCGGCCCTGGTGCCATCCAGCGTGGCGCGCAGACACCTCTGCCCTGATCCGTCGGAGTTCTGCTCCGACCGGAGAGGCGTCCTCCGCGTCGCGTTCCGGTTGCCGAGGTTCCGCCCAACCGCCTTCGAAACCACGTCGCTCTTCGAGCGCGGCGGGACCACCGAGACGTTGCAAGTCCGCAAGCGCCCCCTGCGCCGCGGCACTGCGAGCACCCTGGCCAACGCACCCCAAGAGCACGGCGCGCCGCGAGCTTCGCCTGAGCTCGATACGCCATCGCTCCTCCACATCGCCCGGATCGCGGTCGAACTCCGGCAACGCGAGAATCGCATTCTCGATCTGCTCCGCTTCGCCCGGAGCGAGGCCCCCGTGAACCGCGGCGATCAGAGCACCGAGTGCATGCGTCAGATCGGGCTGGGCCAGCAGTTTCGTGTTCCACGCGAGTTGACGTACTCGCTGCCCGAGCCACGCCGGTTCCTTCGCGGCTGCTTCGATGAGTTCGGCCCAGACGAGTGCGGGAACTCTCGACGTGGCGAGCGAGTCAAGCGCCGCCTCGAAGCGCTGGTCTCGATCTGCTCGAGCCGCAAGTCCCTCAAGCTCACGTCGCCACGTGCCGAGGAGTCCCTCCGGGTCGCTTCGATCCGGGTGGGAGCTGATGAACCGATGTGCGGAGCCATCCTGCCGCAGTCGCATGGCGCGGCCATCGACGTCGAACTCGACGTCTGGTTCTTCCCGTCCAGCGCCGGGACGCGACGCATCGATTGCCCGCACGACGACGCGAGTGGCGGTGTCCATGGACGCGGCGGCCAGCTCTCCGAACGCCTTCGCCAGTGAGTAACGGGCACCGTCGAAGTCCTGCTTCCGGTTCGACGTCATCCCGAGGATCTGGCTCTTGCTGAAGGCTGTCACGTCGCGCGACGTCTCTTCGTACGTGAAAGCGGCCTCGTAGATCGCCGCGGCCAGGTCCGGTGCAGCGGCGATGACGGCCTCGATGTTGAACGCCAAGGAGCGCAACGTGCGGAAGCCGCGCGTCTCGACGTCTGAGCGACGGAGCACCGGAGCGAGGGCCGCGGCGGTCGCTGCTGGATCGGAAGCCGTTGTTCGCGCCACGCAGAGGAGCGCGTCCTCAACGAGTTGGTCGACGTGCACCAGGACATGCGCGAGCAGATTCCGAGCCGCAACCCCGGCGTCCTGGAACTGAGCCGCGGTCATGGGCGGAGCCTTCTCCACGAACTGCACGAGGAGGTAGCGGAGCGACCACGCTGATCGCGCAACGGCCGATTCCGACAGCGAACGGGCGAGTCCGCACCAGTCGGCGACGACTCCCGATCCGACCAGCGCGCCCCGTCCTTGATGCACCACGGCGCTGATGAAGAGTCGGAGGAGAGCATCGGTCTTCCGGGGCGGCTCCGTCGGATCGCTGAGGAGTCGAATCAGGTACTCCGCATCAGCCACCCGTCGATAGCAGCGAGCCGCCGACGTCGCCGGGACGAATTGCGTCAGCGGCCGCGACACCTCTTCCATCCACGCGAGTGCGGTGTCCCAGAACGCGTGGCGCCCAGTGTCTGCGGACCAGAGACGGTCGAACGACAGGAGCAGGCTCGGGCGGAACGCCAGCGCGACTTCCACGTCCGACGAGGCCAACTGGCGCACTGCCGGGCGCTCGACCTGAAGTGCCACCCGCGCGGCGACGTAGTCGAACAAGAAGTGGTGCGCGAACCGAACGCTTCGCGCGGCGGTCGACCCGCCCTGCGCGAGGACCCCGTCGCTGACGAGCGCATCGATCTGTCTCCGTGAAATCGACTCGACTTCGTGCTCGTCGAGAATCAGGCGCTTCTGCTGGATCATCGCGCGGACGACGTCGCCGAGGGCTCGAACCCGTGGAGGACTGGGCCCGCCTTCCTCGCGCTTCGGCTTCGCGACGCACCGTTCCCAGTAGAGATCCAGGAGTTGCGATGCGCTGCCGGAAGCAACGTGGGCCCCCGGCGGCAGCGTTTCCAGCACGCCGGCGAGGAGCCGCAGGTTGAACGGCAACCAGATGGCGTCGCCCATCTCCCCGGCAAGAGCATTCGCCGCCTGCGCCAACCCGGCGCTCTGCTCCGCGATCTGAATCGCCTCCGCTGCGCCGAAGGCCGGCACAAGGAAGTGCGATACGTTCGCGAACTCGACGGGATCCGCATGCGCTCGGTCTGGCGGTGCTCCGTGGAACAGGCCCTGGAGCCGGGACGACCACCGCAGGTCGAATCGCCGGATGGACACGAGCGGCCGCCAACGCGGCGCGACCTTCGCGAGGTGGGCGAGCACCCCGAGCAGAGCGGAAACTCCGTCAGAGGATCGGAGCGCGTCGATCGCGTCGATGACCAGGAACGCGGGCGATACGCCGGTCCAGCCGCTGAGGACCGCGGTCAGGTCGTGAGCGAGTCCGAGAGCCGTTGCCGGGTCAACAGTGCCCGCTCGTCCGAGGCGTTCCGTCGTCATGAAGACCACATCGCTGCCTCGCTGCCGCAGTTCAACGACGGCGTCGTGCAACACGCCGGACTTCCCAGCGCCCGGTTCTCCGACCACGATCAACGGATCCACGCCCGCAAGTTCGATCAGCCTGCTCACACAGGGACGATTGACGTGGATGGTCGTCGGGCCGAATCGGATCACCGAGAGGGCGTACACCCACGCGAGTTGCTCGCGCGTCACGTCGTTGAGGCGCGCGATGTCCTGCGCGACGTCTGCGAGAGGCAGCAGTTCGACGCCGCGGTCTTGCAACGCGGTCCTGAGCGTCGCCAGTTCGTGCTCGCCGCGCAGGCGCGCGGCTTCGTCACAGACTTCCTTCAGAGCAGTCCACGCGCGCGACCGACGGAGACGATCTCCACCGACTGCCCGCGCCAACACGGCAGGCGCGCCATCGACGTCCGGAGAACCAATTCGCAACGCGCGAAGAACGTCTTCCACTTGCGCGGTCGTCGGTCGACGTCCCGTGGCGGCTCGCCACTCACGACGGATGTGCTGGACGAGCAAGTCGAGTGCTGCTCGGCCCGCCAAGCTGACCTTCGACCGCGCGACGGACAGCCGGAATCGGTTCGCGCGGAACATCGCGAGAGCGGCTCGCAGGTCCTTGGTGATGCTCGATGCGCTTCCCGGCCCCGGCACCAGGACGACGCAGTCCTTCGCCGCACTAAAGGACCGCCGAACCGATGGCAGCCGGTCCGCCGAGCGAACCTGCGCCACGGCCTGACCGACGAACTCCCCGAGGGGTGAAGCGACGCTCTTGTCGAGACGAACCGTGATCTTGCACTGGAGAAGCGCCGTCCGGAGTCCGCTCGATGCTGACGTGGTTACGACGATGTCGTCCACCGGCGAGTTGGCTTCCATCGCGATGCGCACGACTTGCGAGTCATCTCGGGTGTCGATCCAGTCCGCGGGTTGTTCATCCGCGAGCCAGTGGGCGGCGAGCCATGCGCCGACGTGCTTCTGGAATTCGACACCGGAGAAGGTGGCTGGACCTCCCTGAGTGCCGCGGCGCGGTCGTGGTGGGCGAGGCTTCTTCACGCTCGATCATGTTACGGATCGGGTGGACACGGTGTCCCCGGCTGCCAGTAGCGTCTTGTCCGCCGGGTTCGCGACTCGGCGCAGTTCCCGTCGGCCCGGGCATGTCCGCGTGACTCGACCTCCGCGGCGGCCCGGCCGACGTCCATGAGGTCGAGACATGACTGACGCAACTCCCGGGCGCGCGTCGCCCGAACCCGACGACGTCCGCGTGACGTGCCATGCCTGCGGCGAGTTGCGGCCCCTCGCGGACTTTCGCGCCGAGGATTTCGATGGTGCGGAACCGTGGTGCGCGAGCTGCCGTGAGATCGCCGACGAGCTCTCGCGTGATGCCGGAGCAGGCCGATGAGCACCGCACAGTCCGTGGACACGCGACTCGCCGAGGGCCTCATCAACCACCTCAGGAAGGCCCGAGAGGCCCTCGACGTCGCGCTCAAGACGTGGCAGTTCGCGGTGGTCGAGGCGAACACCGGGCGCGACCGAGCGGAGGCTGCGCGGAAGGCGGCATGGGCCGCGCAACTCCACGGCGACGACGACGAAGAGCGGTTGACGCGCCGCGCCGTCGAGGCGTGCGCCAAGGCTGACCGCGCCGACACGGCCACCAGGCAGGCGAGGCGAGCTCTCGTCAACGCCGTGAGTGACGCCGAGTGCGCGGCTCTCCGCGCGCGGAGCCTGACCGCGGGCATGCCCGCAGCGGACGCCGCGCGGGTGGAGCGGGCGGTCGTCGTGACGACGGAGCACGCGCGGGCGGCTCGCGACGAGGCGCGGCTCGGGCCGTCGCCGGAAGACGCCGAGCGCCAGCGGTGCGCCGAACGGGAGGCTGGAGAGCGCGCTGCAGCAGCAGCAGCCGCCGCGCAGGCACCGAAGCCAGTGTGGGAGCGACTCGTCGTGACGGACGATGACGAGCGCGCCGTCTTCGACGGCCACGAGTACCGGCTCCCGCGCGCAGCAGGCGCCAAGATGCTGCGGCTCCTCCTCGCCGAGCGCGGGGGACTCGTCGCCGCGAAAGTGATTGAGCGCAACATCGGTGCGCGCCCCTCGCGCGAGTTGGATCGGCTGCCCGGGCCGATCGCGGAACTCGTCGAGGCCCCCGGCCGCGACCGGCGCGGATACAGGCTCCTCGCTGCGCTGGCGACCGAGGGCCGACCCAGGCCGTAGTCGCCACCCCACCGCCCGGTCGATTCTCCGGGCATGGCATACCAGTACCGGATCCCGTCGTCGGCGACTCTGCGGGAGCGCATCGCGCGGCGACAGGCTGAGATCGCGGAGCTGCGGGCGTTGCTCGACGTGGCCCGCACGCGTGAGTTGGCCGCCGCCGCGCACGGACTCCGCGCTCACCGCCCGCGACCCGCGGCCCCGCCCGCCGCCGAGCGCGGCGAGGCGGTGCAGCCGTGACCACCGCGGTCGCCGCGCCGGCCCCCGAGGACGATGACAGCGAGGTCGTCGCGCGCACGCTCTGCCACTGCGGGAGTCTTGCCCAGGTCGTCCTCGACGCCGACGCGGACTCGTGCTGGTGCTCGGTGAAGTGCCCGTGCGGCGCGTTCACGCCGGCCGACGACGGGGAAGCCCGCCCGTGACCTCCGTCGGGATGCCCTGGATCGAGGCAACGGCCGCCGCGGTCCGCCCGACGCCCGACGTCGCGCTCCGCCTGTTCGAGCGCTACTTCCTCCACCGGAAGAGCCACCTCGCGTTCCTCGCGCCCTGGGGCAAGCCCTGCCCGACGGAACCGGGCGAGCACCTTCGCGCGGCGCTCCTCGCGCACGTCAGCGGTCCCGCCGTGCCGGAGTTCCGGGCGAAGGTCAAGTTGAGGAACGGCGGGCGCGTCGTGGGCGGGCACTTCCGAATCGGCGCGTACTGCCTCGCGCCGGGCGACACGGTCATCTGGCTCTGCTTCGACTTGGACGGCGCGGGCCATGCGCACGCGCTCGCGAACTCGCTCGCTGCCGCCCTCGCGACGATCGCCGCGCTGAAGACGGCCGGGATCCCGGGCTACCTCGAGCGCTCGGGCGGCGGCAAGGGCTGGCACGTGTGGGTGTTCTTCGCGAAGCCCGTCCCGGCGGCGCAGGCCCGCGCGATCGGACTCGCTTTCGCGCCGAAGGACGCGACGCTGACGAGCGGCGAATTCGCCGACGCCGAGTCCAGCCGCGGCATCGAGGTCTTCCCGAAGCAGACGAAGCTCTCGAAGAAGGGCCTCGGCAACCAGGTCTGGCTCCCCTTCTGGCACGGCGCTCCCGACGGCGCGAACGTCTTCTGGCGGCAGAACGAGGCGGGCGACCTCGAACCCTACGTGCCGGAGGACTTCGAGACCGTCGCGCAGGAACTTGTCGAGCGGCTCGTCGCGACGATCCCCGTCACCCCGCCGAAGCCGACCTCCGTCGCGGGCCACGACGTGTGGGACGCGTGGCGCAAGAAGGCGCTCGCTGCGCTCTCGCTCGACGCGGTGTACGAAGCGGTCCTCACGGGCAAGGCGGCGTCGGGCGGCTGGTTCGAAGCGCGCGACCCCTCGTCGCCGTCGGGCGACCAGAACCCCTCGGCCGGCGTGGCGGACGGAACGGGAGAGGCGGAGCGCGGGAGCTTCCACTCGTTCCGCGACGAGAAGACGATCTCGGTCTTCGACTACCTCGTGAAGTTCGAGCACGTGTCCGACTTCGCGGCCGCGCGTGCGCGGATCGCGGAACTCTCGGGCGTGCCGGAGCCGTCCGTCACGTCCCCGACGGCCGCGGACGTCCCTGCCGCAGATCCGCGAACGCGCGTCCCCCGAATCACGATCCACACCAAGGAGTGCGTCGTCGCGGACCAGTCGATTGCGGCGCTCGCCCGTCTCGACGGCGTCTACCACCGCGGCCAGGCGCTCGTCCACGTCGTGCGCGACGCGGCGAAGCTCAGCGGCGTCGTCCGCCCCGCGGGCGCGCCGCACATCGTGGCGCTCGGCTCCGCCGGCATCCGCGAGTGGCTGACGCGCGCGGCGGACTTCGTCCGAGCCACCGACCTGGGACTCATCCCGGCGCACCCTCCGAACTGGCTCCCGACGGCGATCGAGGCGCGGAGGCAGTGGCCCGAGATCGCGTGCCTCGAAGCGGTGACGGAGTCCCCGGTGCTGCGCCCCGACGGAACGATCCTCGACGCCGAGGGCTACGACCGGGAGACCGGTCTCTTGCTCCTTCCCGACACGAAGTACCCGGCGGTGCCGACGACGCCGTCCGCGGACGACATCAGCCGCGCGCGTGACCTCCTCCTCGACGTCGTCTGCGACTTCCCGTTCCAGAGCCCGGCGCACCTCGCGGCGTGGGTCGCGGCGCTCCTGACGCTCGTCGCGCGCTTCGCGTTCTTCGGACCCTCGCCGCTCTTCGTCGTCGACGCGAACGTCCGCGGCGCCGGCAAGACGATGCTCGCCGACCTGATCGGAATCATCGCGTCCGGACGCCCGATGCCCCGCACGCCCCAGGCGGCCGACGAGGCGGAGGAGATCAAGCGGATCACCGCCATCGCGCTCGCGGGCGACCGCTTCGTCCTGATCGACAACATCACGCGCCCGCTCGGCTCGGGGGCGCTCGACACGGTGCTGACCGGGACGACCTGGAGCGACCGCATCCTCGGCAAGAGCGAGAAGGTCACGCTGCCGCTCGTGACCGTCTGGTACGCCTCAGGGAACAACATCACGCTGAAGGGCGACACGGCGCGGCGCTGCCTGCACATCCGCCTCGACTCCGACCTGGAGAAGTCCGAGCACCGCGAGAACTTCAAGTACCC
>JANNHP010000016.1:0-1757 GCA_031404455.1 Planctomycetia bacterium | reverse complement strand
CTTTTGGCGAATGGCTAGTCGAACCAAGTTGGCCGATGCACTGCATCAGGCCGGACACCTGCCGGAAGCAGCGGTCGAATTCCGCGCGGCGGAAGCGTTGCAACAGGAGCGGGAGCCAGATTTCCAGCTTCTTTACTCATTGGCGGGATTTCGGTACTGCGATCTGCTACTGAGCCAGGGGCAGTTTCAGGAAGTGCAAACCCGCGCTGCCCAGACGCTGGAAATTGCAAAGCAGTACGGCGGGCTGCTCGGCATCGCCCTCAACCAGCTTGTGCTGGGACGCGCGCATTTGGAACTGGCCACGACGCCGAGTTGCTCACGACCGAGATCGGCGCTGCGGCGGGCCGCAGGCGGCGCACCGGGCGCTCTTCGGCCTGCGAGAGGAGCACTGCGGAGAGGACCGCGGCGGCGGCCGCCATCCCGCTCGTCGCCATCCAGCGGATGCGCGCGGTGCGGATCGTCTCGAAGCGGGGCAGGCGGGCGAAGAAGCCGCGCGGGGCCGGGTGGGCGAGGGCCTCGGCGGGGAGCGAGTCGATGCGGGCCATGATCTTGTCGAAGCAGTCGGAGGGGAGCTCGGTGTCGTTCCACGAGGAGAGCGACGCGGTCGCGGCCGAGAGCGCGAACGAGGTCTCGCGGCACTCCGTGCAGAGGTCGAGGTGTCCGCGGATCGCCTCGGCCTCCGGGGCGGCGAGGAGGCCGTCCACGTGGTCGTCGAGGCGCTCCAGCACTTTCTTGCAACGCATGTCCGTGTCCGTCCGTTCGTGTCCGCGGCTCAGGCGCCGGCGGGGGCGAGCCCCGCGGTCTTGAGCCGGTAGTAGAGCTTCTCTTTGGCGCGACGAAGGCAGTTCTGCGCGGTCCGGGCCGTGAGCCCGAGCACGTCGCCGATCTCTTCGAAAGTCATCTCGTGGTACTGGTGGAGGACGACGACCGCCTTCTCGCGCTCGGGCAGTTCGTCGACGAACTTCCGGACCGTGGCCGCCGCGTCGCGGTTCTCGGCGTTGCGGGCCGCTTCGGGCACGCCCGACTCGAGCGTGGCGCTCCAGGTCGTCGGTCCATCGGCTCCGGCCTGCGAGACCGGCGCGTCGAGGGACGCCATGTTGCGATAGCGGCGCGCGCGGAGGTGGTCGTAGCAGAGGTTCATGCAGATGCGGTAGAGCCAGGTCGAGACCTTGCCGCCCTCCTGGAACGTCTCGGCGCGGGTGAAGGCGCGGACGTACGTCTCCTGGAGCACGTCCTCCGCCCACTGCCGGTCCGACAGCAGGCGGTACGCGAGGTTGAAGAGGCCCTTGGAATGGGCCTCGTAGGCCTTCCGGAAGGTCTCGGGGTCGCGGAGGTCTGTCTTGGCTGCCACTTGGTCACCTGCCTCGGCTCGCGCCTCGGCCGTCAGCAGTATGACGGCCCTGTGAAGGTCTGGACGAAGACGGAAAACGGGAACGGGGTTCCTTCAGCGAACCCCGGACCCATCGGGACGAGCGGAGCCGGGCACGCTCCGGGGGACACCTCCCGCCTCCCGGGGACGGTCCGCCGAGCCTGGGCGAGCCCGAACCGGGCTGCCGGACGGGACTGCCGTCACGTCGGGAGGGGGCGTCGATCGCGGGCGCCGGGCGGCGCGGAGACGTAGCGCGATCGTCGCGGCGTCAGTCGTCCGAGAAGACGCCGCCCTTCGGCTGCTTCAGCTTGTAGGACGCCGAGAACTTGCCGGGGTTGCCGGTCGTCGATGTGGCGCCGAGGACGACCGTCCACGTGCCGCCGGTCGG
>JANNHP010000015.1:0-2752 GCA_031404455.1 Planctomycetia bacterium | reverse complement strand
CGGGGGGGGGCACGCGGTCCCGCCAGTGGTCCTTGTGGTCGGGGTCGCGGCTCAGCGGACCCACGCGGGGGGCGCCCGCCGCCCCGCCCCTACAGAACGCTCGCGTGGATTCGTCGCGGGAGCGCGTTGCTCGCCGTTGCTGCATTGCTCGTCTCGCCATTCGTCGCGCAGGCCGACGACGGCGCGTTCGCGGTCGCGGGCTGCCGCGTGATCACCGGCACTGGCGCCGAGATCCCGTCTGGGATCGTCGTCGTGCGCGGCGGGAAGATCGAGTCCGTCGGGCCCTGGGTGAGGGGCGAGGCTCCCGTGGGCGTCGAGGTGATCGACGGCGCGGGCCGCGTGCTCGCGCCGTCGTTCGTCCACCCTGCGACGCGCATCGGAATGCGCGACGACCTGCCCGGCGGCGACGACTCGGTCGAGCCGACGCGCACCGCCGCGACCGAACTGAACCCCTGGCTTCCCGGCAACGCGTGGAGTGCGGCGAACGGCTTCGCGACGCTCGGGCTCCTGCCGGGACGAGGTGTCGTCGGCGGGCGTGGCGTCGCGGTGCGCGCGGCGTCGTCATCGATCGAGTCGATGGTGCGCAAGGACGATGCGTACCTCCGCTGCGACGCGGGCGGCAACTCGAAGCTCGCGGGTGTCGTCGCCGGGGCGCTCGCCGAGGCGCGCAAGGAACTCGACGCGCAGGCCGTCTACGACAAGGCGTTCGCCGAGTTCACCGCCGCGAAGTCGAAGGCCGAAGCGGAGAAGCAGCCGCTCCCGAAGGAGCCCGACAAGCTGAAGCCCGAGCCGGCGCGCGAGGCGTGGCGCAAGGTGCTGCGCGGCGAGACGGCTCTCTTGGTCACCGTCGAGGGCTCCGCCGACGTCAACGCCATCGCGACAGCGCTCGCGGACGAGCGCGCGCGCGGACGAGCGCTGCGGCTCTTCGTCCTCTGCGGCAGCGAGTCGTACCGCGCGGCCGGGGAACTCGCGGACCTCGGCGCCGTCTGCCTCGTCCGCGCGGGCCTCGTCAACTGGCCGAACTCGACCGATCGCGTGTGTCCGGCCGTGCTCTTCCGCAAGGCCGGCTGCCGCGTGGCGCTCCTTCCGCGCGACGACTCGCGCGCGGGACTCCACGACTTCCCGCTCGCCCTCGCGCAGACCGTCCGCGCCGGTTTCCCGCGCGACGAGGCGCTGCGCGCGGCGTCGCTGGTCCCGGCCGAGATGCTCGGCCTCGGAGCGGAGACGGGCGCGATCGAGAAGGGCCGCCGCGCCGACATGGTCCTCTGGTCCGGCGACCCGCTCGGCTCGGCGCCGCGGATCGAACGCCTCTGGATCGACGGCGCCGCCGTCGTAGAGACGCCATGAGGGAGAGAATTGGTCGCCACCGTTCGATCCCGCCAAGCGCGCCGGTCGCCGTCTCCACCAGGGCGGGCACGGAGGCCCGCCCCTACAGGTCGTTGTCTCTGCGTCTCTGCGGTGCAGCATTCGCCTTCGTCTTGTGCCTGCTGCTCGCCCCCGCCGCCGCGCAGGACGAGGCGCGGCCGCAGGCGGGGGAGGCGCTGCTCGCGGTCGTCGGCGGCGACGTGTACACGGGCGCGGGGCCGGTCATCCGCCGCGGGACGGTGCTCTGTCGCGGACGGCGGATCGAGGCCGTCGGCGCCGACATCAAGGTGCCGGAAGGCGCGCGCGTCATCGACGCGACCGGGCGCCGCGTGCTTCCGGGCTTCGTCGTGCCGCTCGGAACGGGCATGGGCGTCGTGCGCGGGCGGCCGCGTGCCGGCGACCGCTACGCCGATTCGCTCGATCCCCTGAACCTCAACGTCGAACTGGCACTCTCGGCGGGCATCACCGCCTTCCACCACGAGGGCGAACGCAAGGGAACGTGGGGCGCCACGAACGCGGTGGTCAAGCCTGCGCTCGGCGAGCCGGACCTCATGGTCGTGAAGGAGCCCGCGGCGCTCACGCTCTCGTGGTCCACGACGACGCAGGAGCGGCAGGGCTTCGAGCAGTTGCTCGATCGCGCGAAGAAGTGGCTGAAGGACGGCGCGAAGGGCAACGCGCCCGCGCCGCAGCCCGTGATCGACGCGCTTCAGCGGAAGATCCCGGTGCGCGTCAGCGCGTCCGAGAAGGGCGACATCGCCGCCGTGCTGCGCTTCGCGAGGAAGTACGACCTGAAGCTCGTGCTGCTCGACTGTCACGAAGCGTGGACGCTCGCCGAGGACGTTGCCGCCGCGGGCGCCATCTGCGTGACGGAACCGCGCGTGCGCCGCTGGCCGAACGCGGGCGAGGAGTTCACGTCGGGGTCGAACATCGAGACCTGCGCCGTGCTGGAGAAGGCGGGCGCCAAGTTCTGCGTGCTGCCACCCGGCGGGTTCGGGCAGATCGGCTGGGCCATCTCGCTCGGCGGCATCGCGGGTCGCGACCTCCTCACGTACTCGTGGGACGCCGCGTTCGCCGTACGCGGCGGCGCCGGTGAGGACGCCGCGCTCCGCGCGATCACGCTGACGGCCGCCGAGGCGCTCGGCGTCGAGGACCGCATCGGCTCGATCGCGCCCGGCAAGGACGCCGACCTCGTCGTCTGGCAGGGCGACCCGCTCGACTACCGCTTCAACGTCGAGGTCACGATCGTCTCCGGCCGGGTGCTGTACGAGCGGTCGAAGTCGAAGCTCTTCGCGCATCTGCCCGACCGGCGATGAACGACGCGAACCTCGACCTCGTCGGCACGTGGGTCAGGGTGATGTCGCTGCGCACGCGCCTCCTCGCTTGGTAC
>JANNHP010000014.1:0-6089 GCA_031404455.1 Planctomycetia bacterium | reverse complement strand
CGCGACGGCTTTATCGGCGAGGGGCAAATTTCCTACGCGGGCCCAGGTGCGCAGGCGCGTGGCGAGCTCGCAACATCACGCTGAAGGGCGACACGGCGCGGCGCTGCCTGCACATCCGCCTCGACTCCGACCTGGAGAAGTCCGAGCACCGCGAGAACTTCAAGTACCCGAACCTCCTGCGTCACGTCCTCGAGCAGCGCGGAGCGCTCGTCGCGGCCGGGCTGACGCTGCTGCGCGGCTACTGCGCCGCGGGAAGGCCCGCCGCGGGGCTCAAGCCGTGGGGCTCCTTCGAGGGGTGGTCGGGCCTCGTGCGCGGCGCGGTCGTCTGGGCGGGCCTCGCCGACCCGGGCGAGACGCGCGCCGAACTCGAACAGGTCGACACCGACGCCAACGTGCTCGCCGACCTCGTCATGGGCTGGGAGGAGCTGCCCGACGAACTCGGCACGTGCGGCTGCACGATCGCACAGGCGCTCGAAGCCCTGCGCGACGCGCCCGGTCCGCGGCGTTTCGCCCGTCTGCGCTCGGCGCTCGCCGAGGTCTGTCCCCATCCGCCGGACCAGCTCCCCACGGCGAAGAAGGTCGGCTACGCGCTGCGCCGCTTCCGCGGCCGCGTCGTCCAGGGCCGCAAGCTCCAGACGCGCCTCTGCGAGGGCAACAACCTGTGGTTCGTGGAGCGAGTGGGCGGCACGTCGCCGCCGACGCCGCCCGCGGACACGCTCCTCCCCGGTCTGAAGGAGTTCGACGATGTCCTGCTCCCCGTGTGAACGGCCCATCGTCCAGGTGAACGACCGCGGTCTCGACGAGGTCGTCGAGGACGCGTGGCGCGCCGTACTCGCGTCGGATCCGCCCATGGTGTTCGTCCGGGCCGGCCGCGCCGTGCGGCTGCACCAGTTCGACTCCGGCGTCGTCGTCAGCGAGCCCTTGAACTTCGTCGGCATGTTCGGCGTGCTCGTCCGCGTCGCCGACTGGGTGCGGCGGACGCGGCGTGGGCTCGTCCCCTCCCGGCCGCCCGCGATGGTCGTACGCGCGATGCTCGATCGCCCGTCGGCGGCGCTGCCGCTCGTGCCCGCGATGAGCGCTCCCGAGCCTGGGTGGCGGCGATCGAAGTTCTGGCGGTCGGTCGGTCCGGTGGACATGGACGCGATCCGGTGGACATCCGGTGGACATGGTTTCGGCGATGTCCACCGGATCAAGTCGCGTGGTTCCAACGACTTGCGGCGTAACGGTGGACATGGTGGACATCGTTTCCCCCCTACTGAGGGAATCGGAGACAGAGAGAGTGTGTGTGGTGACGTATCCGCATTGGGAAGGGACCGGGACCATGTCCACCGATGTCCACCATGTCCACCGGATCGGGACGGGGCGGCTGCGTCCGTAGCTGACGAGCAGGGCCGCCCTCACGTAGCCGACCGGCGCAGCGCGGGCGCCGCCTCTACGACGTCGTCCGCGGCGGAGGCGGCGCGATGACGACGACCGTCGCCGTCCGGGACCGACGCCGACCGGGGCGCCTCGTGAACGTGGCCCGGAATCGAGCCTGGACCGGGGCGAGCCACGCTCGCACGCTTCGGCTCATAGCGCGATTCGCGTCGCGAATCGGTGGAGGAATGCAGCGATGACGCCCCGAGGACGAAAGCCCCTGCCCACGTCGCTGAAGAAGCTGCGCGGTACGTGGAGGCCCGACCGCGCGAGCGGCAACGAGCCGCAGGTCGAGTCGGCGATGCCGGAGCCGCCGGACTGGCTGGCTGCCGACGCGCTCGCCGAGTGGCAGCGGCTCGCGCCGCAACTCGCGGCCGCGGGGCTCTTGACGAAGCTCGACCGCGCGGCGCTCGCCTCTTACTGCTCGGCGTGGGGCGACCTCTGCGAGGCGAACCGCACGCTCCAGGAGTTCGGCTCGACCTACGTGACCGAGCGCGGCGTGATCGTGCTGCACCCGATGCTCAAGGTCGTCGAGCGCTCCCGCCAGGCGCTGCGGGCGTTCGCGAGCGAGTTCGGGCTGTCGCCGTCGGCCAGGACGCGCGTGGACGCGAAACCCTTGCCCGTGGACGACGAGGACGAGGCGCGCCGTCGCCGGTTCTTCCCCGGGCTCGCCCGAGGAGGCCGCGCGTGAGCCGCCTCGTCGAACCTCCACCGAGAAATGACCCCCTCGGCGTTGTACCGCGGGAGCGCACGCGAATCGCGCGCTCCGGTCCTTCATCGCCAGGTCCGCAGGAACCGACGTCCCCCCACCGGTCGGCCTGCGAGCGCTGCAGTGCCACGTTCGCCGCCCTCGCGACGGTCCACCCGGCGCGCCGGTACTGCGGCGTCCCGTGCCGCCGCGACGTCGAGTACGAGGTCCGCCGCGTCCGCCGGCGTCTCGGCAGGCGCACCGCCGAGCTGGCCCGCCGCCTCGAACTCGACCGCGCGAACCGCGGCCTGCTCAGCACGTTGCGCGGCCTCGACGGCTCGACCTGGGCCGGCGACACGCAGGCGACCCGCGACGAGATCGCCGCCCTCCACCGACGCCTACATGTCCTTCGCACCCCTCAACCCCGTGCCGCCGCGTGCGGCCGAAAGGAGATCGACCGATGAGTCTCTTCGAGAATGGGAAGCTGATCCTGGCGCGCCTCTTCGCCAACCCGACCGAGACCGCGCCGCCGGACGACGCCGCTGCCGTGAGCGACGAGCGCCGGCAGGCGGAGCGCATGCGCCGCGCGACGGAGGCGCGCCGGGCGCTCGACAAGGCGGTTCAGCAGGCGCTGCGCCAGCGGCGCGACGAGCTGCCGGTCCTGCAGGAGACGGTGAACAAGGCGGAGGCCGAGGTCTCCCGCGTCCGCACGATGCTCGAGGCCGCCGAGACGGCGTACTACGACGCACGCCGCGAGCAGTGGAACCGCGACGACTCGCTGAAGAGGCAGATCGACGCCGCCCGGATCGAGCTCGAGCGTACGGCGTGGCCCTGGCTCGCCGTCGCGATCGAGGCGGCTCACGAGCGCCTGAGCCGGTTCACGAGCTACGAGCGGGGCCAGCTGCAGACGTGGCGCAGCGAGACGGTCCGCGTGGCGCCCGATCCGTCCGACCCGGACTTCCGGTCGATGCTGGTCCACGGCATCACCTACCGCATGGAGCGCGTCGCGACGAACAACGCAGCGCTCGACGCGGTCAAGGCGGAGATGGAGAAGGCGCTCGAGACGCTCCGCAGCCTGCCGTGGCGCGTTGAGGAGCCGACCGACGAGGAGGTCGAGGAGCTCCTCGCCGTGTTCGAGGGCGACGTCTGGAGGAAGGCGGCCGAGAAGCTCGTGTGGAAGGAGCCGGTGCCGCCCAAGTACGACGCGAAGGGGAACCGGATCGCCGCGTAGGCGGCGTCATCAACAACGAAGGAGGACTCCATGTCCATGAACACCGACACCATCGACACGACACCCTGGGATGCGGCGATCGCCGCGTCGAAGCGGGGGCAGCACCAGCGACTCGGACGCCACGGACTCGCGTTCGCGCGGGACGGGACGATCCGCTGCGTGCGGTGCCACGAGGTCGTCCTCGCGATCGCGCGCGACCGGCCGCTCACCATCGGGGCGCCCGTGTCGGCGCTCGCGGCGCGGCATGCGCAGGCGACCGGGTGCCGCTGAGGACTCCGTGGTCGAGAGCGCGGACCTGACGACGCCGACGTGGACGGGGCCCGGACCGGGCGGCATCTCGCCGCTCGGCGAGGGCCTCGTCACGGCCGACGTCGTCGCCGCGCATCTCTCCATCGACGTCAGCACCATCTACAAGCTGGCGAAGGCGGGCACGCTGCCCGTCGTCGTCATCGGCCGGGCGAAGCGCTTCCGCGTGAAGGACGTCGCCGCCTTCGTCGAGAGCGCGACGCGCGATGGCCGGTCGGCGCCCGTCGATCGAGTCCAGCAACTTGTCGGCGATGCCGGGCGCCGCCGTCCCACAGCGCGGCCGAACGACCTTGATGTGTCCGCCCGGCAGAGCGTCCATCGCGTCTCGAAGCAAGAGCCCTGGCGGGCGCCGGGGCCAACGCCGGAGGACAACTGATGAGCGACAAGATGGGACGCCGACGCGCGCGCAGGAAGCGCCGCTTCGGGTACGTGTTCGAGCGGCACTGGCCGAGCGGCCGGACGAACTACTGCGCGCAGTGGTACGAACAGACGCAGAACGACAAGCGCCTCACGCGGCACTTCGACACCGAGAAGGAGGCGAACGGCTTCCTCGACGAGCTGGAGCGCCAGGTCCTCGCGAAGGTGTACGTGACGCCGCCGACCGTCGCGGAGTCGCTGAGGCTCGACCCCGCGGAGCAGCCGCCGGAGGGGCCGACGTTCGTCGAGTACGCGGCGAAGCTCCTCGACGGGCGGCTCGCGGCAACCCTGGCCAAGAACACGCTCGATGTCTACCGCGCGAACCTGCGGGCGCTCTCCGCCTTCTACGGGCCGCGCGACGGACGCGCGGGCGCGCGGCTCGACGAGATCACGGCGGCCACGTTCCTCGACTACCGGGCGTGGCGGCGGGCCGCGAGCAACCACCCTGCGGGCAAGCAGACGGCGGTGTCGGCTGCGACCGTGAACCGCGACCAGCAGTTCGCCTGCAGGGTCCTCAACGAGGCCCTCGTCGATCGCCACATCGCGGCGAACCCGCTCGCCGGACTGAAGAAGCTGAAGGAGCCGAGGAAGCCCCGGCGCTACCTGACGCGCGAGGAGATCGCCGCCGTCATCGAGCACGCACCGCGGTGGTTCCGGCCGCTCGTCGTCGCGGGCGTGTACACGGGCGCTCGCAAGTGCGAGCTGACGCGGCTGCGCTGGTCGGACATCGACTTCGACGGCGGCAAGATCGCGCTCTACCGGCCGAAGGTCGGGAACGCCGACTCGATCGACCTGCACCCCGACGTCGCCGAGGAGTTGAAGGCGCTGCGCACGCGGCGCGAGAAGCGGAAGGAGGTGAAGGACACCGACTACGTCTTCCTCTCGCGGCGCGGCGGGCCGTTCACGAACGTCTCGCGCTCTTGGGAGATCACGCTGGAGCGCGCGGGGCTCGCCGGACGCGAGGGGCTGACCTACCACTCGCTGAGGCATACGCACGCGACGTGGTTCCTCTCGAACGGCGGCTCGATCACGGACCTCCAGGCGCAGCTTGGGCACGCCGCGGTCTCGACGACGCAGATCTACGCGGCCGCGGTCAACGAGCGACGGCGGGCGACGGTCCTCGCGATGGACTTCCGGACCGGCACGACGCCGAAGAAGAAGACGAAGCGCCCGGCCTGACGCGCGCCGTGAGCGCCACGGGCGCGCCCGACGCCACCGACGCGAACGACGTCCCCATCTCCGACGCCGTCCCCGACGTGGCCCGACACGCGCGCCCCAACGCGGAACCGGCGGCACCCGTGGGCACCGCCGGTCGTACGGCTCGTCGCCGTTCGTGCGGATCAGGCGGTCGCCGTCTCCGCGGGCGCGACGTCCGGCTTCACCGCGGGCTTTCCCTTCTTCGTGGCGCGCTGCGGCGTCGCCTCGGTGGCCGCGTCCAACTTCCAGAAGTGGGGTCCCGAGATCGCCGGGTAGCCCGTGGCCTTGAGCGCCGTCGCGGTCAGCGAGCGGTACGTCTCGCCCTCGAACCGGAACCCCTCGTCGAGGACGGTGAGCCGCAGCTCCCTGCCCTTGAACGTCCGCGTGATCGTCGTGCCCGGCGCGGGCAGCCGCGGGTCGCGCGTCCGCTCCCTCCTCGACATGGCGGGCGTCGCCGCCGCGCCCTTCTTCGTCGTGGTCCCGCGGGTCCGCCCCGCGCGCTTCGTCGTCTGCTTCTTCGTCATGCTCGCCGTCTCCAGCGCTCGACCATTCGAGCGTGGTCGGACCTTCGCTCCGGCTCGCGCGGCGCATCAAGGTCACGCCGCCGGAATGCAGGCGGTATCTCGCTTCCGCGGCGACGCGCGGCTCCTGCGGCACGGGTCCGCGGAGTCAGGCTCAAGTTGGGGCCACAACGCAACTGCAACCCAACTGTGCTCGGAATCGCCCTTCAGGAGCGATCGGAGGGCGAAAACGCGCCGTCGTAAGTCCGCTGGGACGCGTGACTTGTGGTCGGGGCGAGAGGATTTGAACCTCCGGCCTCTTGCTCCCGAAGCA
>JANNHP010000013.1:0-4838 GCA_031404455.1 Planctomycetia bacterium | reverse complement strand
CCTTCGCGACGAGCGGCGCCTTCTCGGAGCAGACCGGGATGGCCCCCGCGGGACCGCCCGCCTCGAGCGCCGCCTTCAGTTCCTTCATCAGCGCACCGCCGAGAGCGTCGGCGGCCTTCACGGCGCGCTCCTCCGCCGCGGACTGGGCCGCCGGATTCGGGGGGACGGCGTCTCCCCCGCCGCAACCAGCGGCGACGACGGCGACGAACACGTGAGCGGCGATGCGCATGCAGACCTCCAGAAGAGGTGAGGACGTACCCGACCCGTTTCCACCGCCTCGCGCTACCCCGCGCCTACCACTTCGATCACACGGTGTACGCCACTCTTGCCCTTCAGCGCGATCTCGGCGGTCCGGCCCAGACGGAACGCCGGGCCGAGACGGGCGGCGACGACGTCGGAGACGAGCACCGCGGAGCCGATCTCCTTGTTCGCGGCTTCGAGGCGCGCGGCCACGTTGACGGCGTCGCCAATCACCGTCTCGCGGCGGTTGTGTGCGGCGCCGAGCGTGCCGACGACGACCGGCCCGAAGTGGACGCCGACGCGGACGGCGAACTCTCGCCGGTAGATCTCGCGCGTGTAGCCATCCACGTCCGCCGCCGCCGCGACGAGCGCCAGCGCGGCTCGAACGCCGCACTGCGCGGGATCGGCCGCATCCGCCGCCGGCGTCGCGCCGAAGACGGCCATCAGACCGTCGCCCATGTAGTTGTCGATGCGGCCGCCGTGGCCCTCGATCGCCGGACCCGCCACAGCGAACCACCGGTCGAGGAGGTGGACGACGTCGTAGGCGGGCAGGTCTTCCGAGAGCGTCGTGAAGCCCGCGATGTCGGCGAAGAGGACGGCGAGGTCGAGTTCGCACCCGACGCGCCCCGTCGTGCGCGCGGTCGCCGTCGCGAGGTCGAGGTCGAGCGCGTCGATGACGAGGCGCCGCACGGTGAGGTCCGCCGTTCCGGGGACGAGCCGCGTCTGGCAGGCGAGACGCGTGTCGTCGTCGAAGCGCAGGCGCGCGGCCATCGCGGACTCGTCGTCGGTGCGCGGCGCGCACGTCTCGGCTCCGTGCTCGATGCGCACGCGGCACGTCGAGCAGCGCGCGTTCCCGCCGCACGCGTGGGCGATCGGGACGCCGGCGCCGACGAGTGCGTCGAGAAGCGTGACGTCCGCGACGAGAGGGACGTGGACGTCGTCGGGACGGCAATGGATCCGGGGCATCGGTGCGTAGAGGGTAACGGCTCCGTCGAGCGCCGCGGCCACTCGTCGCCGACGCGTCCGTCGGTGCGGCGTAGACTCGCCGTGGCGCGGAGGGTCTCCGTCATGTCGCAGCGCGGACGCAGAGTTGCCACAGGTCTCGTCGTCCTCGCTCCGCTGGCGTTCGCCGGAGGCGAGCCTGACGCGGAGACGCCCGTGCTCGACGTGCCGGGCGTGCCGCTCGGCGTGCTCGCGGCCGACGTGGACGGCGACGCGCGCGTGGATCTCGTCGCGTGGCTCGACGCGGGCACCGCGCGACTCGTGCTCCTTCGCAGCGAAGGCGACGGACGGTTCGCCGCCGCCTTCGCGCTCCCCGACCGGACGGACGTCGCCGTCACCGCACTGCCGCGGGTGATCGCGACCGACATCGACCGCGACGGCGACGTCGACCTGGTGGGCGCCGGGCCCGCCGCGGCGCTCTGGCGCAACGACGGCGCGGGCCACTTCGTCGCGGAAGCGCTGGCGCCCGATGCTCCGGAGATGGCGCCGGACGTCACCGTCCGCTCGGAACCGTTCGCCGTCGCCGATCTCGACGGCGACCCCCTCCTCGATCTCGCGACCGTGACGACGACGCCGCGCCCGGGCATCTCGCTGCTGCTCTCGCGCGGAACGCCTCCCGACGAGCGGTCGACGACGGGCCTCGTCCTCGGCCACGGACGTCTCCTCGACCGTCCGCTCCCGAACTCGGACCGCCTCCTGCTCGCTGGTGAACTCCCGGACGGCATGCTCGCGACGCGCGAGCCGATCCGCCTGACCGTCTCCGCGGGAGACTCGTCGTTCGACGCGACGCTCGATCGCGCGGACGACGCGTCGTTCCGTTCGTCCGACGACACATCGCCCCGCGTCCGCGCGCGGCTCGATCCCGCGCGGCGACGGTTCGCGCTCGTGGCGGACGCGTTCGACATCGCCGCCGCTCCGGGGAACCCGGTCACCGTGACGC
Source organism: Planctomycetia bacterium (assembly GCA_031404455.1). Classification (GTDB taxonomy): domain Bacteria; phylum Planctomycetota; class JAJSAM01; order JAJSAM01; family JAJVHW01; genus JANNHP01. Next base: position 2,656 of record JANNHP010000013.1, on the reverse strand, counting down.
TGACGGCGGGCGGCACGCGTTGGCGCCACTCGGCGGCGTGGAAAGTCGTGCGTCCGGGCGAGTTGCGGTGGACGGCATCGACGATCCGCGCGACGCGCGGGCCCGAGTCTGCGACGCCAGCCTCCGCTGGGGCGTCGCCACCGTTCGAGTTGACATCGATGGAGTCCGGCGGCCGCGCCTCGTCCGTCCTGCGCGAGAAGTCGTCCGGACGCACGTGGCGCTTCGACGCGGCGACCGGACGCTGGTTACCCGTCGCGGCCGACCTCGCGAAGCCGAGCGTCTCGCTGGACGCTGGCCTCGTCGCGTTCCTGCCGTTCGACACGGACCTCGCCGACGGGGTCGGCAAGGGCGACGTCGTGAATCGCGGCGGCGTGGAGATCCGTGACGGCGAGGCGCACTTCGACGGCTCCGGCTGGCTGGAGATGCCGCACGTCGCGCTGAACGGCACCCACGCGTTCTCGATGTGGGTGCGCCCCGCAGGCGATTCGCAGGTGATGGGACTCGTCGAGCAGCGTGACGCGAACGCGGGCAACCGCCATTACCACCTCATGCTCCGCGGCAATTCGCAGCCGTACCTCGGCTTCTACCTGAACGACCTCGTCGCGCCGGGGCCGGTCGGTCACGACGCGTGGCACCACCTCGTCTTCCAGCACACGGGCTCGCACCAGGAGATCTGGGTGGACGGCGCGCGCGTCGCTGCGCGGGCCGCCCCCGCCTACGCCGGCACGACCGGCGCCACGCGCATCGGACGGAACCCCGGATGGACCAACGTCGGCGGCACGCACTTCGTCGGATCGATGCGGCGCGTGCGCGTGTACGGGCGCGGCCTCTCCGCCGACGAGATCGCGGAACTCGGCCGGCGCGAGACGCCGCCCGAGTCGGCACGGAAGAAACGGTAAGAACGTACCCGACCCCTTCCTGCCGCTTCGGCCCCACGCCGCGTCGTCGTCGCGTTCGACTGAGCCCCGGCTTCGTCAGTCGCCGAGCGCGTCGACGATCGCCTGCTTCGTCTTCTCCTCGTCGCAGACGGCGCGGAACTCCTTCCGCGTGAGCATCCGCGCGCCCTCGATCTCGAACTCGGCGAACTCGTCCACCGGGATCAGGTACGTCGCGGGACCGAGTTCGTGCCGCTTCGCCTCGCGCCAGTCCTCCGACTCGTCGGCCGGGCGCACCCTCGGCGCGTCGATCCAGTTGACTTCGAGCTTCGCGAGGCGCACGCCGAACGTCCCCCACATGCGGGTGATGCGGCGCGACGGATCGACGTAGACGGGCACGACGACGCGCGTGTCGGCCGCGAGATCCAGGTCGTCGAACGCGCGCGCCAGCCACTCCGTCGCGGCGGCGTAGCACTTCGCGCGGTCCACGTTCTCGCCGTCCGCGAGAGTTGCGCGCATGCCGATGTCCTCCGCGGCGACGAGCGCGCAGCCGTAGAAGAGGTCGCGCATCGCGCGCGTTTCGGTGAAGAGATCCGGCTCGCGCACGCCCGCGTCGCGACGCCCGTGGATCGCGCGCAGCGCGTCCTCGCCGAGCGACGCCTCCAGCAGGTCCGCGAGGAACGCATAGGCCCGCGCGGTCCGCAGGTAGTACGTCACGGCGGGTTCGAGACGAAGGCGCGGACGGAGCTCGCCGTCCCTCATCTCGGCCTTCATCGTCACTTCGACGCCCCGCCAGTGCGTCTCGCGGCGCTTCGTCATCAGCGCCGCGAACGCGTTGACGAGCCGCTTCTTGTACGACTTCGTGAGGAGCAGCTTCGCGCGCTCCTGCGACTTCTCCGTGAGGAGCAGCGTCTCGAGCGCGTGGGCCTGCAGGTCGTACCAGCCGCTCCCCGGGCGGGGCGTGAGATCCACCTCGCCCGACCGCACGTGGCGGATCAGCTCGCGCATCAGGTTCGCGTTCGGCGGCAGGCCGTTCGGGAAGAGGCGCGCGGCGAGGTCGTCCTCGTGCGTCCGCGCGGGCGGGAGGATGACGACGCGGCTCCGCCCGGCCCAGTCCGACTCGACGAACGATCCGGCGGCGTGCGCGTTCGCGAGTCCGTCGAAGAACTTCACCACGCGCTCGTAGTCAGCGCGGAGCGCCGCGTCCTGCGCGAGGGCCGATCCGATGTCGTTCGCTTCAGCGCTCGCCGACTCCATCGGCTGCATGAGGAAGCGCAGGAAGCGGAAGACACGGCGCAGCGACTCGTCGGAGTCGTAGAAAGCCGACGGCTTCGACGCGACCTCGTCCGCGTCGAACATCCGGACGAGCGCCGTCTTCGCCTTCTGGTCGCTCGCGTCGCCGCGCTCGCCCGCGATCTCGATCGCCGCGGCGAGCCGCGGGGCCGCCGCGCCCGACGGACCGACCGCTGCGAGCATCCGCCGGACGAGATCGACGATCCCCGGCACGCGGCCCGCCCGGCCGAGGACGCACGCCTCCTCGATGGCGGCGACGAGTCCGTCGTCGAACTGCTTCGCCTTGCCGTCGATGAGGTCGATCGACGGGAGCACCGTGCCGTGCGCTGCGCCGGCCTTCGCGGCCTGCGCGTACGAAGCGTGCAGTTCGAGGAGGTGCGCGTCGTCGGCGTCGTTGCCGTCGGCGACGTCGAGGCGGAAGGTCGCCGTGCTGAGGTTGACGCGCCACTTGCCGTCCGCCCCGAACGGCCGCGGATCGACGAGGCCCG
>JANNHP010000012.1:0-18916 GCA_031404455.1 Planctomycetia bacterium | reverse complement strand
GCCCGAGGGCGAGCAGTAGATGGTCTGCTGCTGCACGGTGCCGTTCTTGTTCGCCGTCAGGAACATCGAGTGGTTGCCGTTCTGGAAGCCGAGCGAACCGTCGATCGGTCCGCCGAGCACGCGGGGGATGCCGACCTTCGGGTAGACGACGGCCCGGACCTCGATCCTGCCGTCCGAGAGAGTCGCCGCGTCGACGTTCGCGTTGTACTCCCACACGCCGGTGACGGGGTTCAGGGTCATCGCCCGCGCCGCGGTCCAGGCCCCGCCCTGCACGGAGAACTCCACGCGGTCGATCCCACCGATGTGGAAGGCGACCACGCCGACCGGCAGCTTGCCGGTGAACGTCTGGAAGGGCACCACGTCCCAGCGGGCGATCGCCTTCGCGTCGGAACCCGCTCCGGATCCGATCGTCGCCGGCTGAGCCGTCGCGGCGGTGAAGCCGGTGCCGGGGACGAGATCCGCGATCGTGCCCGAGGGCGCGGGCGTCGGCGCGGGAGTCGGAGCCGGCGCGGGGGCCGGAGCGGGCACCGGAGCCGGCGCGGGGCCGGGTGCTGCGGCCGGCACCGGAACGTTCACGGCCGGGGCGATTCCCTGGAGCATCACCGCCGCGCGATGCAGCCGGGCGATCTCACGATCCAGAGTGTCGCCGACCTCCGCGGTGCTGAACGTCGCGGTGGGACGGTCGAGGCGCGCGAGCTTCCCGATCGTCACGATGAACGAGTTGTCCAGCCGGTAGCGCGTGTCGGCCAGCTCGGCCGGCCAGGGAGCCGAGAGCGAGAGCTGGTAGGCCTGCGCGACCTGGGCCTGTCCGCGGTAGAGCGCCGTGCGGAAGGTCGCGTCCTGGTTCGCCGCGAGGCCCTTGGCGGTTCCGAGAGACGACTCCGCGGTCGAGCACGCGGAGAGGATGCCGGAGGCCTCCGCCATCTCGACAGCCCCCGCCGCGGTCGCGACGGTGGGCCCCGAGACGATGAGGGCCGCCCAGAGACCGAGCCTGAACACTCGCTTCTTGATCCCGTCGATCGATCGCTGCATGTCCGTACCTCCGTGGCCGCGACGGAGAGTCCGTGCTGGCCAACTCGGAGTTCGGGACAGGGAGTCATCGACCTGAAGCTGTCCGGGGTTTCTCAACTCGCGGGCGGGAGGCAGAGGCGCCTGCGAGGCTGCGTTCCTCAGATTGACAGGATGAGATTCTCGCGGATTCGCCTCGGGCCGGCGGGAAGCGGACGCACCGGCCGCGAGCAACGCCGCGACGGCAAGCACTGCGAGGACGACGAACGCGGGCAGCGTCCCCTGGCGCCTGACGGACGGCGATCTCGCGGGCGGACGGCCTCGCGTCAGGGGCATCACCGAACCGCTCCGGTTCGTTCTTCCTCGGCCGCGCCGGCGGCGGCGAGCAGGGGGTGCCGGACGATGCCGGAATCGAGCGGGAGGTTCATCTCGCGAAGGTACCGGGCGCACTCCTCCACCGGGCGCTCCCACCAGAGGCTCCGGCGGATCTCTGACTGAACCGCCTCGGAGAACCTGTAACGGACGATCTTCCCCGGCACGCCGACGACGACCGCGAAGTCAGGCACGTCGCGCGTCACGACCGCTCCGGCGCCGACGACCGCCCCGAGACCCACGCGGCGGCAACCGGGCGCGAGGATCGCTCGCAGCCCGATCCAGGCGTCATGTTCGATTGAGAGCCCGCCGTAGGGGATCGTGTCCTCGTCCACGAAACCCAGTCGCTCGTTGAAGAAGAACGGATGCGTGGAGAGGCAGTTCGTGGGGTGGTTGCGGCCGAGTCCGCGCACGCCCTCCGCGATCGAGACGTAGCGACCGATCACGGTCCCGGGCGGGAAGGCGCTCGGTACGAAACACTCACCGTACGAGTAGGCGCCGATCTCCACGCCGTGGCAGGCCTTCATGATGTCGCGCGCGGTCGCGGAATAGAAGCCGCCGCGCTCGAGCCTGAGCGACCAGTCGAGCAACCGTCTCGCCGTCTGGCCGCGCGCTCCCGCGATCCTCGCGAGCACCCGGGGCAGGCGCCGCTTCAGTTCGCGCGATTCGTCGCGGGCGGAGCCGCCGCCGGACTGGGCGGGGGTCCGTCGATCGGGGGTGGAGGCGGGATCGGGGTCGTTCAAGGACGTGCTCACCGGGTCAGCGTGGCGACATGGCGAGGTCTCGGATCGTCCGCAGGCCGGTCGCCAGGGTGTCGCGGACGAGGATACGCAGAGTTGGGAAGACCGCCAGCAGCGCGCCGACAGTCGCGATCTGGAGCACCGCCGCCGTGGCGACGGCGACGACCGGCCGGTCGGCGAGAGTGAAGCACACCGCGCTCGCGAGGGCGACGCTCGTTCCGAGGAACGCGACTCCGCTGGGACCGCCGGTGGTCATCCAGGCGATGCCCTGCTTCCTCCGGAGCCGCCGGAGCGAGTAGAGCAGCGCCGCGATCTCCCCGCCGAGTCCGGCGGCCGCGATCCAGGGAAGGTCGAGTTCACACAGCCCTGCGATCGCCATCGCGCCGATGCCGCTTGACCGCCACACGTTGCTCATCATGGAGTTCACGGTGTCCGCGCGGGCGATCGCCGCCACGGTCGGGGCCAGGCGGAAGATCCGGACCGCCTGCGTCGCGGCGAGCCAGGGCACCACCGGCACCGCCACCGCGTACTTCGAACCGAACAGCGCGACGGCGAGAGGTCCGCCCGCGAGCACCATCGGGATCATGACCACGGCCGCGACGAGCGCGATCGCCTGGGCGCACACTGCCGTGCGATCCTCGAACTGCCGGGCGTCGTCCTGCACGCGCGCGAGCACCGGGAGGACGAGCGACGTCGCGGCGCCGGCGAGGAGCGCCGTCGGGACCATCGTCAGCATGAACCCCAGCGAGTACGCGCCGAGCTGGTCGAGGCCGTAGGACGTGCCGACGACGACCCGATCGCCCTGGAAGATGCCGAACATGAGGACCGCGTTCACCATGAGCGGCCAGCCGAAGCTGAGTATCCGCCTGGTCGCCTCCCGGTCGCGGGACCACTCGTAGCGCCGCTCCGCCATCGCGTGGGACATCACCACGCACGTGACCTCCTGGAGGAGCACGCTGTAGACCACCACGCGGAAGTCGCCGAGCCACACCGCCAGCGGCCAGGTGACGAGCGTGGCGACGATCTGCGGCACGCCGTCGACGATCGTGCCGGGGCCGAACCGCAAGGTGCGCTGGAATCGCCGCACGTCGAGGTGCGCCAGTCCGCGCAGGAGCGGGACGAGCGCGAGCAGCCGATACGCCCACGCGGCGTCGGGCGCGGCGAAGATGCTCGCGACGAGTTCCGCCCCGATGAAGAGGATGACCGACGACACGAGTCCGCGCAGGAACTGGACCATCTGCGCGGTCGCCTGAACCCGGGGCTCGTCTCCGTCGGACGCCTGCACGAGCAGCTTGTCGATCGACAGATCGCCGAGCATGTTCAGGAACGCCATCGTGACGGCGAACGTGGACGCGATCCCGAAGTCGGCCGGCGAGATCAGCCGCGCGACGATCATGTTGCGCACGAAACCGAGGAGCTGTCCTCCTGCCTGACCGCCGAGCAGCACGCCGGCGCCGCGCAGCGCGCGGATCGGCTTCCGCGGCGGCGACTCAGGCGCGGCGATGGCTTCCGTCGAGCTCAACCTGGCAACCTCTCGTGGAGCGCAGCAGCCCGGCGAACGCCGGAGGCCGAGGACGGAGTCCGGTCCGTCCGATTCGCAGCGAGTTCGACCCGACCACCGGGTTGCGGGACTGGGACCCTGTCCATCGGCGACCGCAGCGGCGAGCCCGGCCTGGACGTCCAAGCCGATCGCCGCGACGAACCGCCGCAGGCGAGGGGAGCAAACGACCGGCCGCGGCCCCGCACCGGATCTCGCGCGACCGGAGCAGGCAGGGTGCACGCTCGTCCCCGGCCGCCGATCCGGTGCGTCCAATCCGCAGGACGCCGGACAGGTGCGGGACGTGGAGTTCGGCTGGGCGACGCCCGGTCATTCGAGGCGGCGAATCTAGCACACCCGCGGAGCGGCACGCTCCGCAGGCGGCGGCGTCATCACGAGAGCGCGGTGGTTGCGACCCCCGGTTCGCGCGGACCGGCTCCGGTCCCTGCGCGCTTCGTCGGCCGCGCGAGCGCGACGTCGCGCCGGCGCAAGAGCCCGCGCAGTTGCGCCCGGCATGCGTGCAACCGGGAATCGAACGTGTTCTTGTTCAGCTCGAGCCGTTCGATCAGATCCTTGCGGCCGAGACCGTCGCGCCCGATGAGGTTGGCGAGCTGCCGCGAACTCGGCCGCAGATCGGCGATCGCCTCGAGGATCCGGCCCCGGGTCTCCTCGCGGACGATCTCGTCGAGGACGGTGGCGGACCCGTTCGCAGAGTCGGGACGGATCCACGGGTTCTCCCGCGCCGCGTCGGCGGATGCGCAGTACCGCCGCAGTCGCTGCTTCTCGCGCACCGACCGCTCGATGTGCTCGAGGCACTTCTTCCGGAAGATGCCCACGAGGATGGCGCGGTGCTCGCCGAGGACCACGTACCGGTCGCGCACCTCGAGGTACGCGGCGAACGTGTTCTGCAGCACGTCCTCGGCCTCGAGTGCGGGAACGCGGTATCGGAACCACGCGAGCTGGATCAGTTTCGACCCGAGCGCCTCCACGGACTGCGAGTCGCCGAGCACGGTCGCGAGGCAACTGCGCTCGTCGCTTGCGACGAGACGCCGACCTGCCTCCCGAGATCGATCGCCCTGGGTGCCCATTCCGGACGCAGCCTAGCTTCCTGGGTTCAGCCGGTGTCAACCGAATTCACCAAAGCGGGTGAAGACGGTCCGACCCTCGTCTGGAGCAGCTCTTCGGGCTCGATTCGGCCTGCGGCGAGGAAGGGCGGCGGGTTCGTATCCCCGGGCTCAGAGCAGCGCGTGGACGAAGAAACCAGCGAGCGCCGCGACGATCGCCACGAGGACCGCCTGCAGTCGCCTGCGCCGTCCGGTCGCACGGAGCAGTTCCGGCAGGCCCTCGGCCGGACCGTCCTCTGCGTCGACCCACTCATCGAGGAGGTAGGACACGCGCCAGACCGCGAGCACGTCCTTGAAGCACTCATCGCACGCGAGGATGTGCCGCTCGAACGACCGCTGTTCGAACTCGGACGCGCGCCGGATCCCGTAGCGGAAGAGGAGACGGCGTTCCGCCGGATCGGTGCATCGCGTCGAGGCTGCGTTCGCCACGTCCATGAGTGTGTGTTCCGCTCCCTGAGCGACAGCCTCCGGAGACGAGCCGGGCCGGCAACCTGCCGGTGCGGTCCCGGAAGACCGTTGGCTTCCATCGTTCTCGCCCGGAAGGACTCGAACGGCATCAGCCTCGATCGCGAGCCCCCATCGCCCGTTCGTGGTCGCCGCCACCGCAGCGGACCGCGTCGTGAGGTCTCGACGGCAGAAGCAATTGCGGTTCGCTCCTCCCGCTTTGCTGGAAACGGGAATGCCGCTCCGACGGGCCCGGGCCCGCGGCGATCGGGGCGATCGGGGCGCGGGCGAGTTCGCCGCGAGCGCTGTCGTCGATCCTCGGGCCGCCGTCCGGTATCCGGCGTCGTCCGGGAACCCCGGATGTCCGAAACCCTCGACGCACGCTCTCTGGAGCCTCCGCCCTCGATGAGACTTCGAGGCGATCTTGCGCCGTCGCACGGCTGGGCCGTCCGTGGCACCCTTCTTGCGAACCCGCTAGCCTGCCTTCCGCGATCGAGCGGACGACCCGATTCACGCGACACGCGGAAGGACCTGATGCCCCAGCCACCGTCGCGCGCAAGGCCGAGCAGTCGGAGCCCGAACCGGTCGAGCCGGCGGGTCCTTGCGACCCCGGGACGGTCCCGCCCCCGCCTGCGGTGGACGCCCGGCGCATGAAGCGAGGCCAGGTCATCCATCTCAACTTCCACGGCGTCGGGGCACCCCCCCGTGCGCTCGACCACGGCGAGGCCGATGTGTGGGTGTCGCGCGAGGCGTTCGAGAGCGTCCTCGATCTGGTCGCGGTGCGCTCGGACGTGCACCTGACGTTCGACGACGGCAACGAGTCCGACGTCTCCATCGCGCTGCCGGCGCTGCGAGCGCGCCGCCTCTGCGCGTCCTTCTTCGTGCCCGCCGCAGTGGTGGGAAGCCCCGGATTCCTCGACGAGGACGGAGTCCGGGCGCTCGCCGCGGCGGGCATGGTGGTCGGCAGTCACGGTATGCGGCACCGCTCGTGGGTCGGGCTCACGCCCGATGCCGAGCACGAGGAGATCGTCCTTGCCCGCGACCGGCTCGCGGCGATCGTCGGCCGTCCGGTGGACGAAGCGGCGTGCCCGTTCGGCGAATACGACCGGCGCTCGCTGCGACTGCTCAGGGACGCGGGATTCCGTCGCGTCTACACGAGCGACCGCGGCCCGGCCCGGGAAGGCGCCTGGCTGCAGCCCCGGAACACGGTTCGTTGCGACCATCGCCTCGACGACGTGTCGCGCGTGATCGCGAATCGGCCGGGCGGGCTCGCCTCCGTCGCACGCGGCGCCCGCCTCGCGGTGAAGCGGTGGCGGTAGTGACGACTGCTCGGGCTCCGCTTCGCGCCGTCCCGTCCGCATGCGGCCTCACCGCGGCGAGACCCGGCCCGTGAGCGAGACCCTCGCCGCCCTCAGAGTCGAACCGGTCGACCGCGGCCGATGGGCGGATCTCTGCCCGACGTTCGCCGACCACAACTACCGCCAGTCCTTCGACTTCGGCGTTCTCGCCGCCGCACGCGTGGGCGCCTCGTCCGAGCACGTCGCCCTCCTCGACGGTGAGCGCGTGGCCGGACTGGCCGACGTGCGCATCCGGCGGATCCCGGCGCTCGGAGGAGGAATCGCCTACGTCAACGGCGGCCCGCTCACGCGGGTCGACGGCGAGTACGACGTCCCCCGCTTCCTCGCCGCAGTCGATGCGTTGCGCGCGGAGTTCGCGGTTCGCCGCGGCCTCGTGCTGCGGATCGCGCCTCCGGTGGGACCCGAGGCTTGGAACCGAGAGGCCGCCGCGCGCATGGAGCAGGCGGGGTTCCTCGGCACCGGCGCGTCGCGGGCCTACCGGACGATGGTCGTCGCGATCGACGGACCGGCCGACGCGGTCCGCCGCGCGTTCCATCAGAAGTGGCGCAACTGCCTGAACCGTTCCGAGCGCGAGGGAGTGACGGTCGTCGTTCGCAGCGACGCCGCCGCCCTCGATCCCTTCCGCGAGCTCTTCGACGAGTTCGTCGTCCGCAAGGGGTTCGAGGTGACGCTCGGCGCCGACTTCTACGACCGCGTGCAGCGCGACGCCCCTGCGTCCGAACGGTTCGTGGTGCTCCTCGCCGAGAAGGCGGGAGCCGTGATCGCCGGCCTCGTCGTCAGCGTGCTCGGGGACACGGCGGTCTACCTGCTCGGGGCCACTTCGCCGGAAGCGCTCCGCTGCAAGGCCGCGTACCTGCTCCAGTGGCGCGCGATCGAACTCGCGCGCGAACGCGGCTGCCGCCGGTACGACCTCGGCGGGATCGACCCGGACGGCAATCCGGGCGTCTTCCACTTCAAGGAGGGCATGGGCGGAGCCGACGTCACCGCGCCGGGTCCGCTCGAGTGGTACGCGGGTCTGCGTGCGCGCCTCGTGCTCGCGCTCGAGGCGCGCTACCAGGCGCGCCGCGCAGCGCGCGCGGCGCGCGCGGCACAGCCCGGCTGATGCCCGCCGCGCCCGGTCCGCTCGCTCGCTTGTTCGCGGCGCTCCGGCCGCGGCGCGCGCACTTGTTCCGGTTCTTCCAGCGGCTCGGGATCCACGTCACGCCGGTCCACTTCTACCAGCCGATCCCCGACACGCGGACGCTCGGCGAGGAGCTGTGGCGCAGGCGATCGGAACTCCCGGGCGTGGATCTGCGCGTTGCGGAGCAGCTCGATCTCCTGCGCGACTTCGCGTCACGGTTCAAGGACGCCTACGACTCGTTCCCCGCCGCGCGCGACGCGGCCGCCGGCGGCTACTACGTCGACAACGACTACTTCGGCAGCGTCGACGCCGAGGTCCTCTACTCGATGGTGAGGCACCTGACGCCGCGCCGCGTGATGGAGATCGGCTCCGGATTCAGCACGCTCGTCGCCTCGCGCGCCCTGCGCGACGCCGTGGCCGCCGGCGGCCCCGCCGCGAAGCTGACCACGATCGATCCGCAGCCGAACAAGGCATTCTCGGACCGATCCGACCTCGAGACCGCGGCGGGCGCGAACGTGCAGTGCAGGGTGATCCACGAGCAGGTGCAGGACATCGCGCTGTCCGAGTTCGAAGAGCTCCGGGCGAACGACATCCTCTTCATCGATTCCTCCCACGTCCTCGCGATCGGCAGCGACGTGCAGTACCTCTACCTCGAGGTCCTGCCGCGCCTCGCTCCCGGCGTCGTGGTGCACGTCCACGACGTCTTCCTCCCGAACGAGTACCCGAGACACTGGATCCACGGGTACCACATGTTCTGGACCGAGCAGTACCTGCTCCAGTCGTTCCTCGCGTTCAACCGGGCCTTCGAGGTGCTCTGGGCCGGCAACTACATGCACACGCACCATCCGGAGGCGCTGAGGAAGGCGTTCGCGTCCTACGATCCGGCGACGGTCGCGCCCGGCAGCTTCTGGATCCGCCGGATCGGTTAGCCGCCGCCCGCCGCCCGGCGGACGAGATCGGTGACCTGATCCGCGACGTGGTCGATGTCGTCGTCGTCGAGATCCTGGTTGATCGGGAGCGCGAGGACGCTGTCCTTCAGCCGGCACGCGTCGGGGAACTCGTCCCACGGCAGCGCCCGGTGGTACCCCGCCCACCACGGGATCGCGACGACGCCTCTCGCGAGGAGCGCTCCCACCCAGCCGTCGCGGTCGACGACGACGACGGGCAGTTCGAGCGGACAGACCCCGGCGGGCAGGTCCCGGTGGAGCGGCCGGAGCCCGGGAAGCCCGCCGATCCGGGCGAGGAGTCGCTCGTAGTTGGACCTTCGACGGGTCACGACCGCCGACGGATCGATCTGGCGGAGGATCCCGAGCGTCACGCGCGAAACGCCCCACGCGCCGCTCGGTCCGTCCCAGTAGTAACCCGGCGGCATGTCGGGACGCAGCGGCCCGCCGCCACTCCCGGCGCCCGCCGCGGAACCGAGATGGACCGCGCGCCCGTGCGACCGCGCCCTCGGACCCGTCCGGAGCCGGCGCCTCACGAGGCCGAGCGTGCGGCGAAGGATGCGCGAGCGGCTGGGGGCGGATCGTCCCGCGAACCCGTGCGACGGCGCATCGCGAAGGACGAGCGCGCCTCCGTCGGGAACGGGCAGCGTCTTCGGGAAGCTGAAGATCGCGGCGTCCGCGCCGTGCCCGACCGGGACGCCGTCGCGCTCGCTGTAGAGCGCCAGCGCGCAGTCCTCGACGAGCGGGAGGCCCGCGCCGATGCAGAGGGTGCGAACGCGCGTGAGGTCTTGCGGCCATCCGAAGTAATGGATGACGTAGACCGCCCGGGTCCGGCTCGTCATCCGCCGCCGCAGGTCCTCCACGTCGATGCCACCCTGGTCGTCCACGCGGTAGAGCACCACGACGGCGCCCGCGGCGAGGAGCGCGTCCACCTCGGTGCCGCAGTTGTACGCCGGCACGAGGATCTCGTCCCCCGCGCCGAGACCGAGCTCGCCGCAGGCCGCCGCGATGGCGCCGCGGCCCTGGTGCGTCAGCAGCGTGCGGCCCTGCGGGAGTTGCGGCCAGCGGGGCGATCCTTCCGCCCCGCGCACCATCGCGCTCGACACCTCGCAGAGGCTGCGGCCGGGCGGTCCACAGTGGCGCGGACGTCGGCTCACAGTCGCGAGCGTATCCAGGTTTTCCAGAGCGGGCCGCGGCGCAGGGGCAGACCGGGAGCGATCTTCGAGAACCAGCCGCGGTAGTAGACGAAGTCGAGTGCGCGGGAGAGACGCAGGAAGATGGCGAGGCGCAGCGACGCGCCGGAGCGGCGGGCCGCGACGACGAACGAGCGGACGCCGTGCTCGGCCGCTCCGAGCTGGAGCTTGTAGTCGTAGTGTCCGACGCCGCCCTCGATCTGGCGGAATCCCGCCCCGATCGCGAGCTCGATCATCTGGACGAGACCCAGGCGGCCCATGGAGAAGCGGTCGAGATCGGGACGCAGCGACCGGGCCGGCATGAACCAGTGGAGACTGGTGCCGAGCGAGTAGGCCATCTGGTACGAGACCGTCTCGCCGTCGAGGCGGATGCGGTAGAGGTGCGCGCGGCCGCGGGCACCGTGGAGCCGGACGAGGTCGCGGTGGTACGCGTCGCTCGCGGGCCAGTCGCCGAAGTGGCCGAGTTTGCCTTCGGCGCGCCACTGCTCGTCGTGAAGGGTCCTGAAGTTCGCGAACTCGGCCTCGAGCTCGCGCGGGTCGACGATCACGTCCACCTCGACGCGGTGGGCCTCCCGGAGCTGCTTCATCCCCCGGCGGAAGTTCGATCTGTGGCTCTTGCCGAGCGATGCCAGGTACTCGTCGAACGTCGCGGGGAGTCCGAAGAGCGTGTACGGACCGACGACGGTGTCGGAGACGATCGATCCCAGGTTCCCGAGATCGCCGGCGGCCTCGCGCAGCGCGCCGAGGTGTGCCCCGGCGTCTGAGAGCGGCGCGAGCCGCACCGCGTCGCAGCGCAGGTCGCCGAGCAGGTGGCGCAGCATCGTCGCCAGTGCCTCCCGCGCCCACGGCGCCCGCACGGTGACGTCGAGGACGGGCAGGGTCGAATCGGAGACGAGGAAGGCGCCCATGCGCAGCCACACCGGGCCGAGCCACCGGCGGTCCACGAACATCGGCAGCACGCCCACGAGCTCAGCACCCGCCCGGAAGACGAGGACGTGGAGCGACCGGCCCTTGCCGTAGCGGGCCCACCACGCCGCGCAGTTGTCGTGGCAGAGGTAGACCCCGGCGCCAGCGTCGGCGAGGAAACGGTCCCACTCGTCGCGGAGAGGGGCGAGCTCGTCGAACGAGCGGAAGACCGACATCGCGAGCGGCGCCGCGGGCGCCCTACCGGCGGCAGGCGCGGAGGCGTTCGCGTCCGTGGTCATCTCGCCGCCTCGTCTCCTCGAACCTGGGATCGCGCTGCGGCTGGAGTGTAGCGCGCCGCCACGGACGCCCGCCGACGTCGCGCGGACGGAGAGTTCGCTGCTGTCGTCACGGGCGCTGCCCCGCGTCGCGGGGATCGCGCACGACCGGCCGGGTGCGCGACGTCCCGTGCGGTTCGCGCGTGAGCATCTCGCGCCATCCGAGCGCCGCGCGCCGCCGCAGCCTCGCGAGTCCGGCGGCGCCGCGGTGCAGCGAGTCCGCGGCCGCGTTGCACACGAGGACGTGCTCGCCGAGACGATCGACCGCTCGCGGCGCGAACCGTCGCTTGAAGTTCTCGTACTCGTAGCGCCGGTGCGAGGGGTCGAGCGGGACGACGTTGCCCTCCACGTCGAGGTGAGCGCACCCGCGGTCCCTCGCCCAGCGCAGGGCGCTCCACCACAGCGCGGGACCGATGCTCAGGTTCGAGAGATCGCGGCACGCCGCTGCGTCGATCGAGTAGTGGGCCGGGTGCGCGGTCGACACCGAGGCGATGACCGAGATGACCCCGAGGAGGCGGCCGGCGTGCGTCGCGCCGAGCAGCACACCGAGGTCGCCGCCCGAGAGAACTTGGTCGAACATGCCGTCGAACTCCCGGCGTGGCACGGGGGGCAGGCCGCGGTCGCGGCGGTGCGTGAGGAGGCACGCGAACGCGGCGTCGGTCTCCGGTCCCCGCACGAGAGGCCGCACCTCGACGCCGCGGCGCTCCGCGAGCCGGATCTCCTTGCGCGTGCTCGTGGAGAACGACGCCAGCATCTCGTCCTCGCCGCGGGCGAGGTCCACGAGCCCCGAGGCATCGCGGGGAGTGTCCGCGGACGGAGAGAAACCGGCGTCGCGCAGCATCGCGGCGACGTCGTCCGCCTCCGGGTAGAGCCAGTACGGCGAGAGCCGGATCGATCCCGCGAGCGCGTCGCGCATCTCGGAGGCGACCGCGTCGATGAGCGCGCGTCCCGCCGCGGGGTCGTCGAAGACGGGGCCTCGCACGCAGACCGCCTCCGCCGAGAGCCGGCCTCCGGGCAGTACGGGCCGGACGCTGAAGAGGGCGATCGCGACCGGACGGCCGCCCTCCTCGGCGCGCGCGAAGAGCGGCCGGCGGCCCTTCGCTGCCTCGACCTCTGCGAACGCGTGGTGCTGGCGCGGGTGGCTGTGGCGGGACGTCGTCCAGAATCGTTCCCACGCATCGCGTTCGCCCGCGCCGAGCGTCTCCGAGATGGCGAACTTCACGGGCGTCCTCTCCCGCACGGGCCGTGCCTCATCGCGCCGGCTCGACGCCGCAGAGCTGATACGCGAGCGCCGCCCAGGCGCAGCGGGCCTTCGCCCGCGCGCCCGCGGCGAACACCGACTCGAGTCCGAAGAGCGCGACGCGCACCGCGTTGGTGACCACGTAGACCGACTTCACCGCGGCGAACGAGGCCCAGCCGAGGTTCTTCCTGTGGAAGATCAGGATGCTCTTCTGCAACTGCACGTACATCTTCGCCCGGATCTGCGACGTGCTCTTGCCGCCGCCGTCGTGGTGGAAGATCCGCGCCTCAGGCGTGAAGGCGCAGCGCCAGCCCGCCTTCTTGAACCGGAAGCACCAGTCGGCCTCCTCCGCGTAGACGAAGTAGGCGTCGTCCATCACGCCCACCTCGGCCATCGCCTCGCGGCGCACCAGCATGTACATGCCGGACACGACCTCCACGTCGCGGGCACTGCGGCGGTCCCACGTCCGCATCCCGGGACCGCCGCCGAACCACGACGCCGGCACGAGCCGGTCGAGGCCCGTGTTGATGAGGAACTCGTCGAACGCGCTCGAGAAACGGAAACACGTCGGCTGGATCTCGTGCTCGTCGAGGAGCACCTGGCAGCCGAGCACGCCGATCCCCGTGTCCGCGTCCGCGATTCGCACGGTGCGGCCGATCGCGCCGTCGACGACGGACGTGTCGGGGTTGAGCAGGAGCGCGTATCGCCCCGCCGCTCGGGCGAGTCCCTGATTGTTCGCGGCGGCGAAGCCGCGGTTCGTGTCGTTCGCGACGAGCGTCACGGCCGGGAACTCGCTGCGCACCATCTGCGCGGATCCGTCGGCGCTCGCGTTGTCGACGACGAACACCTCGATCGAGACGTCCTTCGTCTCGTCGAACACGGACCTGAGGCACGTGCGCAGGTCGTCGCGCGTGTTCCAGTTCACGATCACAAGTGAGACGTCGACGACGCTCACCGGAGTCGCGTCTGCGGCCGGACCGTGGCGAGGAGGGTCGCGCGGACCCTCCGCGGCGAGGCGATCATCGCGGAGAGGCTATTCGACATGCCGGCGGCGCTTGCGAACTCGCGTGTTCTCAATGGGTTCCTCCCGGACGGCTCCCGACGGCAGCGACGAGTTGGGCCGCGTCGAATCCGTTGGACGCCGCCTCTGTCGCAACCTCTCCGAAGCAAAGCGCCGGCCCGGTCCGCTCGCGGGGGCCCCGGGTAGCTCGAGCGTCCCAAGTCATTGCGGGCAAGTCGGTTCCGGTCGGGCCGCCCCGCCTGGTACCCCTAACCGGATTTGAACCGGTGTCTCAGCCTTGAGAGGGCTGCGTCCTGGACCGGGCTAGACGATAGGGGCACGGCGGCGCGCCGCGAGCCGCGCGACGCGGTCTGCGACGAGGAGCGGAGGATTGTGGGCAGCGGCGGACGGGCGTCAAGGAATGGCTCGGACTTCGGACCTCCGGCGTCAGCGCGGATCGGACCCGCGCGTGAGCTCGACGTGTCGCTCCGAGTCGTCGACGACGAGGGATGCCCTCCACCATCCGGACGCTCCCGCGGGCGGCGCGCCGACGAAGACGTCGCGGCCGAGGTAGTGCGAGAGCACGATCCGCGACGGCTCGTCATCGACGACGACCGGCGACGTCTCGCCGCGCAGCGCGTCCGCGGCTTGCGACCAGTGAACCGGCGGATCGAGCAGCGGGACGAGGCCGACGATCGCGCAGAAGAGCACGATCACCGGCGCGCGCGACCGGCGCTCAGTCGCCGCGAACTTCGCCGCGCACCCGGCGGCCGCGAGGATCGAGACACCGACGGCCGCCGTGGCCACGTAGCGCGCCGGTCCCCACGGGACGCCGCCGAGCACTCCCGCCGCCATCGACGCGACTGGGACGCCGATCGCCCACCAGAGCGCGAGACGCCTCGCGCGCGGCGGCGCCGACGTCGCGCCGAGCAACAGCGGCCGGCCCCACGCCACGGCAACCGCGACGCACGCGAGGAACGAGTGGAACATCGAGAGGTCCGACCCAGTGAAGATGCGCAGCACGAACACGCCGATCTCGCGCAGCCACGGGCGTCGCGTCAGCACCTGTTGCTGCGGATCCGCGAACCAGAGCGCGACGAGCAGCACGGCCACGCTCGCGGAGATTCCGACGAGCGCCGCGAGCGACCTCCTCCGCGCGTCCTGCGGCGTCCGAGATCGCTCGAGCGCGAGCCACGCGGCGAGCGGAATCGCGGCGAACATCCACGTCGGATGGACGAGCGGTCCGATCGCGAGCGCGATCCAGAACATCACCCCCGGACGCCCGCCGTCGAGCGCCGCGACGGCGCGATCCGCGACGACGAACGTCAGGAGCGCGAGGAGCGAGTACATCCGCGCCTCGCGCGAGAGCTCGACGAAGAGCGGATGGAAAGCGAGGAGCGCCGTCCCCCACCACGCCGCGCTCTCGCCCGCGAGCCGCCTGAGCAGCGACCAAGCCGGGAGGAGCATCAGCACGCCGAAGATCGCCGACGGCACCCGTATCACGAGTTGCGACGTGCCGAAGAGGTCGCACCAGGCCTTCTCGATGAGGAAGTAGACCGGCACATGACCGGCCTTGAAGCGCTCGGCGACGAGTTCGGCAGTCGGCAGTCGCACCGCGTGCAGCGTCTGGATCTCGTCCGTCCAGAGATCCGCACGCCCGAGCGCGCAGAATCGCAGCGCGAGCGCTGCGGCGAGCGCGACGAGCCGCCAGACGCGGTCGGAGAACCAGAGGAGTCTCACGCTCGGCGAGTGTCGGCGGCGGCGAGGGCTTCCGGAAGCGGCAGTTTCGCGAGGTCGCGCCACTTGCGCCGGATGCGGAAGAGAAGCACGCGACGCATCAGTCCGCGCGGCGCCGTCTCGAGGACGGGCCACGACTCGACGCGGAAGTACTTCGCGAAGTAGAGGAGTTCCAGCGCGCGGATCGGGACCGGGTGCCTCGCCCGGCGCCCCGCGCGGGCCCAGCGGCGGGACTTCGCGATCTCGGCGAACACGTGGCGCCCGCCGTGATGGCGCACGTCGATCCACACCTGCGTCGCCAGCGCCTTCATCGAAGCGCAGAACCGCCACGGCGGCGGATAGAGCCGCGCGATCGTGTACTGGAGATGCGCGTAGCCCTCGCTGACCTGCTGCCGCCACTCGTCGTCGGTCTTCTCGACGTGGTGGTGAAAGGAGGCGCCCGGGAAGTGCAGCACGGCCCAGTCCGCGGCGTAGAGACGCACGGTCAGGTCGAATTCCTCGCCGAACCCCGCGAACGCCTCGTCGTATCCGCCGGCCGCGACGAACGACTCGCGTCGCACGAGGCACGCGCCGCCCGCGAAGCTCGCGTGGTAGCAGGGATATGCGAGCCGTCCGAGCGTGCGCCGCCATCCCGTCGGCTCGTCGCTCGCCGCGTTGTAGAGCGACATGCTCACGACGCCGACGCGCGGGTCGCCGAGGATCGCCGTCACGCACTTCGACACGATGTCCTTCGCGCGCAGTTCGCCGTCGTCGTCGAGGAAGAGGAGGAACTCGCCGCGCGCCTCGGCGGCGACGCGGTTCCGTCCGGGCGCACAGCCGATGTTCTCGGGCAGTTCCGTCAGGAGCACTCCCGGGAACTCGGTGCGCACGATCGCCGCCGTTTCGGCGCAGCCGTTCGCGAGGACGCGGACCTCCATCGGCACGTAGTCCTGCGCCGCGACCGACGCGAGCAGAGCCCTGAGGCGCGCGGGACGGCGCCGCGAGAGCACGAGCACGCTGACGAGGGGACAGTTCGCGATAGGGGGGGCCACGGGACGCGAAGTCTACGTGCGCAGGACGAGCCACCACACGCCGCCCGTCCAGCCGGCGCGGAAGTGAAGCGATTCCGCGCGGATCGGCGCGCCGTGCCGCTCGCGCAGCCACGCCTCGACGGCCGCGGCATCCGGCGCGAGACGCCGCGCGTCGAGCCAGTCCTTCGTCACGGTGACGAGCACGCACTTCCGCGCGATGGCGATCCAGACCGGGAGCGCCTCGAGCGCGCGGTCGGCGTCGCTCTGCCACGCGTCGGCGATGACGACGTCGACCTTCTCGCCGCGGGCGCGCATGTCCTGCGCCGCGGTGTACGCGTCGCCGACGACGAAGCGCCAGTCCGCGGGGTAGATCTCGCGCATCTGCGCGAGCCTCAAAGCGTCGACGTCCACGCAGAGCACGTCGGACACGCCCGCGTCGGCGAGGAAGACGGCATCGTTCCGTCCGTGGAACGCCGCGGCGAAGAAGCACGCGGCGCTCGTCGCGCCCCGGATCTCAGCCGAGGGGAAGCTCGCGGAGTCGGCCTCGCGCAGCACGTCGGCGAGCGTCGCGGGCGCCGCGTCCGACCCCTTGCGACGTCCACGCCGCGCGGAGACGACGAGCATCGCGGACCTCACGATCAGCGCAGCGCTGAGCGCCGCGGCGGCGCCGGTCGCGCCCCACCCCGGGACTAGGAACCACGTCGCGGCGCCCGCGACGACGAGCGCCACGCCCGCGGCGACGGCCGCCTCGTGGACACGGTCGCGGACCAAGACGACGTATCCCGTGTGCGCGACGAGTCCTTGCGCCGCGACGCCGGGCAGCAACGCGAGGAACGGCGCGACGGCACCCGCGTAGCCGCCCGAGCCGATCGTCGGGAGCAGCCACGCCGCGGCGCCGCCGGCGATTGCGAGCAGCGGGATCCACGCAACGCAGAGTTCGATCAGGAGACGCCGGTGCGTGTGGTCGAGACCCGCTGCTTCGCCGCGCGGACCGATCATCGACGGGTAGAGCGCCTGCGCGAGCATCTCGGGCAGGATCACGAGCGGCAGCGAGAACCCGGCCGCGGTCGCGAAGAGGCCGCGCTCGTGCTCGTCCGCGCCGACGTGGCCCATCACACGCAGCACGAGCACGAGGCGGGCGGTGTCGAGCAGGAGGTACGCGAGTTGCGACCTTCCGATCCGCGCGAGGTCGCCGAGGAGCGGCTTCTCGAACGATCCGCCGCGCGGACCGACGAGCACCGCGACGAGCACGGACCCGGCGAAACTCCCCGCGAGCACGCCGGGGAAACCGCCGACCGCGCCGCCGATCAGCGCTCCCGCCATCACCGCGACGCGTTCGCCCGCTTCGAGCGTCGCCTTGTGACGGAGACGTCCGGACGCGTGGAACGCCGCGACTGCGACAGCGATCGCGGCAATCGCGGGCGCCTTCCACGCGAAGGGTGCGAAGTGCTCCGCAGCCACAGAGTCGCCGACGAGCTTCCGCGCAAGCCCCGGGACGAACTGGATCGTCGCCGTCACCACGGCCGACATGCCGATCGCCGCGAGCCACGCCGTCTTCACGAGCGAGCGCCGGTCGGCGACGCGCTCGGGGTAGAGGCGCTGGAGCCCCGTCGCGAGTCCGAAGATGCCGACCGCGGTCGTCCACTGGAGCAGTTCGTTGAGGACGGTGAACCGCCCCATCGACTTCGGCGCGTCCCGGAAGATCCACGCGACGAGCGCGATCTTCAGTCCGAACCCCGACGCGACGACGACCGCCTGTCCCGCGTAGAGCGGGAGCGCCGCGCGAAGGGCCGCCAGCGCGACGGACCCCGACGGCTGCCTCAACGGCTCATGACTACCCAGCGCCCGCGCCTCGCAGGCGCTGGAGGGTCACGTCGCGGCCGTAGATCTCCATGCAGTCGAAGAGCGGCGGCGAGACCGCCGACCCCGTCAGCGCGACGCGCACGGGCTGTCCGAGCTTCTTCATGTCGAGGGAGCGCGCCGCGAGGAACGTGTTCGTCGCCGCCTCGATCTGAGGTGCGAGCCACGGATCGACGGACGCGATCGAGTCGGCGAGTTGCGCGACCGTCGCGCGGTTCTCGGGGGTGAGGAACTTCTCGGCCGCCTTCGGGTCGACGTCGATCTTCGGACGCCGGTCGTAGAACGGTTTCAGCCCCTCGGCCGCGGCGACGAGCGTCTCGGCGCGCTCCTGCACCGGCGGGATCGCGCGCAGAAGCCACGGCGCCTCGGGATCGAGGTTCTCCTTCACGAGGAACGGCTTCGTCCGCTCGAGGAGCGCCGCGGGCGAGAGCGCGCGGATGCGCCGCGCGTTCTGCCAGAGCAGCTTCTTGAAGTCGAAGACGCCCGCGCTCTTCCCGCACGCGTCGAACTCGAAGAGACGTCCGAGCTCTTCGGCCTCGAACTCCTCCTGGTCGCCGTGACTCCAGCCGAGGCGGGCGAGGAAGCTGAGCATCGTCTCCGGCAGGTAGCCGAGGTCGCGGTACGCGAGGATCGACGCGGCACCGTGGCGCTTGCTGAGCTTCTTCCCGTCGGGCCCGTTCACCATGGGGATGTGCGCGAACACGGGCAGCGCCGCGCCGAAGAGCCGGTAGAGGTGGATCTGCTTCGGCGTGTTGTTGAGGTGATCGACGCCGCGGATGACGTGCGTGATGCGCATGTCGATGTCGTCCACGACGACGCAGAAGTTGTAGACGGGCGATCCGTCGGCGCGCGCGAGGACGAAGTCGTCGAGCTCGCTGTTCTTCACGACGACGCGGCCGAGGATGGCGTCGTCCATCACGATCTCGCCGCCCTCAGGGAGCTTCGCGCGGATGACGAAGGGCGTCCCGGCGGCGGGGAGCGTCGCGAG
>JANNHP010000011.1:0-3634 GCA_031404455.1 Planctomycetia bacterium | reverse complement strand
CGGCGTCGCGACCGCGAACGCCGCGCGGTTGCTGCGCTGGATGCCGACCTCGACGAAGAGATCGCCCGACTCCGCGCCGTAGGGAACGCGCACGCGAATGCGGTCGTCGTCGACCGTCGTCGGTCGGACCCAGACGTCGCCGGGGAAGACGACGCGGACGAGTCGCTCGTTCGCGCCGAAGCCCGAGCCCTTGATCTCGACATCGCCGTGGATCTCCGCCGCTTTCGGCGCGACCGACGCGACGGCCGGCGTCGGCAGGTCCGAGAGTTCGCGCGGCGCGTAGAAGAAGCCCGCCGGGATGACGCTGCGCGTCGGCTCCGACGGCCGCTGCCAGTAGAGGGCGAGCCGTGCCGCGCCGTAGTTCTCGAAGAAGATCACCTCGATCGGATGGAAGCCCGCTGCCAGGTGCGTCGTCCGCGACTGCTCCGTGTACGGATGCAGTCCCGGCATGTCGAGGTACGCCTTGCCGTCGAGCTTCACGCGCGCGCCGTCGTCGCTCCCGAGCGTGATCCGATAATCGTCGTCGGCGGGCACGTAGAGGAAGCCGGTGTGGCGCGCGGCGAAGACGTCGGAGTCGTACGGCAGGTCCCAGAGATCGTCTTCCAGGAAGTCCACGTTCGGATCGAGCCGGACGAAGAACGGCGCGAGATGGTCGAAGTCCGGGTAGTCGCGCAGTTCGGCGTCGAACTTGAAGTACTCGGCGTAGAGGCCGAGGAGGTTCTTCACCTCGAAACGCCGCGGAAGGCTCGAGATCGCGCCCGCCTGGACGACGACGTCGCCCGACGCCGCGCCCACGGGCACCCTCGCGACGATCCGGTCGGCCGTCGCCGACACGATCTTGGCCGGCACGCCGTGGAACGTCACGCGGCTCGCGGCGCCTTTGAGCCCCGCGCCGCGGATCGTCACCTCGTCCTCGACGAATCCGGACGGCGGCGCGATCGACGCGATGTGCGGCGGCGTCACGTTCACGAACTCCGCGGGCGGCGTGAGGAACTCGGGCGCCACGATCCGCCGCTTCCAGCCCGGGCCGTCCCACCAGAGGCGGCACGACGCGTAGCCGTAGTTCTCATAGAAGACGACCTCGATCGCATGCGTCCCGGCCGTGAGCTTCGCCGCGCCGCTCGACTCGCCGTACGGACGGAGAGCCGCGTGGTCCACGACGGCGGTTCCGTCGATCTTGATCCGCGCTCCGTCGTCGCTGCCGCACGTGAAGCGGTAGTCGCCGTCCTCGGGCACGCGGAGGAACCCCGTCCAGCGGACGGCGAACGTGTCGGGACCGAACGGCAGCGCGAACGATTGGTCGGTGTCGAAGTCGAGGGAGAGGTCGATGCGGCTGAACGAGGGAGGCAGCGTCGTCACGTCGGGGACGTCGGTGATCGAGCCCGCGAGGTAGTCGTAGTAGTCGCCGCGCAGACCGTGAGTCTTCGCGAGTTCCGCGGTCTCGGGGTCCTCCGCCTGCACTCGCTCCGACGACGGGTCGGGGTCGCGCGCGGCGGCTGTGTTCGGACGGCGTCCGTCCGTGGCGGGAAGGGACTCCGTCGCCGGGACCCAGTCGCGCGCGAGCACGGTCTTCGGATCGACGGCGCCCGCGGCGGGGCGGAGGTTCGCGCGGACGGCCTCCTCGGCGAGGAGGCGCGACTGCTCGTCGAATCGCCGCTGCTCCATGACCGTGACGTCGCTGATCGGCCGCGACTCGGAGCCGTTCGCGCCAGGCGGCTCCGACGGTCCAGGCGCGGCGTGACGCCGCTCGCGGCGGCGCGGCGCGATCGGGATCTCCTCGTCGCGCGCATCCGCTGCGGCGGGCGCGTCGGGCGGCGCGACCTCGGCGATCCGGGCGTCGTCGTCGAACGTCTGCGCGATCCACGTCACTCCGAGGGCGACGAACAGCGCGGCGAGCGTCCACGCCGCCCGCCGCGCCGTCCGTTCCATGGGGGGTAGCGTACGGCACCTCGTAGTCTTCCGCGATGCCCGCGTCCCGCACCTGCGACGTGGCCGTCGTCGGCGGCGGCATCATCGGCGCCGCGATCGCCGAGCGACTCGTGCGCGACGGACGCCGCGTGACGCTGATCGAGCGCGGCGCCGTCGGCGGGGAGGCGTCGTGGGCGGCGGCGGGACTCCTCACGCCCGTCCATCCGTGGAACTACCCGGAGTCGATGCTGCGTCTCGATGCCGAGAGCCTGGCACTCTGGCCGGACCTCGCCGCCCGACTCGTGGCGGAGACCGGGATCGACGTCGAACTGCGCGCGACGGGCCTCCTTTCGCTCATCGACACCGACGACGACGACCGCGAGGCCGACCGGCGCGTCGAGTGGAAGCGCCGTCACGGCGAGGCGGCGTCGCGTCTGACGCGGGACGAGGCGCTCGAGCGCGAGCCGTCGCTCGCGCCGTCGATCCGGGGAGCGCTGCTGCTGCCCGACCTCGCGCAGATCCGCAACCACCGCGCGGCGCCAGCGCTCGCCGCGGCGGCGGCGCGTCGCGGCGCGACGGTGATGGAGCACACGTCCGCGCTGGGCTTCGTCGAGACGAACGGCCGCGTCGTCGGCGTGCGGACGACCGCGGGCGACGTCGCGGCGGGCGTCGTCGTCGTCGCGGCGGGGGTGTGGTCCGCGACGGTAGAAAGCGGTAAGAACGTACCCGACCCCTCTTTACCGCTGTCTCCGGCGAAGGGTCAGATGCTGCTCCTGCGCGCCGCGCCCGGCGCCCTGCGGCACATGATCCTCGCGAGCGGCGAGTACCTCGTCCCGCGCACGGACGGCCGCATCCTCGCGGGCAGCACGGTCGAGTACGTCGGCTTCGACAAGAGCGTGACGCCGCAGGGCGTCGCGACGATCTCCGCCGCCGTCGCGCGCATGACGCCGTCGCTCGCCGCGGCGCCCGTCGAGGCGTCGTGGGCGGGACTCCGTCCCGACACCGCGGACCACCTCCCGATCCTCGGCGAACTGCGGCCGGGACTCCTCGCCGCGACCGGACACTTCCGCAGCGGCATCATGCTCGCGCCGGTGACGGCCGAGATCGTCCGCGACCTCGTCGACGGCCGCGCCGCGCGCGACCTCGCGCCGTTCGCGCCTAGGAGCGTGTCCGAGATAGGCGCTCGCCGAAGCGACGTCATCGGCCGGACACGCTCCTAGAGCTCGATCTCCACGCCGAGCGCGGTGACGAGTCCGACCGCGTCGGGCATCGACGCACGCAGACCCGTCACCTGATTCGCGACCGGATGGATGACGTAGTTCCGCGCGCCGCGAAGGTCGGCTTTCACGAGCTTCGTGCCCGTGAAGCGCGCCCCCGCGAGGTCGGTGTCGCGGAGATCGGCCTCCGAGAGGTCGGTGCCCTCGAACACGGCGTCGCGCAGTCGGCTCCCGCGAAGCACGCACTTCCTCAGGTCCATCTTCACGAAGGCGCACTGGTCGAGGACGCAGCGCTCGAACGCGACGAGGCTGAACCGCGCGACGACCGTCCAGTCGATGCCGGCGAGCTTCGAGTCGCGGAACGTCACGTCCTGGAACACGCAGCCCGGGACGCGCGCAACGCTGAGGTTCGAGGACTCGAACCGGCACTCGACGAAGCGGCATCCTGCGAGATCCGCCGACTGGAGGTTCGCCCCGGCGAAGACGCAGCGCTCGAACGAGGTCGGGGC
>JANNHP010000010.1:0-8645 GCA_031404455.1 Planctomycetia bacterium | reverse complement strand
CTCGATCGACAGCCAGGCGCTGACCGCGGTCACGACGAGCAGGAAGACCGACGCGAGCAGGAGCCCGCGCTCCTTCCGGAGCAGCAGCGTGAGCACGAGCATCGGCACGGCGAGGAACGCCCCGATGATCGGAAAATGATTCACGAGCAGGTGCAGATGCGCGTCGTTGTCCACGGGAAGGCTCCTCCGGCGGGTTGCGCCCCAGTCTAGTCCGGGCCGCGCGAGCGGGAGCCAGCGCGAACGACGTGCCGCTACTTCTCGTCGGTGACGCGACCGAGGTCGCTGCCGAGGTCCTTCGTCTCGTACGTGCAGGACCTGAGTCGCACGCTGCCGAGGTTGGTGTGCGCCTTCACGTGACCGAACGTGCAGCGCGACGCCGTGATCCCGCCGAGGTTCGACCTGATCTCGGCGCGCGGCGCGCGGACGTCGTCGACCTTCACGCTCCCCGCGTCGGTCGCGCACGAGAGCGTGTCCGACACCGTCACTCCCTCCACCCTGACGGAACCGAGGTCCGTCCGCATCGTCACGGTCGCGGCACTCGTGATCTCCTTCGCCGAGACCGCGCCCGACGCGGTCCTCAGCGCGACGGCTCCGAGACCGGCGGCCTTCTGGATCGTCACCTCGCCGAGGTTCGACTTCGCTTCGACGGTCGCCACGTCCTCGAGATCGCTCAGTGCGACGCTGCCCGCGTCGGTCTTCGCGGTGACCTCTGCCGCGCCGCGGATCCCGGTCACGCGCACGTCGCCGAGGTTGGTCGAAGCATCGACGACCGTCGCCGGTTTGACGCGCAGTCTCGCTGACGTGACGAGCACCGGGAACCCGCCCGCGCTCTTCACCTCCACGCCGTCCGCTGCCGCGGCGAGCGACGCGTCGCCCGGCGTCTTCTCCCGGACCTCGTACTCCGCCTCGATGCCCGCGACCGTCGCGTCGCCGACGATGACGATCGACGCGGATTCGAGGTCGAGCGCGAGGCGGGCGACCTTCTCCGGCGACGACATCCGCAGCGTCGCGGTGTGCGGAAGCTCGACGCCATCCTTCGTCACCCGGGCGGACGACCAGTCGAGGTGGATCGGGGAGCACCCGCTGCCGCAGCCGATCATGGTCAGCACGCCGAGGGCGAGCAGCGACGAGCCGACGGCGACGAAGACAACGTGGCGGTTCATCGGACTCCTCCGGAGGGCTGCGAGGGATCGGACGGCGCGGCTTCGCTTCGCTTCAGACCGATGATGCCGCGGGTCAGGTACGCGGCGCCGAGAGCGGCGAGCAGGATGCCGAACCAGTTGAGGTCGAGGGAGTCGGGCAGGAGCCACAGCACGCCGAGCACGACGAGACCGACCGCCCAGCCGAGGCGAAGGACGGGGTCGGACCCGCGGGCGGCGCTCGTCCCCCCGGGGACCAGCGGCGGCGGGGACGATCCGTCGGCCGGAGGAGCCAGTCCCTGCGCGATCATCGCCATGCGCTCGGCGTGGCGGTCGCGGGAGCGCGTCATCAGCACGTACACCAACGCGACCGCGAGACCGAGCGGAAGGAAGACGCACATCCCGAAGCCGAGGAAGAGCGAGAGTCCGACGGGGTCCATCATGGCGTGTCTCCGGATCGCGGCATCGCCCCATCGGACGGCGGCGGCGCCGGTGCGGTTGCAGGTTCCGTCCCGGAGATCCGCGACGCCTCGCGCGACGGATTGCGCAACCCGCGCACCGCGGCGCGCGTCCCACGGTTCGACGGCGCGAGTGCGCACTCCCCCGGCCGCCCCACGTTGACCGACGAGACTTCCGACGAGGCTCTCGCCGTCCGCGCCACGGGCGGCGACGCGGAGGCGTTCCGCGTGCTCTACGAGCGGTACCGAAAGATGGTCTACAACCTCGCCCTGAAGACGCTCGGCACGGACGCCGACGCGGAGGACGCGCTCCAGCGGACGTTCCTCCGCGTGCACCAGTCCCTGCCGTCCTTCCGCGGCGACTCGAAGCTCTCGACCTGGATCTGGCGCGTGGCGCTCTCGGTGGCGCTGACCGAGCACCGCTCGCGCCGTCGCAGGCCCGCGGCGCCGCTCGGCGACTCGGAAGGGACCGAGCCCGCGTCGTCCGCGCCGTCGCCGGCGGACGCTGCCGCGGCGCAGGACGATGCGGCCCTGCTGCGACGTCACCTCGAAGCGCTGCCGCGTCGCGACCGCGCGATCCTCCACCTGCGCTACCAGGAGGGCAAGTCGTTCGAGGAGATCTCGCAGTTGATGGAACTTCCCGTCGGCACGGCGAAGAGCCTCGTCTTCCGCGCGAAGGCGGAGCTCCGGCGTAACATGGAGCGCGACGGCCATGCGATGTGACGAAGCGGACCCGCTGATCGACGCGTACGCCGAGGGCGCGCTCGACGGCGCGCCGCTCGCTCCCTTCGCGGCTCACATCGAGACGTGCGCCGGGTGCCGCGCGGCGGTCGACGCCTCGCGACGTCTCTCGGCCGCGCTCGCGGCGATGCCGGTCGCCGTCCCGTCGGCCGCCGCCGACGCGCGCACGCTCGCGGCCGTCGCCGAGGAGATCGCGTGGACGCGGCGCCGGGTCCGCCTGCGCCGGACGCTGATCGGCGCCGGAACCGCGGCGGCGGCAGCGTCGATCGCGGCCGCGATCTTCGTCGCGGCGCCGGCGGCGCTGCTTCTCGCCGAGCAGACGCCGCGGTTCGCGGAGGTCGTCGACGCCTGGCTGCGTCTCAGGGCGGTGCCCGCGCTCGCCGGATCGAGCGGCATGCTCGTCGCCCTCGTCGCGACGATCGTCGCGGTGGCGGCGATCGAGCGGTTCGTCGCGGAGAAGCCGCGGGCGATGCGCGACGCCCGCTGACGATCATCGCTTCGCCGCGAGGCCGTAGCGCCCGTCGGCGCAGAGCGTGACGGTGCCGCGGAGTTCGAGCGCCGAGAGCGCGGCGAGACCCTGCGCCGGGTCGAGTCCCGTCTCCGCGAGGAGTTCGTCGGCGTGGCGCTCGGCGCCCGCGAGAGCGGCGAGGAGCGCCGTCTCCGCCCCGTTCGCTCCGCTCAGCGCGACGGGCTCGTCGACTGCGGCGCACGCCGGACGCGGCGGATCGAGGCCGAGCGCGCGCAGGACGTCGTCCGCCGACTCGCACACCGCGGCGCCCTCGCGGAGCAGACGGTGCACGCCGCGCGAGTTCGGGTTGTCGATCCGGCCCGGAACCGCGAGCACCTCGCGCCCGAGATCGAGCGCGTGGTCGGCGGTGATGAGCGAGCCCGAGTCCTCCGCCGCCTCCACGATCACGACCGCGGCGGCGAGCGCCGCGATGAGGCGGTTGCGCCGCGGGAAGTGGTACGGGCGCGGCGGCACGTCGAGCGGGAACTCCGACACCACGGCGCCGCGGCCCGCCGCCATCTCCCGCGCGAGCTGCAGGTTCTCAGGGGGATAGAACTTCGCGAGCCCCCCGCCGAGCACACCGATCGTGACGCCGCCCGCGTCGAGCGCCCCGCGGTGCGCGGCGGCGTCGATGCCGCGCGCGAGTCCCGAGATCACCGGCACGCCGACGGCCGCAAGCTCCGACGCGATCCGGCGCGCCTGCGCCGTGCCGTACGCCGACGCGCGCCGCGATCCGACGAGCGCCACGCCGCGCAGCGCGAGGAACGCCGGGTCGCCGCGCACGAAGAGGATCGGCGGCGGATCGTCGAGCTCCGTGAAGGCGCTGGGCCAGGCCGGGTGGCCTTCGACGAGCACCACGGCGCCCGCGGCGCGGATGCGCTCCATGTCGCGCGCGGCGTCGTCGCGCGTGGGCGCTGCTGCGAGGAGCGACGACCTCGCACCGCCGATCCCCGGCACGGCGGCGACGAGGAGCGGATCGGCGCGGAGCGCCGTGCCCGCCGACCCGAACCGGGCGACGAGCCTGCGCAGGAGCCGGGGCGAGAGCCCGGGGATCCCCGCGAGCCTCATGCGGTCGAGGATCTCGGGTTCTGCGGGGCCGGCGACGAGCGATTCGGTGGTTCTCATCCACACACTAGGTCCGTCCGGGGGGGCGAAAGGTTACAGCGCGTGAAATTCCGGCGCGGTCTTGGGATCATCGGGGCCGGAGGCGAAACCCGATGAAGCTCGACATCACGCAGGAAGGCGACATCACGGTCGCGGAGTTCGCGGGCGAGCTCGACGCCTTCAACCTCGCAGCGACGGCGAAACAGATCGACGCCCTCATCGACGGCGGCGAGTCGCGGCTCGTCTTCGACCTGAAGAAGCTCTCGTTCATCAACTCGTCCGCACTCGGCTACCTCATCAAGGTGCGCAAGAAGGTGCAGGCGGCGGGCGGCGACCTGGTGCTCGCGCAGCCGTCGAACTTCTTCAGGAAGACCCTCGTGACGCTCGGCCTCGACAAGCTCTTCAGCGTGTACGAGTCGGCGGACGACGGTGTGCGCCACTTCACGTCGAGACTCGCGCGGCCAGGCGCCGACCTCGGCGACGAGATCGACCAGACGCTGACCGGCGCGAACGCGCTGCTCTTCTCGATGATCCCGGCCCTCGGTCCGAAGAAGTACGTCGGACGGATCACGTCGCTCTACGCCAACGGCCTGAAGTTCCGGTGGGAGATCCCGGGCTGGACGAAGGACTTCCGCCCCCCGCTCTCGACGGCGAACTTCGACAAGGAGATCCACCCGGGCCGCAAGATGCGGATCAAGTTCCGCCAGCCGTTCATGGTGCAGGGCCACTACTTCGAGATGGACGCGGCGATCACCCTCGTCCAGCGCGACGTCCGCGACGACGGCCAGGACGAGGCGGTCTTCAGCATCAAGTACGAGGGCGCTCGGCCCGAAGACCTCGACCTGCTGAAACGCTTCGTGGACGACATGGCCGAGCTCCGGTCCGAGATCGACCAGGCGCGCGGACTGCCGCCGGCCTGACGCGAGCTCGCGGGGGCGGTCCCCGCGCGGCACGCCGTCGTTGTTCGCCGCTCCGCGGCTACGGCGCGAGTGCCGCGAGGAGTTCCGCGTCGTCGACGTCGTGGACCTCGGCGCCGCCGCGCGCGAGGGGCAGGACCATCCGGCGTCGGTCGCGCCGCCGCTTCTTGTCGAAGAGTGTCCGCTCGACGAGCCGTTCGGGGGCGAGATCCGCCGGCACCGACGTCGGCAGCCCGAACGCCTTGAGCGTGGCGCGCACCTCGTCGACGAGATCCTCGCCGCACATCCCGCGCGCGCACGCGATCCGGCAGGCGACGACGAGACCCGCGGCGACTGCTTCTCCGTGCCGCATCCCCTCGTAGCCGGTCTCGGCCTCGATCGCGTGGCCCATCGTGTGGCCGAGATTGAGCAGCGCGCGCCGCCCCTGCCGGTCGCGGACGTCCCCGCGGACGTGGTCGGCCTTCACCTCGATGGCGAGACGCACGGCGTCGGCGGTCGCGTCGCAGTCCCGCGCGAGGAGCGGACGCGCGGCGTCGCGGAGCCGGGCGATCGCGGCCCGGTCGCGCAGGATCGCGCACTTCACGACCTCGCCGTACCCGGCGCGGAGTTCGCGCTCGGGCAGGGAATCGAGCGTCGCGAGGTCGGCGATCACGAGACGCGGCTGGTGGAAGGCGCCGACGAGGTTCTTGCCCTCGGCGAGGTCGATCCCGGTCTTCCCGCCGATCGCGCTGTCGCACATGGCGAGCAGCGTCGTCGGCACCTGGACGAACGCCACCCCGCGCATCCAAGTCGCGGCGCAAAACCCAGCGAGGTCGCCGACCACGCCCCCGCCGAGCGCCACGACCGCGCCGTCCGGCGCGAGCCCCGCGGCGGCGAACGCCGACCACAGACTCTTCGCCCCGTCGACCGACTTCGATCCCTCTCCTGGGGGGATGAGCACGGTCCGCGGAACGAGCCCCGAGCGGCGGAGCGACGTCTCGGCCGTCGCGAGGTGCGTCGTCTCGGCGACGTGCGCGTCCGTCACGAGGACGCAGACGGGCGAGGTGACGACGCGTGCCGTCTTCGGACCGAGTTCCGCGAGCAATCCCACGCCGACGTCGTACTCGCAACGGTCGGGCGGGAACTCGAGGTCGAGCCGGAACCTCGCAGCCATGGCGGCAAGGTTAGACTCCCGCCCCTTGGCGAAGTACAGCCCCTTCCGGACATTCGACGCGGCGTTCTCCTGGCTCGCGTCGCACACGAACTACGAGACGATGGCCACGCAGCGCTACGACGCGCGGACCTACGGACTCGACCGGGTGGAGCGCCTTCTCGCAGCCGTCGGGCGTCCGGACCGGTCGTTCGACGTCGCCCAGGTCCTCGGCAGCAAGGGCAAGGGCTCCACGGCCACGATGCTCGCCGAGATCCTGCGCGCGTCGGGCCGGCGCGTGGGTCTCTACACGTCGCCGCACCTCGTCGATCCCCGCGAGCGGATCCGCGTCGACGGGCGCCCGGCGCCGGATCGTCTCGTGCGCGACGCGCTCGCGTCGCTCGTCCCGCACGTGGAGGCCGCCGCGGCCCGCGGCGAGCCCCTGACGTTCTTCGAGGTGCACACCGTGGCCGCGCTGCTCGCGTTGCGTGCGGCAGGCTGCGACGCGGTCGTCCTCGAGGCAGGGATGGGCGGTCGTCTCGACGCGACGACCGCCGCCGACGCGGTCGTCAAGGTGCTCACGAGCGTGTCGCTCGACCACACGCAGCACCTCGGCCGCACGCGGGCGGCGATCGCCGGCGAGAAGGCGTCCGCCGCGCGGCGCGGCGTCGCGTTCGTCTGCGGCGAGCCCATCGGGACCGTCGCGGGCCGGGTGGTGTCGCGGATCTGCCGCCGCGCGGGCGCCCCGCTCCTCGCGGTCGGCCGCGACTTCCGGGTCGGCCGCGTGCGGACGAACTTCGACCCGTCCACGGGCGGCGGCACCACAACGTTCCGCCTCGTCGCGACGGATCGCGGAGCACCGCCCCCCCAAGCTGGGGGTCTGACCCCGGAGGCTCGGCCGCGCGCAGGGTCATCAGGCTGGGGGTCTGACCCCGGGCGGGCTCCGGATCACCAGGCTGGGGGGCGAGGACGTGCCGCGGCGCGGCACGGACGAGCGGGAGCGGTCCCGTGTCGCGCTTCGCGACGAGGGACCACGACTCGCCGGGGGCGAGTCGTGGAGCTCCCCGGTCTGACCCCGATCGAGCTCGCGGTGCCCCTCCTCGGAACTTACCAGGCGACGAACGCGGCGCTCGCGGCGGTCGCCGCGCTGACGGGTGCCTGGCGAGGCTCGCCGGTCACCGACGACCACGTCCGCCGGGGCCTCGCCCGGACGCAGATCCGCGCGCGCCTCGAGACGATCTCGACCCGCCCGCTCGTGCTCGTCGACGGCGCGCACAACCCGGCGAGCATGGGCCTCCTCGCCCGGACGATCCGGGACGCGGTCCCCGGCCGGCCGCGGGTTTTCGTCGTCGGGATGGCGTCCGACAAGGACGTCCTTGGAACCCTGCGACGGCTCCGCGGTATCGCAAGCTTCGTCGTGACAACGACTTCCGGCCAGGCGAGGGCCGCGGCGCCCTACGAGCTCGCCGCGACGGCTCGTTCGCTCGGGCTGCGGGCGCGAGCCTGCGCCGACCTTCCCGCCGCGCTCGCCGAGGCTCGCCGCCGGGCGGGCCGACGCGGGGTCGTCGTGGTCACCGGGAGCCTCTACCTCTGCGGGGAATGCCTTCGCTCGTCACGGGGGGGCTCGCGCTACGCTGCCGCGCCCTTCGTCCAGCGAGGAGTGAGAACGTGAAGATCGCCATCCTGTCGCGCGACCCGTGGCTCTACTCGACGAGCCGGCTCAAGGAAGCCGCCGAGAGCCGCGGACACGAGGCGCACGTCATCGACTACGTGCGCTGCTACATCAACATCACGTCGCACAACCCGAAGGTCATGTACCAGGGCCAGCCGCTCGAGGGCTACGACGCGGTCATTCCCCGCATCGGCGCCTCCAACACGTTCTACGGAACCGCGGTCGTGCGGCAGTTCGAGATGATGAACGTGTTCTGCGCGAACGAGTCCCAGGCGATCAGCCGTTCGCGCGACAAGCTCCGCTGCCTTCAGCTTCTCGCGCGCAAGGGCATCGGCATTCCGGTCACGGCGGTCGCCGACTCGACGAAGGACGTGCAGGGCCTCATCAGCATCGTCGGCCACGCTCCCCTCGTCATCAAGCTGGTCGAAGGGACGCAGGGGATCGGCGTCGTGCTCGCAGAAACGGACAAGGCCGCCGAGTCCGTCATCCAGGCGTTCCGGGAGCTCTCCGCGAACATCCTCGTGCAGGAGTTCATCAGCGAGGCGAAAGGCGCCGACATCCGCTGCTTCATCGTGGGCAAGAAGATGATCGCGTCGATGAAGCGGCAGGGACCGGCCGGTGAGTTCAGGAGCAACCTGCACCGCGGAGGTCACGCCGAGAAGGTGAAGCTCACGCCCGAGGAGCGCTCGACGGCGATCCGCTCCGCGAAGTCGATGGGCCTCAACATCTGCGGCGTGGACATCCTGCGCTCGAACCACGGCCCGGTCGTCATGGAGGTCAACTCCACGCCCGGCCTCGAGGGGATCGAGACGACGACCGGAATCGACGTCGCGGACGCCATCATCCGCTTCCTCGAGAACCACGCGAAGCCCGGGAACGTGAAGGACCACATCGGCGTGTGTGCAGCGCCGAGGGGGGCGCGCCAAACCCGATAAAAACGGGATCGGGAAGCCCCCCCGGCGCGCGGCCCCGAGAAA
>JANNHP010000009.1:0-2090 GCA_031404455.1 Planctomycetia bacterium | reverse complement strand
CGAGATCGCGCGCGAACTCGGCGTGACGCCCGAGGTCGTGTGGCAGCGGCTCTCGCGGGCGATCGCGATGCTGCGGGCGCGACTCGACGACCGCCGCGGCGGACGCGACGCGTGGGCGGGCGTGTTCGTGTTCTGGCTCGGGGGCCGCGAGGCCGCGGGATGGAGCGGCGCGACGGCGCTGGGAACGGGAGCGGCGGTCATGGGGACGAAGACGGTGGTGGCCGCGGCGGCCGCGGTGGCGCTCGCGGGGTGGGTTCTCTGGCCGCATCCGCCGACGGCGCCGGTGGACGTGTCGCGCGAAGCTGCCGCGATTGCGCAACCGTCGCCCGTCGCGAAGCCGGCCGTCGCGCCGCGATCACGCAGCGGCGCGGCGAGCGAGACGCCGTCCGAACCGGCGCCGTCCGCCGTGCCGCGCGCGCGGACGCACGGTCGCGTCGTCGATGCGAACTCCGGCGAGCCGATCGCCGGCGCGCGCGTGAAGGTCGTCCGCAAGTCGCCGGGCGGCGGATTCCAGTGGACGCTCACGACCGGCGCCGACGGGACGTTCTCGGGCGAGGTGGAAGAGACGGCGCGGTACTCGGCGGAACTCGGGTGGTCCGCGGTGCACTCGGATCTCTACGTCGAGGCGTCGGCGCGCGGGCACATCCGGTTCTACGACGGGCCATGCCGCGGCGCGGTCGGCGACGACCTCGGCGTCATCAAGCTGTACGGCGGCGTCGTCGTGCGCGGACGGGTGGTCCATGAGGACGGACGGCCGGTGCCGGGCGCGAGCGTCTACGCCACGGCGGGACCGGCGCACGTCGGCAACGACGAAGCGCTGAACCGCGCGCGTCCGCTTGGCAAGGCGGACGACGCGGGCTGCTTCGAACTCGACGAGGCCCTGCCGAACACCATGAACGACGAGGCGTTCACGCTGTTCGCCGCGTGCCCGGAAGGTGTCGCGTACCGGACGCTGCCGGTCCGGAAGGGCCGCGACGTCATCGACGACGTCGTCCTCACGCTGCGCGTCGGCGCCGCGGTCGTCCGCGTGACCGACGCGGCCGGGCGTCCCGTCGAGGGAGCCCTCGTCACCGCGCTCCCGCGGTTCTCGCCGCTCGGGCGCGAGTTCAGCCAGTCGGAAGTCCTCTACTCGATCGGCGGCGACGAACTCCTGCGCGCGGCGTTCGCGAAGCGCACCGGAGCCGACGGCGTCGTGCGCTTCGACGGACTGCCGACCGGCGCGACGCGATCGAACTACGACGTCGCCGCGGCGGCCGACGGCTTCGTCATCGGCTGGGCCGCGCTTCGTTCCGGCGCCTCGCCGGCCGACGACGTCGAGATCCGTCTCGCGCGCAATCAGGCCTTCGTCGTCGGCGGGAGCGTGGTCGACGCCGACGGCCGTCCGGTCGAGGGCGCCGTGGTGACGATCCGGTATCCGAAGCAGGATCCCGTGACAACCGGAGCGGACGGCAGGTTCGTGCTTCTCCGCGGGAAGGGCGAGCCGTTCGGTCGCCATGGACTCGTCGAGATCGCGAAGGAGGGCTTCGCAACGCGCGCCGACACGGTGTGGCGGTGGCCTGACGACGGACGCCCGATGTCCGACATCGTGCTGGAGCGCCCGGCGCCGGTGACGGGAACGGTGGTGGACGAGGCGGGCAAGCCCGTCGCCGGGGCGATGGTCGCCCTGCGGCGTGCCGAGGCGTACGTGCCGCTCCGCGGCGACGGGAAGACGAAGGCGGACGGCCGATTCGAACTCCTCGACGCGGTGCCCGGCGAGTGGGCGCTCTCCGTGACGCCGCCGGACGACGGCGGCCGCTGGCTGCTCCCGGAGTGGACGGTGGTTCGAGGCGGGACTCGCGAAGTCGTCGTCCGCCTGGCGCGCATCCAGCCCGGCCGCGCCACGATCAAGGTCGGCGTCGTCGGCGCCGAGACGGGCGCTGCGATCGAGGCGGACGCGGCGATGCTGGGCGCCGCCGCTCCGTCGGAGACGGGCGTGTACCTGGGCGCGGGGACGCGGCCCGTCATCGAGCGCGGGAGCGTGACGATCGAGAAGGTGCCCGCGGGCCGCTTCGCGCTGTGGCTCCGCGTCGCCGACCGTCCGCATCAACTCG
>JANNHP010000008.1:0-7760 GCA_031404455.1 Planctomycetia bacterium | reverse complement strand
GACGACGAGTCCGCGCCCGGCGAGGAGCGGGTCGATCGTCGACCTCTGGAGCACTCCGTCACGGCAGAGCGCGTACGCCGATGCGTTCTCGTACGTGCCGTCGTGGAAGTCGTCCGGCAGTTCGCCGAACTGGCTGCACGGCGCGATGAGGGCGCGGTCGCCCGGCACGAGCTTCTCGGGATCGGTGTAGCGCCACAGGTGCTCGACGCGGCTCGGGAGCGGCAGCGATTCGAAGCGGCTCCACGCGGCGCGCCGCGCGTCGGCGAGCCACGAAGGGTCTCGCGCGGCGAGCCGGGCGACATCATCGGCCCAGCGGGGACGGATCTGCGTCTCGGGCATCCGGGCTAACCGACGGCGCCTTCCATCTCGAGCTGGATGAGCCGGTTCAGCTCGACGGCGTACTCCATCGGCAGTTCCTTCGTGAAGGGCTCGATGAAGCCGTTCACGATCAGCAGCGTGGCCTCCTGCTGCGTGAGCCCGCGGCTCATGAGGTAGAAGAGCTGCTCCTCGCCGACCTTCGACACCGTCGCCTCGTGCTCGATCGACACGCGGTTCTCGTCCACCTCCATGGTGGGGTAGGTGTCGGAGCGGGAGTGGTCGTCGAGGATGAGCGCGTCGCACTTCACGCTGACCTTCGCGCCCGTGGCGCCGTCGTGGACCTTCACGAGTCCGCGGTAGCTGCCGCGCCCGCCGTCCTTGCTGATCGACTTCGACGTGATGACCGAGGTGGTGTTCGGCGCGGCGTGGATCACCTTGCTGCCCGCGTCCTGGTGCTGGCCGGAGCCCGAGAACGCGACCGAGAGGATCTCGGCGTGGGCGCCTTCCCCGACGAGGTAGACGGCCGGGTACTTCATCGTCAGCTTGCTGCCGAGGTTGCCGTCGATCCACTCGACGCGCGAGTTTCGGTGGGCGACCGCGCGCTTGGTGACGAGGTTGTAGACGTTCTTCGACCAGTTCTGGATGGTCGTGTAGCGGATCTTCGCGCCTTCCATGGCGATCAGCTCGACGACCGCGGAGTGCAGCGAGTCGCTGGAGTACGTGGGCGCGGTGCAACCCTCGATGTAGTGCACCGAGCTGCCCTCGTCCGCGATGATCAGCGTCCGCTCGAACTGGCCCATGTTCTCGGTGTTGATCCGGAAGTAGGCCTGGAGCGGGATCTCGACCTTCACGCCCTTCGGGACGTACACGAACGAGCCGCCGGACCAGACCGCGGTGTTCAGCGCGGCGAACTTGTTGTCCTCGGGCGGGATGACCGACGCGAAGTGCTTGCGGACGACCGACTCGTACTCGCGAAGGCCCGTGTCCATGTCGGTGAAGATCACGCCGAGCTTCTCGAGGTCCTCGCGGATCGAGTGGTAGACGACCTCGCTCTCGTACTGGGCGGTCACGCCGGCCAGGAACTTCCGCTCCGCCTCGGGGATGCCGAGCTTCTCGAACGTGGCCTTCACCTGCGGCGGCACGTCCTCCCAGTTCGTGGACTGGCGCTCGCTCGCGCGGACGTAGTAGTGGATGTTCTCGAAGTCGATCTCCGAGAGGAGCTTCGTGCTGCCCCAGGTCGGCATGGGCTTGCTGCGGAAGACGTCGAGCGACGCGTGGCGGATCTCCCGCATCCACGCGGGCTCCTTCTTGTACCGCGAGATCATCTCGACGATCTCGTGGTCGAGTCCCTTCTTCGACTTGAAGTCGTAGGCGCTCTCGTCGTCGTGGAAGCCGAAGCGGGTCTCGTAGTCGTCGCCGATGCCCTGCGTGCGCTCGGTGGGCGTCTGGACCTTCTTCTCCGCGATGGTGTCGGACATGTCAGGCCGCCTCTTTCTCTACGAAGTCGTAGCCGCGCTCCTCGAGCTCCTTCGCGAGCTCGGGGCCGCCGCTCTTGACGATCCGGCCGTTCATCAGGACGTGGACTTGGTGCGGCGTGACGAAGTCGAGGATGCGCTGGTAGTGCGTGATGAGGAGCTGCGCGCGGTCGGGTCTGCGGAGCAGGTTGATGCCCGCGGCCACGATCTTCAGCGCGTCGATGTCGAGGCCGGAGTCGGTCTCGTCGAGGATCGCGAGCTTCGGCTCGAGGAGCAGCATCTGGAGGATCTCGAGCCGCTTCTTCTCGCCGCCCGAGAAGCCGTCGTTGACGTACCGGGTCATGAACGTCTCGGGGATGCTCATCGTCGCCAAGTGCTTCTTCACGAGCGGGCGGAACTCCTTCGACGGAACGGCGTCGCCGCGGACGGCCTTCACCGACTGACGGAGGAAGTTCGACACGCCGACGCCCGGGAGCGCGTGCGGGTACTGGAAGCAGAGGAAGACGCCCTTCCTGGCGCGCTCGTGGACTGGGAGCGCCAGGAGGTCCTCGCCCAGGTAGCGGACCGTGCCCGAGGTCACCTGGTACCGGGGGTGCCCCATGAGGGTCGCCGAGAGCGTGCTCTTGCCGCTCCCGTTGCGACCCATCAGGGCGTGGATCTCGCCCGGCAGGACCGTGAGCGAGACGCCCTTCAGGATCTCCTTGCCCTCCACGCAGACGTGGAGGTCCTTCACGTCGAGGATCGGCACTTCGAGGATGGGGGTGGTCATGGCGCTCGCGAGGCTAACCAAATCCGGAGTAAGTTCTAGGATTTCTCCGGAACGCTCGGCGGCGGGACCGTCATCGTCGCGAAGTCGAACTGCCGCAGAGTGTCCAAGAGGCTCGCCTGCCCGAGGAGAGCCAGGCTCCCGCGGCAGAACTCGAGGAGGCGGCGGTCGGAGAGGCTGTCCGCGCCCTCAGGGAGGCGGCGGCGGCGCACGAGAGCACCGATCTCGGTGTCGAAGAGCTCGAAAGGCTCGGGGCTGGCGATCGGCATGAGCGTCTGGTGGGCCGTGCGGAAGATCGACTCCTCCTCGGCGACCAGCACCTTGCGGATGGGCGACTTCAGCGGCTTCGTGTAGGCCATGACGATCGCCTGCACGCCGTCGATCCGGCGGAAGTGCGGGTAGACCGTGGCGTCGACGACGAGTCCGGCGAACACCCCGATCTCCGTCCGCTTCGCCCCGCCCACGCGGTGCAGGTAGACGCCCGAGAGCCCCTCCTTGATCTCGCTCTTCACCTGGAAGCCCTCGGCGAAGGGAGCGATCGCGCGCTCGAGCGCGAGGAACTCCGAGGTCTTTGGGGGCATGCGGGGTCTCCCGCCTCCTTCCACCGGTTGGGCGGCGGAGGCACCGCACAAGTCTAGCCGCCCGGGCGGGGGCTCCCGGGAACTATGGCTGGGGGCGGCGCGTTCCTTCCCGGCCGTTCTAGTCTCGTCACCGCTTGCGAAAGCTGCCCCTGCCCGAACTCGCCCTCTTCGGCATGACCGCCGCCTGGGGGCTCTCGTTCGTCGGCGTGCCGCGCGTCCTCGAGGCCTGCCCGGTGATGACGTCGATCGCGGTCCGAACCGGCATCGGAGTCGTCTGCCTCTTGGCACTCCGTCCCCGGGCCTTCGCGGCGACGCGTCTCGAGTGGCGCGCCGGCATCCTCGGCGGACTGCTCCTCGCCGGAGGCTACGTGCTGCAGACCGCCGGATTGACGGAGGCGACGCCCGGCAAGAGCGGGTTCCTGACCGCGTTCTACGTCACGCTCGTCCCCGCGTTCGAGGCCGTCGTCTACCGGCGCCTGCCGCCCGGGCGCGACATGGCGGCCCTCGCCGTCGCGACCGCCGGGATCGCGCTGATGGTCGTCCGGTCCGACTTCACGATGTCCTTGGCCGAGGCGGTGGTGGCGCTGGCCGCGCTCGCTTGGGCCGCGCACATCGTCGTCGTCGGGCGCGTCGCCGAGCGGGTCGATCCCGTGCGCCTCGCGGCCATCCAGATGCTCGTGCTCGTCGTCGTCGGGACGGCGGGCGCGGTCGCGGCGGGCGACGTCGCGGTCCGCTGGAGCGCCGAACTCGTCGGGTGGTTCCTCTTCCTCGGCGTCGTGACGAACGCGCTGGGGTTCCTCGTCCAGGCGTGGGGACAGAAGCGCGTGCCGCCGACACGGACCGCGGTGCTCTTCTGCGGCGAGCCGGTGTTCGCGGCGATGTTCGGCGTCTGGCTCGCGGGCGAGACGTTCGGCGTCCGCGACCTGGCCGGCGCGCTGCTCGTGATGGGCGCCGTCGCGCTGACCGTGCTGCGTCCGAGGATCGAGACGGCGACCGGCGCGGCGGGGAGTTAGGCTCTCGGCATGATTCGCCGCGCGACTGCGTTCGCCGGGCTCGCCGCCGCTCTCGTGGCGCCGGGTGCCGCGTCGGCCGCTCCGGAGAAGCCCGCTGCGCCGGCGAAGATCGTGTTCCTCGCGGCGGCCGACGGACCGCTCGCCGCGACCTCCGACGAGGCGTTCGCGGGCGTGAAGGCGGCGCTCGCGGGCGGGGTCTCCGTGGAACTGACCCGCGAGACGCCGAAGAAGCCGCGCGCTTACGACGCCTTCTTCGCGGACCTCGGGAAGCGGGACGTCGCCCTCGCCTTCGCGTTCGTCGCCGACGGCGAGACGGCGCTCGTCGAGAAGTCGGCCGAGAAGGCGAAGGTGCCGCTCCTCGTCCTCTCCCCGGAGGCGACGCGGCCGGACCTCGATCCGGACCGCGCCGTGTTCTGGGCGGGCGGGCTCTCCCCGACCGACGAGGCGCTCTACGCGATGGACTTCCTGCTGCAACCGCTCGGCGTCCACGATCCCGCCGTCTTCCACGACGGCTCCGCCCGCGCGATCGAGGCCGCGTCGAAGTGCGCCCGGCTCCATCACACGAGCCAGCGCCCGCGCGCGCCCTTGGCGCTCCCGGCTGAGTTCGGCGTCAGCGAGGTGAAGGGCGTGCTCGGACGGTATGCGACGAAGGCCGCGGCCGACGCGACCGCCGCCGACGGCGGAGCCGACGGCATCGTCTACTTCGGCGGGCCGGCGGCCGCCGAGCGCCTCGCCGCCGCGTGTGCCGCGGCCAAGGTCGAGGCGCCCGTGCTCTTCGCGCAGGGGCTCGCTTCCCGCGCAGTCCCGAGTTTCGCGTCGGGCGCCGCGACGTCCGCGTGGGCGCTCGAGTCTGCCTACTTCGAGGACTACGCCGACGGCAAGGGCAGTCCCGCGCCCGCCGACGCGGCGCCGCTCGCCGAGGTTGCGAAGGAGACCGGCGGGCACCTCTACGCCGCGACCGTCCGCGGATGGCGCGCCGGGCGTTGGGTGTCCGAAGCGCTGCGACGCGCGCCGGAATCGCCCGAGAAGAAGCGGGAGCGGAAGTTCCTCTCTTCGATGCGCAACCTGAAGCGGGAGGGCGCCCGCGGCAAGTACGTGTTCGAGACGTGGGGACACGCGTGCCTCGCGCGTTTCGAGGGCTGGCGCGGCGCGAAGTTTCGCGAAGACCCGCCGTGCGCGCGCCAGCGACCGACGACTCTCCCCATCTCGGGCATCCCGCAGGTCGGGTTCTTCTCCGGGTCGCGTTTCAAGTACGAGCCCGGGTCCTGCTACGTGTGGATGCACTGGGGCAAGCCGGAGGAGCGCACGATCGAGAAGGACCTGAAGGCGCTCGGCCTCGACCCCGGCGCCTACGAGGAGGGGTTCCGCGCGGAACTCGTCGACGACCTGATGGGCCGCACGATGTCGCGCCTCCACCGTCTCTTCCTCAGGAACCCCGACGGCACGCCGATCCCGGGCATCTCCTACAACGTCACGTTCGGCACCGAGAAGGACCCGCCCGGCCTGAAGGGCGGCCAGCGCTTCGAGATGGTGCTGCGCGGCGACAACCCGAGCACCGGCGGCGTCGCGCACGGCACGTCGTGCGAGGTGTTCACGACGTTCATCCAGCGGACGATCTACGTGAAGCAGGCGCTCGTGCCGCCGATCTCGATCGACGACCGCGCGTACGT
The DNA here is from genome assembly GCA_031404455.1 of Planctomycetia bacterium. Classification (GTDB taxonomy): domain Bacteria; phylum Planctomycetota; class JAJSAM01; order JAJSAM01; family JAJVHW01; genus JANNHP01. The sequence continues at coordinate 1,937 of JANNHP010000008.1, read as the reverse complement.
GAACGGTTCGTACAAGTGGGGGACCTCGCTCGAACGGAACCTGCGCGGCGACGGGATCCGCGCGCTCCACGACGGCTTCACGCAGGGCTTCGCGCTGACCGGTTCGCACGAGGCGGGGCACATGTTCGGCCTCGGCCACGACGAGGCGAGCCCGCGCAGCATCATGAACGTCGTCGAGGCCGTCGGGCTCGACTTCGAGTGGGCCGAGTGGATCCCCGAGAACGCGAAGACTCTGGAGACCCGCCTCGGACGCGTGCCCGTCGCGAAGTGACGCCGGTCCGCGGGGCGGCGCGTGGCCGAGCCTGCGTTGCGCGCGGCGCCTTCGGGCATCATTCCACCGGCAGCTCGTCCCAGGCTCTCCGTACGAGGTGACATGGCCGATTCGATCCTGACCACCGGGCAGCGCAGGCTCCACCTCGCGCTGATGGCGCTCGCCGTCTTCATGACGGGCAACGCCGCGTACCTCTTCGCCGCGCGACTCCTCGCCGGCGAGTCGTACGCTTCGGCGCTCACGCGCTTCTACCAGTCGCAACTCGTGCTGCACGTCGCGGTGGGCATCCTCGTGCTCGTGCCGATGGCGGTCTTCGTCGTGTGGCACATGCGCCGCGCGCTCGCGATGCACAACCGCCGCGCGGTGTGGACGGGCCTGGCCGTCACGACGGCGACCGTCGCCCTCTTCGTGACGGGGCTCTTCCTCTTCCAGAAGGCGAACAGCGTCGAGAACCGCTGGGCGTTCGTTTCGCACCAGGTGATGGCGCTCGTCGTGTCGCTCGGCTACGTCGTCCACCGGTTCATCTCGCACCACAAGCCGAAGGCGTGGGCTGTTCGCGCCGGGTTCGGCACGGTCGCGCTCGTGTTCGTGGGCTCGCTGGTGATCCACCAGGCGACGCTCCCGCCCGATCAGCCCGAGCCGCAGAAGTTCGTCGCGAAGCCGAAGGACGGCGTCGATCCGTGGAAGGACGTCTGGTACGACCACGGCCCCGGCGGCGCGGACCCGAAGAGCACGTTCGCCCCCGCGAGCACGCAGTCGGTGACCGGCGGCTTCCTGCCGCCGGGGCTCCTCACGAACAACGACCTCGGGACGCAGGCCCTCCTGAACGAGGAGATCGAGAAGTACGGCTTCGCCGTCAACGCGCGCATCGGCTCCGAGACGTGCGCCCGCTGCCACGCCGACATCGTCGAGCAGTGGTCGAAGTCGGCGCACCGCTTCGCGTCGTTCAACAACCCCTTCTACCGCGCGAGCGTCGAGGCGATCCGCAAGGAGGAGGACGGCAAGCAGCGTTCGCAGTGGTGCGCGGGCTGCCACGACCCCGCGATCATGATGGCGGGGAACATGACGAAGGAGATCGTGCCGACGATCCCCGAGTCGCAGGCGGGGCTCACGTGCCTCGCGTGCCATCTCATGGATGAGGTCCACGGCGTCGGAGGCAACGGAGCGTACCGCATCGCGGACGCCGCGCCCGATCCGTATCTCTACGCCGACGCGAAGTCGGGGCTCGCCGCCGAGGTCCACGACGCGCTCGTCAAGAGCAAGCCCGACGTCCACAAGCGCGACATGCTGAAGCCCGTCTTCCGCACGTCGGAGTTCTGCGGTACGTGCCACAAGGTGTCGCTCGACAAACCCGTCAACGGCTATCGCTGGATCCGCGGACAGAACGAGTACGACGGCCACCAGGACTCGGGCGTCTCGAAGAACAATGCCCGCACTTTCTACAATCCGCCCGTCGCGAAGAACTGCCAGGACTGCCACATGCCGCTCGTCCCGGCGCCGCTCGGCGACGTCTCCGCGAAGAACGGGCTCGTGCGCTCGCACATGTTCCCGGGCCCGAACACGGCGCTGCCGCACATCCGCGGCGACACCGAGACCGTGAAGGCGCAGGAGGACTTCCTGAAGGACAAGAAGCTCCGCGTGGACGTGTTCGCGGTGAAGCGCGACG
>JANNHP010000007.1:0-33736 GCA_031404455.1 Planctomycetia bacterium | reverse complement strand
GCATCCGGCTCGCGATCGGCAAGCATCCCGACGTCGGCGAGGTCGTCGCGATCGGGCCGCCGATCATGATGAAGGCGAGTGCCGAGGCCACGCGCCCCTTCGGCGTGAAGACCATGGTCAGCCTCAATCCCATCATGGTGGACGGCACCGGGATGTGCGGCGGCTGCCGCGTGAAGGTCGGCGACGAGGTGAAGTTCGCGTGCGTCGACGGCCCCGACTTCGACGGCCACAAGGTGGACTTCGACGACCTCATGCTCCGGCTGCGCCGGTACCGCGAGGAGGAGAAGGCCGCGATGGAGCGGTGGTCGGGGACGTGCCGCCTGAACGACGTCGCGGAGTCGCGGCTCATCAAGGTCATCCGGTAGCGAGGGGAGCGAGCGCGATGGCGAAGAAGAAGACGGTCCGGACGATCCCCCAGGAGCGCACCCCCGCGCGCGAGCAGCCCGCGGCCGAGAGGGTGAAGAACTTCTCCGAGGTGAGCTGCGGCTACAACGAGCAGGACGCCCTGCGCGAGGCGTCGCGCTGCCTCGACTGCGACGACCCGGTTTGCATAGCCGGGTGCCCGGTCGCGATCGACATCCCGGGCTTCATCCGCAAGCTCTCCCAGAAGGACTTCCGCGGCTCCTACGACGTGCTCTCCGCCGCGAACCTGCTGCCCGCCGTCTGCGGACGCGTCTGTCCGCAGGAGAACCAGTGCGAGGGCGTCTGCACCGTGGCCGACACGCTCGAGCCCGTGGCGATCGGACGTCTCGAGCGCTTCGTCGGCGACCTCGCCATCGCGGGCAAGTGGGCGAACGTGCCGTACATCGAGAAGAACGGCTTCAACGTCGGCATCGTCGGCTCGGGCCCCGCGGGCATGGCCTGCGCGGCCGACATGGCGAAGGCCGGTTGCGACGTGACGGTGTTCGAGGCCTTCCACCTGCCCGGCGGCGTGCTGCGCTACGGCATCCCCGACTTCCGCCTGCCGAACGAGGTGATCGACGCCGAGATCGACAACCTGAAGAAGCTCGGCGTGAAGTTCGTCTGCAACACGATCGTCGGCCGCCTGTTCACGATCGAGCAGATGCTCGACTCGCTCGGGTTCCACGCGGTCTTCATCGGCGTCGGCGCGGGCTACCCGACGATGCTCGGCATCCCGGGCGACTCCCTGAACGGAGTCCTCTCCGCCAACGAACTCCTCACGCGCTGCAACCTGATGCGCGCGAGGGACTTCCCGAACGCGGACACTCCGATGCCGCTCGGGCAGCACGTGGCCGTGGTCGGCGCGGGCAACACCGCGATGGACGCGATGCGCGTGTGCATGCGCCTCGGCGCGAAGGACGTCCACTGCATCTACCGCCGGTCGCGCGCCGAGGCCCCGGCCCGCGCCGAAGAGGTCCATCACGCGGAAGAAGAGGGCATCCAGTTCCACTGGCTCACGAACCCGGTCGCCGTCCTCGACGACGGCAAGGGCAGCGTGCGCGGACTGCGCTGCGTGCGCATGGAACTCGGCGAGCCCGACGACTCGGGACGCCGCCGCCCGGTCGCGGTGAAGGGCAGCGAGTTCGAGTTCGAGGCGGACCAGGTCGTGTTCGCGATCGGCACGAACGCCAACCCGATCATGGGCCAGACGTCGAAGTTGAAACTGAACAAGCGCGGCTACATCGGCGCGGACGACAGCCTCGCGACGTCGATGGCCGGCGTCTTCGCCGGCGGCGACATCGTCACCGGCGCGGCGACCGTGATCGAGGCGATGGGCGCGGGCCGCAAAGCCGCGCGAGCGATGAAGGAGTACCTCGGGATCCGCGACGCTGCGGCGCCGTACGACGGGGGCGCGGACGCGCTGTTCGGGATCGGGACCGGCGAACGCAACTTCGTCAGGGTCCGGGCGTAGCGCAGAGGAAGAGGAAAGGACGGCATCGACGAGACCATGAGCACCGCGACCACGAAGAGCCGGGGACTGAAGACGCCGGAGGCGAAGACCTCGCCGGACGGCAGGGCGAGGAACGTCACGACGATCCCCGAGCACATCGTCGACGTGATCAGCGATTCGGGCGAGGGCGCGCAGCGCTGCGGCCAGTCGCTCGCGTCGATCGGCGCGAAGTCGGGCAACGGCATCTGGACGGTCGAGATCATCCCCGCCGAGATCCAGCCGCCCGCGCGCAGCGTCGCCGGGGCGAGCGGCATCCGCGTCCGCCTCGGTTCGAAACGCGTCACCAACGGCGGCGACGAGGCGGACCTCGTGGTCGCGTTCAACGAGCAGGTGCTGCTCGGCCGCGTGCGCACGAAGGAGCTGAAGCCGGGCGCCATCATCCTGCTCGAGAGCATGTGGCGGCAGGACCCGAGCCCCGAGATCGTGAAGTCGTACGTCTCGACGCACGACGACCTCGTCGCCGCGGGCTACCGCGTGCGCGAGATCCCGATGGAGCAGGAATGCCTGAAGATCGTGAAGGACGCGCGGCGCGGGAAGAACATGTTCGTGCTCGGGATGCTCTCCTCGATCTACAGCCTGGACCTCGAGTTCGCGCGCGGCCAGGTCGCGCAGACGTTCCGCAAGAAGTCGCTCGCGGTCATCCAGTCGAACACGCAACTCCTCGACGCGGGCCACGCGTGGGCCGAGCGGAACCTCGACTTCAAGTTCAAGATCCCCGCCACGCGCGGGACCGAGAAGCAGATCGTCACCAACGGCAACACCGCCATCGCGCTCGGAGTCCTCGCATCGGGGATGGAGATCTGCGCGATGTACCCGATCACGCCGGCGACGTCGGCGTCGCACTTCCTCTCCGAGGTGTTCGACCGGGTCGGCGGCATCGTCCACCAGGCCGAGGACGAGATCGCGGCCTGCACGTTCGCGATCGGCGCGTCGTACGCCGGGAAATGCGCGGTGACGATCACGTCGGGCCCCGGCTACTCGCTGAAGCAGGAGGCGATCGGCCTCGCGGTGATGGCGGAGATCCCGCTCGTCGTCGTGAACGTGCAGCGCGGCGGCCCGAGCACCGGGCAGCCGACGAAGTCCGAGCAGGGCGACCTGCTCACCACGATGTTCGGCAGCCACGGCGACGCGCCGAAGGTCGTCATGGCGCCGGCGACGATCGAGGACTGCTTCTACTCGATGATCACGGCGCGAAGGATCGCCGAGACCTTCAACATGGTCGTGGTCGTGCTCTCGGACGCGAACCTCGCCACGGGCCAGACTCCCTTCCCGCGGCCCGAGTTCGACGAGGCCTGGGTCGTGCCGCCGATCGATCAGAGCGCGGTCGCGCCGGGCACGAAGCCGTACGCGTGGGACGAGCGCACCGGTCTCGCGCGGCGGATCATTCCCGGCCAGCCGGGCGGCATGTTCACGCTGACGGGTCTCGCGCACGACGTGGACAGTCACGTCGCGTACGACCCCGAGATCAACGCGCAGAGCATCCGCGCGAGGAGCCTCAAGCTCGCCGCCTTCCAGAAGACGCTGAAGCCGCCGCCCGTGTTCGGCGACCCCGAGGGCGACCTCCTCGTCCTCGGCTGGGGCAGCACGAAGGGCGCGATCGAGGAGGCCGTCGAGTCGCTCCGCGCCGAGGGGAAGTCCGTCTCGTCGATGCACATCCGCTTCCTCCAGCCGCTCCCTCCGGGGATCGGCGACGCGATGAGGAAGTTCAAGAAGGTGATGACGGTCGAGGCGAACTGGAGCGACCGCGTCGAGGACGAACTCATCGACGAGGACAACCGCCGGTACTCGGCGCTCGCGATGCTGCTCCGCTCGCGCTACCTCGTGGACGTGGACTGCTGGAGCGAGGTCCGCGGACAGCCCATCAAGCCCGGCGGCGTGCGCCGCGCCCTGCTCGCGAAACTCGGTGCGAAGGAAGCGTGAGGACCGCCATGACCACTACCACACCGATCGCCTCGACCAACGGGTCCGCCGTCTCCTCGACGCAGTGCCTGCTCCAGATGCACGAGGAGCACCACGAGATCGAGGACTTCCAGAAGGGCGTCCCGCGCTGGTGCTCGGGCTGCGGCGACAACGCGATCCTGACGGCGCTGCAGCGTCTCTGCCGCGACGAGGGCCTGCGCCCGGAGAAGACGGTGTTCGTCTCCGGCATCGGCTGTTCGTCCCGTCTCCCGCACTACATGAACACGTACGGGTTCCACGGCCTGCACGGCCGCGCGCTGCCCGTCGCCGAGGGCGTGCGCATGGCGCGCCCGGACCTCAACGTGTTCGTCAACACGGGCGACGGCGACTGCTTCAGCATCGGCGCGGCCCACTGGATCCACGCCATCCGCTACAACATGAACCTCACGGTCATGGTCCACGACAACCAGGTCTACGGACTGACCAAGAACCAGGCGTCGCCGACGTCGCCGAAGGGCCTGAAGACCAACACCACGCCGCGGGGCTCGTACCTCGACGCGCTGCAACCGCTCACCGTGACGCTCGGCGTGCAGAACGTGTCGTTCGTGGCGCAGGCGGTGGACTGGATCCCCGAACTCCTCTACGACATCCTCCTCGCGGCGCACCGGCACCGCGGGCTCTCCTTCGTGCGGATCGTGCAGCGCTGCCCGGAGTTCATGCCGAAGGCGCTCGACCCGTGGGTGAAGGACCCGTCGAAGGTGCTCGTCCTCGAGCACGCGAAGGGACTGAGGCCGAGCGCCGGGATCCAGAGCGTCTACACGAACCGGCTGGAGCACGATCCGTCGAACATTCACCGTGCGCGCGAGATCGCGTCGTCGACCGACGTCCTTCCGGTGGGCATCCTCTTCCACGACCCGAGCGTGCCCTGCTACGAGGACCTCCGGCAGAACGTCGACCTGCGCACGACCGACGTGATCCGCCGCGGACTCGAGGCGGAGCTCGACAGGTTCACCATCTAGTCCGGACGCGCAGCGCGCGCCCGGACGCCAGACAACGGCGGGAAACATCATGGAAGCCGAGCATCAAGAGCACGTGGCCTTCTACCTGACGGGCAGGAAGTCCTCGCCGCACCTCGGCGCCGTGGACGGACTCGCGCTCGTTCCCGCCGCGTTCGCGCGATACCGGGACCTCGCGTCGCTGCGCCACGACTTCCCGCTGATCCTCGCCGCCGGCGAGACGGGCGAGTCGTCGGTGGTGTCGCTCTCCGCGCTCTTCGACCGACTCGCGGCGTGCGTCGCGCAGGGCGACGGCGCCGACCGCGTGCGCCATCACGCGATCCGTCTCGAGCGGGAGATCCGCAAGGCCGCGTTCTCGGGCGCGAAGGGCAGCCTCGCGGTCCTCTGGGACGCCGCCGAGCGCAAGCTCGCCGCTGACGGCGACGCGCTCCTCGTCGACAGCCTCGGCAAGCTGCGCTCCGCGCGGAAGCTCGACGGCGAGATCGTCCTCTGCGACGGCGATCTGCCGATCCGCCTCGTCACGCACGCGTGGAGGAACGTCCAGGGTGCCAAGTCGCGCCGCATGCGCGCGCGGATCGACCGTCTGATCCTGAAGCTGTCGGACATCCTGCGGGCCGATCGCGCGAACTCCGCCGAGGGACTCTCCGCGGAGCGGCTGAAGGCTTCCGTCGGCGTCTCGTTCTCGGGCGACATCGACTTCGGCGTCCTCTCGAAGCTCCTCCTGAACGGACGTCCGCAGGCGCGTCTGCCCGAATCGAGGAGCACTCGCATCCGCCGGCTCGTCGCCACGCTCGAGTCGCAGGCGTTCTTCCCGTCCACGGAGAAGGCGGCCGCGCGGACCACGAACTCGGACCACGCGTTCCTCTTCCGCCGCACGGCCGACGCGCTCCAGGCCTACCGCGCGCGGCTCCCGCAGATGGTCGAGCTCGCGAAGGCCATGTCCGTCGCGTCCCTCGAGATCGAGGGGAGGTACCGCGAGGCGGCCCACGACGCGATGTTCGCGGCGATCGGCGCCGAGGAGCTCGGTCCCTCGGAGCTCGCGCAGTTCCCCGACTACCTCGTGTGCGTCTGCGCCGACTCGATGGACGCCGCCGACGGCGCGAACCTGATGGAGGCGCTCTCGGCCGGGCTCCCGATGAAGGTGCTCGTCCAGACCGACGACCTCTCCGCCCCCTCGAACGCGGCGGACGGCCACGCGTCCACGGGAGTTCGCGTGCGGCGCCTCGCACAGGCGGCGATCTCGATCGGCGGGGTCTTCGTCCTCGAAGCGGCGAGCTCGCACGTCTACCGGTTCCGCGGCCCGCTCCTGCGCGGCCTCGGGTTCCCGGGCCCGGCGTTCTTCAGCGTCTACTCGGGCGCGGGCGGCTCGCTCGGCGGCTTGGCGCCCTACCTCGCCGCGGCCGCCGCCGCGGACTCGCGGGCATTCCCGTCGTTCGTCTTCGACCCCTCGGCCGGGCCCGACTGGGCGTCGCGCTTCACGCTCGACCACAACACCCAGCCGGAGCGCGACTGGCCGGCGGTCCGCGTCGACTGGGAGGACGGGGCGCTGCAGCGCTCGTCCGCGCAGGCGCACTTCACGGTCGCGGACTTCCTCGCCTGCGACGCCCGCTACGCGCGCCACTTCGCCACGGTCCCCGCGGAGTGCTGCGACGCGCGGATGATCCCGGTCGCCGAGTGCGTCGCGATCGAGCAGCCGGGCCTGCCCGAACGAGTTCCGTACGCGCTCTTCGTCGATCCCGCGAACCGGCTCCACCGGGTCCTCGTGGACGGGATGCTGATCCGCGAAGCGCGCCGCTGCCTCGATCAGTGGCGCAGCCTCCAGGAACTCGGCGGGATCAGGAACTCGCACGCGTTGCGACTCGTCGCGAAGGAGCGCGCGGCATGGGAGGAGAGGGCGAGGGCCGAGGCCGAGGCGCGCGGCGCCGAGACGGCACCCGCAACGCAGGCGGCGCCGGCCGCGGCGGCGCTCACCGCTGCAACCGTCGCCGAGCCCGTCGAGAAGAAGAGGTCGGACGACCCGTCCATCGAGACGCCGCGCTGCTCGAGCTGCAACGAGTGCATCCACGTGAACGACCGCATGTTCAAGTACGACAAGAACAAGCAGGCCTACGTGGCGGACCCGAACGCCGGGACGTTCGCCCAGCTCGTCCTTGCGGCCGAGAGCTGCCAGGTCGCCATCATCCACCCGGGCAGGCCGCGCAATCCGGCCGAGCCCGGCCTCGACGACCTCGTGAAGCGCGCCGAGGCCTTCGCGTAGGAGTCCGTCCGGCGTCAGGTCTCGCTCGAGCGGAATTGCAGGCGGTCGGACTCCTAGCCGCCGCGGTTGTCGTTGCCGGCGTACGCTTCGAGCGTATGGACCTGGTCGCCGAGCGATTCGACCTGGGCCTGGAAGAGGTCCCGGGACGACGCGAGCCCCACGACCGAGCCCCTGTCGTTGACGAGCAGGACGTGCCGGATGTGGTTCGACACCATGACCGCGAGCGCCTCGTCCGCCTCGCAGTCGGGCCTCACGGTCTTGACGCCCTTCGTCATCACCGCGCTCACCGGCGTCGTCTCGGGATCGAGCCTGGCGGCGACCACCCTGAGCATCACGTCACGCTCCGAGACGACGCCCACGAGATCGCCGTCCTGCATCACCGCAGCGGCTCCGACGTTCGCCCGCTCCATGATCCGCACCGCCTCGAGCACGGTCGCGTCCGGCCGGACGCTCGGGGGCGGGCACTGCGCCAGATTGACGACTCGCATGGTGGATGTCTCCCTTGTGGATTCGCTCGATCGACCGCCAGTCTAGGGCGTCCCGGCCGGTCGCCGTAACCCCCGTCTGCATCGACCCGGCGCTTCGCGTGATCCACGTCACGGGGCCGTCGCCGTCTGCACGGCCCAACTTCTCGTGGCCACGGACCGCCCCGGGCGATTAAAGTCCTGGATTGATTACGACTCTCGGAGGGATTCACGATGTTCCGTCGCCTTGCAGTCGCGTTGCTGGCCGTCGCAGCTTGGGCCGCGCCGGGTCTCTCGGACACCTACGGCCCGCCCTTCGGGGCGAACTCGTACTCGACGAGCATCGACAACGTCAACCCGCTCGAGGACGCTGACGACTTCGTTGCCCCGCTCGTCGCGGGCGAGAAGCTGACCGTCACGGTGACCGCAAGCCCGTCGTCCCCCCTCCTCCCGATCCTCAATCTCGTCGCCCCCGACGGGACCGTCTCCGCCCCCGTCGTCGTCGAGAAGAAGGGCGGCACGACCGTCACGCTCAACAAGTTCGAGATCCCCTCCACCGGGATCTGGGCGGTCCGCGTCGCGGGCAGGAACGGCACGCAGGGCGCCTACACGATCAGTTTCAAGGTGGTGGCGGCACCCGAGAGCAAGCTGACGAAGCAGCATCTCGGCGGCTCCGACCCTCTGACTCGCGACGTGATCGTGGAGGGAATCGACGGAGCCCTCCTCGACGTGACGGTGACCTGGGGGAAGGGCGACACGCCCGTACACATCGGAGCCGTGAGGGACCCCGCGGGCGCGATCAAGTCCGCCGGCGCCACGCCGGTCGACAAGAACGGCTCCTCGAAGCTGACGGGGCTCACGCTGCACGCGGGCGACGGTCCCTACACGGTGACGCTGTCGATCCCCGCGGGCGAGAGCACCTACAAGGTGACGACGAAGGTCACCCCTAAGGCCCGGCCCAAGAGCAAGTCGGCCGTCGCGGTCTCCCCGAACGAGCCCTTCCTGGCCGTGCGAGGAACCCAGATCCGGGGCGACACCGGACTCATCGCCCGCCTCTCCGGCTCGGGCTTCCCGACGAACCCGGTTCCCCAGGTGTTCTTCGGCGGCGTGCCGGGCACGAACGTCGCCGTGACTCCGGACGGCACGACGATCGACGTCGTGGTCCCGGCCGGGACACCAGGCTCCGTGGTGGACGTCGCGGTCGTCCAGGCCGACGGTCAGGCTTCGGTGCGCACCGGGTACTTCTTCTACGTGCCGATGCCGACGATCTCGGACATCAGGAACGCGACGAACCAGTACGACCCGGGCGGTCCGAGGGTCGGCGGCGAGGCGCTCACGCTCGTCGGCACGGGCTTCACGGCGGGGCAGGTCGTCCGCTTCGGCATCCAGGTGGCGACCAGCGTGGTCGTAGTCGACCCGACGCACATCACGCTCGTGACGCCGCCGAACCCGGTCGGCTTCGTGTCGGTCACGCTGGAGGACGAGTTCTTCCGGATCGCAACCTCGCCGTTCTCCTACGAGTACAAGCTCCCGCCCGCCTTCGCTGCAGCTCCGTACGCGCCCTTCGCCGCGCCGCTCGCCGGCGGCACCACGATCACGATCACCGGCAGCGAGTTCGAGCCGACGGATCAGCTCTTCTTCGACGGCGTCGCCCTCGCCTCCACGTTCGTCAACTCGACGACGCGCACGTTCGTCACGCCCGCGAAGACGACCGGCGGCTACTCGGTGAGGCTCGTCGACCGGTTCGGGCTCTCCACGACCGGGCCGAACTTCCAGATGAAGGACCCGCCGGCGTTCGCGGCTTCGCCCTACGCGCCCGTGTACTCGCCCACGGCGGGCGGCGTCACGATCACGATCACGGGAAGCGCCTTCGAGTCGGTCGACCAGCTCCAGTTCAACGGCGTCAACCGCACCTCGACGTACGTCAACGCGACGACGCGCACGTTCGTGACGCCCGCACTCGCCACCGGCCTCTACTCGGTGTCGCTCACCGACCGCCTCGGCACCGTCGTCGCGGGCCCGGTCTTGCCGATCAAGGACCCGCCGGCGTTCGCGGCCAACCCGTACTCGCCGCTCTCTTCGCCGACGGCCGGCGGCGCGACGATCACGATCACGGGCAGCAACTTCGAGGCGCAGGACCAGCTCCGCTTCAACGGCTCGAACATCACCTCCACGTTCGTCAACGCGACGACGCGGCGGTTCGTCACGCCCGCCATGGCCACCGGCGCCTACTCGCTGTCGCTCATCGACCGCTTCGGACTGGTCGGCACCGGGCCGAACCTCACGTTCAAGGACCCGCCGACGTTCGCGGCGACGCCGTATTCGCCCATCGTCGCGACGACCGCGGGCGGCACCACGGTCACGATCACGGGGACGAACTTCGAGGTGCAGGACCAGCTCCGCTTCAACGGCGCCGACATCTCCTCGACCTTCGTCAACTCGACGACGCGCCGTTTCGTCACGTCCCTGTCCGTCGCCGGCAACTATCCCGTCGCGCTCGTGGACCGCTTCGGAGCGGTCGCCAACGGGCCGACCTTCCCGATCAAGGACCCGCCGGCCTTCGCGTCGACGCCCTACTCGCCGCCGTACGGCGCGGTCGCCGGCGGCACGACCGTCACGATCACCGGATCGCTGTTCGAATCGACGGATCAGCTCCGCTTCAACGGCGCGAACATCACGTCCACGTTCCTCAGCGCGACGTCGCGCCGCTTCGTGACGCCCGCCATCGCGGCGGGCTCTTACACGGTGTCGCTGATCGATCGGTTCGGCACGGTCGCGAACGGACCCAACTTCACCGTCCAGGGAGCGCCGACGATCACGAGCGTGACGGCGACGGCCGGCCCCCGAACCGACTCGACGCACATCGCGGCCGGCGGCGGCGCGACCATCACGGTGGCCGGCACCGGGTTTGTCGCGAGCAACACGGCGACGCTCGGCGGCGTGTCCGCGACCATCACCTCGCAGACGTCCACGCAGATCCGCTTCACGGCGCCCGCGGGCGCCTTCGGCGTGGTGACGACGCGCATCGCCGACCTCGTCGGCCAGTTCGCGACCTCGAACGCCCTGACGAACGTCGGCTTCGGCAACGAGACCGGCAACCGCTCGCCGGGCACGACGAGCACGGACAACCTGCTCTCGCGGCGCGGGGCGATCGGCGACCTCGACAACGACGGCGCGGCCGACGACCTCGTGATCACGTCGAACTACAACACGAACTACAGCTACTACCCGCTCGGCTCGCGCAGGGAGTTCACGAGGCTCTTCTTCGGCGGGAGCAGCAGGCTCACCGACGTGACCAGCTCGCGGTTCCCGACCACCAACCGCAGCAACGGCGACCGGTACCAGGCCGACGCGATCTCCATCGGCGACCTCGACGGCGACTCCGACCAGGACATCCTGATCGCGAGCCGGCAGATCTTCACCTGGTCGGCCGGCTACTACTCCTACTACTACCTCGAGGGGCGCCTCTTCACGAACGACGGGAGCGGAACCTTCTCGCTCAGCACCTACTCGCCGCGCAAGCGGACGTCGGCCGTCACGTTGACGAACTCGTACGGCGGCTCGTACTACCTCTACCGCCAGTCCTACGGCTCGGGAAACGCCACGGCCCTCGCGATCGGCGACCTCGACAGCGACGGCGACGCGGACTTCGTGATGGCTTCGGACCGCACTCGCCGCGGAGCGGTCTACAGCAATCCCGCCTACGTCACGTTCACGCCGGGCGCCTACTACGACGCCAACGCGTACTCCCACCGGTACACGTACACGTACTACAGCTACAACGGGAACGTCTACACCTACGCGCGCCCCCGGTACCAGTACACGTCGGCCACGCGCGTCTTCGACAACCAGGGCTACAGCGGCTTCCTGGACGTGACGTTCCCGCGCGTCCCGCTCTGCGGGTCGTCGAACTACGCCTCGTACTCTCCGGCGTTCCCGGGCCGCGACATCAAGCTCGGCGACATCGACGGCGACGCAGCCGCGTCGCTGGACATGGTCGTGACGTGGGACAGCCCCAACTCGACCACGCCGTACGGCATGCGCTACGGCAACGACAGCGCGCGCGTCGCGACGCAGATCCTGATCAACGACGGCTACGGGTTCTTCAGCGATCAGACCTCCTCCTGGATGCCGTCCGGATCGTCGCCGGAGTTCTGGCAGGGCAACCGCGTGGAACTCATCGACCTCGACAACGACGGCGCGAACGACCTCGTCATCCTGAGCGCGCAGACGCTGAGCGGAGGGTCGAGCTCGACGCGCGCGCTGCGCATCCTGCAGAACACCGGATCGAGTTTCACCGACGTGAGTTCGTCTGCGCTGCCCACCGTCCCGCTCTCGGGGACGGCCGACGACAACCTGAGAGGCTCGGCTCTCGCCGTGCGCGACGTCGACGGCGACGGCAACCTCGACATCCTCGTGGGCACCACCGAGGCGCTCACGAACAGCTCCGGGAACGCCGTCCGCCGGACGCGCCTGCTGCGTGGTGACGGCGCGCTGCACTTCGCCATCTCCAACGACTTCCTGCCCCTGACGTCCGTGGACACGGGCGAATCGAGGGACATCCTCCTCGGCGACATCACGGGCAACTCGGTGCTGAGCCTCATCCTGCTCACCGAATCGACCCCGTCGACCAGCCCGAGCAGCGAGCGGCTGCGCGTCTGGGACTGGAAGTGAACTGACGAGGCCGATGATCGCGCCGCCGGCCCCGCCGGCGGCGCGTCAGCGCAGCGAGACGCGCGCGCTCTCGATCACGAGCGGCTTCTTCGGCGTGCCGCCCGGCGTGCCCGCGGCCTCGAGCACCTTCACCACGTCCATCCCGTCCACGACCTCGCCGAAGACGGTGTGCTTCCCGTCGAGATCGGGAGTCGCCACGAACGTGATGAAGAACTGCGACCCGTCGGAGCCGGGCTTGCCCGTGTTCGCCATGGAGAGCACGCCTGGCCCGGCGTGCTTCCTCCCGCCCTCGAACTCCGACGCGAACGTGTAGCCCGGGTCGCCGGTGCCGTCCTTCTTCGGGCAGCCGCCCTGCGCCATGAAGCCGGGGATGACGCGGTGGAAGAGGAGTCCGTCGAAGAACCCGAGCTCGGTCAGGTAGAGGAAGTTGGCGACGTGCTTCGGCGCCGTGTCCGTGAAGAACCTGAGCGTGATCGCGCCCTCGCTCGTGTCGAGGCGCCAGAGGTACTCCTCGCCGCGGCCGAACGCGATCTCCGGGAAGCGCGGGAGCTTCACGCGCCATCCGTCGGCGTCGCGGTCGACCTTCTGCTGCGCGATGTACGCGCGGACCGTCGCGAGGGCGAGGCTGACCGGCCCGTCCTTCGAGAAGTCCTTCGTCAGCGCGACGCCGCGTTCCCACGCCGTGTACGTGACGGCAGCGAGTCGCGACTTCACGAGCGCCCCGCGCTTCGCGTCGGCGTCGGCGGGCTCCGCCTCGTAGACGGCCGCCGCGCGCGCGAGCATCCGCGCTCTCGCGAGCGGGTCCTTCTCCTTCTGCGCGACGTCCCACCATCCGTCGGCGAGCGCCTTACGCGCGGCCGCGTCCTCTGCGTGCGCGAGATCCTTCCCGGCGAGTTCCGCGAGCGTGGCGTTGCCCGACTTCGCGAGGTGCGCGAGGCCTTCATCCCACCGTCCGCGGCCGAACGCGAGGAACCGGCCGAGCGCCTCGCGCGCGGCGGGATCGTCGGGTGACGTCGCAACGACCGCGCGCGCAGCCTCGGCAGCCGCGGACGCCTTCCTGAACGCGGCCACGAGTTCAGCGATCTCCGCCGCGCGTGCGACGAGTCCGCCGAGCTTCGCCGTCTTCGCGAACGACTTCGCCGCCGCGATCGCCTTCCCGGCGGTCGCCGGATCGTCCTCGGCGAGTGCCATTCCCGTGAGGTCGACGCACGCGACCGCGGCCTCGGCGAGCGCGCCGGTCTCCTTCGTGCCGCGCGTGATCGCGTCGACCGCCGCGAACCCCCGCGCCGCACCCTGCACCCGGAACGCGGCCGCGATCTGGTTCGTCGCGTCGAGGGCGAGCCCGACGTCGCGGGCCTCCGCAGCGAGCGCCGCGGCTTCGTCGAGGAGCACGTAGCGCTTCACCGCGTCCACCTCGGCGGCCCTCGCTCGCTCGATCAGCTTCCGAGCGAGCGCCCGCTTCGCCTCCGGGTCCTTCGACTTCAGCTCCTCGCGGAGCTCTCTCCTCAGCTCCGCGACCGCCGGAGCGCGCACCGCCGGGTCGGGGACGGGCGACCGGGCGTCCTCGTCCGCTGCGAGGACCACGGGGAGCGCGCAGGCGAGCAGCAGAGCGGCGACGGCAAGACCCGCGCTCCGTCTCGCCGCGCGTCGATTCGTGTTCCTCATGCGCCCCATGCTACGGGGCGCGGCTGCGGTGCCCGCGCTCCGCGGCTCACTTCTCGGGGAGGCTCACCGAGAGCGGCGCGACCCACGCGCGCAGGTACATGTAGTTCGGATCCTCCGAACCCGTCGTCAGCCGGGCGATGGCCGCATGCGCCGCGCGCTTCAGGATCTCCGTCTTCTCCTCGGTGAGCGGCTTCAGATCCTGCGCGATCTCCTTGCGACCCGAGAGACCGAGGGTCCACGCGGCCGCGGCCCGCAGGTTCTCGGGGAGCTTGTCGTTCGCCGGGTACTTCCGGATCGCGTCGACGACGGCGTCCTCCTTCGCCCACGGGGCGAGAGCGACCACGCCGTGGATCCGCACGGGGCCTTCCCCCGACTTCGCGGCCTTCAGCACGATGTCGCGCGTCTTCACGGGATCGCCTCCCGAGACCGCGAGCGCTCGGAGCATCATGCACTTCACGTCGGCGGACTTCTCCTTGCCGTACGCGGCTGCGAGGACGTCGAACGCGTCCTTCTCCTTCAGCGCCGCGATGCCGGCCGCCGCCTGCATGCGGACCGGCGCCGCGGGCGCGGTGAGCAGCTTTCGCATGCCCTCGGAGCGCGTCGGCGTCATGTCGGCGGCGATCGCGCGCACCACGTCGCGCGCGGCGTCGTCGCTGTCGGTGTGCCGCGCGAGGTCGAAGAGCTTCGCGTCCACGGCGGGGTCCTTCGCGCCGAGGAGGTCCTTCAGCGCCGTCGACCGCACGCAGCCGATCGGCTCGAACGCGCGACGCAGCCGCGCGTCGGTGGTGTCCCACGCAGCGAGCGATTCGGGAGCGCACGCGGCGACGGCACGATCGATCAGCTTCTGGAGCTCCTCTGCCTCGAGCGTCCAGACGCGCTCGAAGAGGAGACGTCCGTCGGGCGCGCGGAACACGTGACGCGGACTGTCGACGTTGTCCTTCGGCCCGCACTTCAGCCACTCCTCGCGCAGCACCTTCTCCGTCGCGCGGTGCTCGTCGCACGTGACGAGACCGAATCGCGAGCACACCTTGCAGCCGCGCTTCGGATCGTCGACCGCCGCGTGCCGGCCGAGCGACGCGATCGTGACGGCGCACTTCTTCGCCGCCGCGCGCACCTCGGGCGCCGTGTAGATCTCGGCGACCATCCGGTCGTTGCCGCGCTCGTCGTCCATGTTGAGGACGACGAGGAGCGGGACCTTGCGCTGGCGCGCGTCCTCCTGCGCCGCTGCGAGGCCCGGCGCCCAGGCGAGCTGCTCCGGCGCCGCCGGGGGGCCCGCGAGCGCCGCGCCCGCGAACGCGACGAGACATCCCACCGTCCATGCGCTCTTCATGGCTCATCACCTCCCGTGACCTCGGTCCCGATGTTAGACGCGCGAGCCGGTCCTGCCGTGCCGTCGGCCCCTTTTCGGACGATCGTCGTAGTGGGACGGGCCCTGCGGCCGCGCTAGCATTGCCGCCGCTCGCCGGAACGCCGTCTTCGCCAAGGAAGGAGGATCGTCGATGCGGACCCTCTCGTGTCTCGCCTTCGGTCTCGTCGCTGCGGCTCTCGCCGCGTGCTCGCCGGCGCCCGAGCCCGCGAAGCCGCTGCCGCCTCCGGTCCCGCAGGGGCCGAACATCAGCTACGCGGAGATGCCGCCGACGTCGGGCTACCCGCTGAAGACCTGCGTCGTCACGGGCAAGGAGCTGACCGCGAGCCGCTACGTGATCGCCTACCGCGGCTACGAGATGCAGTTCTGCAGCAAGGACTGCATCAACGAGTTCGCCACGGACCCGGAGACGTACGTCCTCAAGATGAACCCGAAGGCCATCTTCAAGTAGTCGCGGGGCGACGGGCGAACCGTCATGCGAACCGTCAGACGCGCTGGAGCAACGCGGCGGGAGCGACCCGGCGCGCCGCGGAAGCGACCCGCCACCGGCGGATCGTCTCGTGCCGCCGCGCGGCGCGGTCCTCGATCGCCACCGGGCACCCGCGCGCGCAGCAGAGGGTGAGGTCGCCGAGGCGTTCGCGGCACGGTGCCGCGTCCTCCGCGGGCTCGCGTCGACGGCGGCGTTCGGCCATGGGGAGGAAGTACCGCCGCGTCCGGGCCGCGTGGGTCGGCGCGGGCGCGCGACCCGCGGTCGCGGCACCGCACCCCGCGTCGGCCTCCGCCGCGAGGCCCTCCCAGTCGGGAATGAGGATGCCGTCGGCCGCGTCGCGCGCCAAGAGTCCGCGCTGCCTGAAATCCGTGAGGATGCGCGACACGACCTCCCGCACGGTCCCGAGGCGCGCGGCGATCTCGGCCTGCGTCGCGTGGATGAGAACGCGGGCGCCGTTGGACTCGCGGACGCACCCGTGCCGCAGAAGGAACTCCGCGACGCGCTGCGGCACGGGGCGCAGCGAGACGCTCTCGCGCTCCATCATCACGCGGCGATAGACCGCGCCGAGCGTCGCGGCCGTCTTCGCGCGCACGGCGGGATGCTCGTCGAGGCAGCGCACGAAGGCGTCGCGCGAGATGGTGAAGAACTCCCCCGTCCGCGTGACGTGGGCGTCGGTCGCGTGCGGTAGCCCGTCGAGCGCGCCGATGAGCCCCACGCACTCGCCCGTGCCGACGAACCGGTCGATGAACTCGCGCCCTTCGGAGCTGAACGTCGACGTCTTCGCCTCCCCCGTGACCGCCACGACGAGCGCGTGCGGTTCGGCTCCGGCTCTCCAGAACACGTGGCCCTTCAGGTGGTCCTCGGACCGGCCTAGGACCATGAAGCGCGTGACGATCTCGGCGCTCGCGCCGTCGAGGAAATCCACGCTGCGCAGCGCGTCGAAGAGGACTCCCATGACATTCCCCCCTGCGAGCATCCGGAGAACTGCGCCCGCCGGGTCGTCCCCGCCGGCACTTCCCGGCCGCACGCCGGCGGCCTCGAGCATCCGCTAGTTCACGTGCGTCTCAGCCGCGGCCGCACGCTCGTCTTTCGATTTCGCGTCGATCTCCGGCACCACCGGCTCGGCGGTGGGCATGACCTGGTCCCGGCGGCTCGGCTGCGGCGCGCCCGAGAGCGGAACGCTGTCGGGATGCACCTGGCGCGTCGGATCGGCGGAGGTCCCGCCGGCCTGCGCCTCGCGGATGCCGAGGCTCTGCGTCGGCGGGCCTGCAATCTTGTCCGCGTCCGCGACGCGGGCGGCT
The DNA here is from genome assembly GCA_031404455.1 of Planctomycetia bacterium. Taxonomy (GTDB): domain Bacteria; phylum Planctomycetota; class JAJSAM01; order JAJSAM01; family JAJVHW01; genus JANNHP01. The sequence continues at coordinate 16,692 of JANNHP010000007.1, read as the reverse complement.
TCCTCGGGTGGCTCCGGCGCTCGCGCCATGGTCTCAGCTCCTCGGCAGGGCCCTCCGACGGGCCCGAACTCGTCGCCGCGCCCTCTCCCCTCCGTCGTGGCGATCGAGCCGGCGTCGGGAGACGGACTATGGAGACCGCCCGGGTCCCTCGCCATGGGGCCGAACCCAACCCCGCGCTGCGACGCCGTTCCGGTAGGGTTCGGCCCCATGGCGGCCGGCGTCGCGCGGGGCTATCTTCCTGCGGCAACGCCACCTCGCCGGACGCGCGGGCGCGACTCCCGACCCTGATCGGGACGCGACCGGCGCCGACGACGAAGTGGCCTGCGCCGGCGGCGACGTGCCTCGCACGCTCACCCTTGCTGCCGGTCTGCCCGCGGACGCACGACTCACTCTCGCGCCCGCCGGAGACGACCCTCGGGCCGCCGCGTTCGGACGCGCACGCGGCGGCCTCGAGTCCTCGCTGCGCGTTCCTCCTCGGAGAGGACGCGCGAGCCTCTCCGGTCCGCGGCTACCGCCTGCCGGTCACCGCCACCGTCGCGGTCGTCGTGAACGTGACCGTGGACGACGTCCCGGCCGGACTGAGGACGAGCGTGACGGGCACGCGCACGCGCGAGCCGGGCCCCGCGGCGGAGATCTCCGGCAGGTCCACCGTCGCGTCGAACGCGAACGCACGCCGAACGACGTCGACGCGGAGCTTGCGCAGGCCGCCCGCGGGCGGCGCGCTGTACGTCGTGCCGCCGCGCGAGATCCCGAGCTCGTTCTCCGCGATGCGATAGCCGGGGCCGGCGCCGAGCGACAACGTCACCGAGCCGGGCACCCACGCCGCCATCGTCTCCGGCGCGTCGAGGACCGCGGAGATGCGGACGCGCGCGCGGCCCTCGGCGTCCTGCTTCGCCGTCGCGGCGGTGACGTGGAAGACGCCGTTGCCGGTCCCCGACGCGCGCTGGGCGAAACGTCCCGACGTCGGCCCCGACGAGGCGATCTTCGCGTCGAACGTGATCGTCGTCGTCGCGACGGGACTCGCGAGTCCGAGGCCCGCGATCTCGAAACGGACGGGCACCGAGTACGGGGTGACGATTGCGTCGCGCAGATCGAGATCGCGCAGCGAGAGCTGGAGCCGTCCGGTGACGCGGTCGTAGGACCCGGTGACCCCGGGACCCGTGATGCGTCCGTCGCCGCCGAGCGCCGTGGGCGGGAGCACCTCGGCGCCGCCGACCGTGACGGAGACCGACCCCGACGCGAGGTCGGCGCCCGCGGACGGCGTGCCGAGCCACGCGAGGAGGGCGAACCGGTCCCGCGCAGGGTCGCGGAAGTCTCTGCGGTAGTCCGCCGAGAAGCGCGCGGACTCGACGTAGGCGTCGCCGTCATCCACCGTCAGCGCCGCGGGGGTGACGAGCGGAACGCCGCTCACGTACTTCGCCCGCTGCTCGAACACGACGACGCTCGCCGTCGGGGTGACCGTCGCGCCGCCGGGCGACTCGATGTCCTCCACCCGCCACGCGAACTGGAGTCGCGTCCCTGGCTTCGCGGACGAGAGCGGGAAGCTCGCGTTGGCGAACGTGACTCCGTTGACGGACGCGAGGACGACCGGGTCGGAGACGCGGACGGCGCCGTCCGCGGAGGGCGTCTCCCACGAGACGAGGCGCGCCGTGGCGCCGACGGGCCCGCCGGTCACGGACACCGTGAACTCTGCGTTGCCCGCGAACGCCGGCGTGTGGATCGCGATCGCCGGCGCGGCGGCGCCCGTGGCCGAGAGCGCTTCGTGGACGATCGGCCTCGACCCGGACCGCTGCGACCCGAGCGTGGGCGAGTCGAACGGGAACGCACCCGAGGCGACGCGCGGATCGACGAGCGCGTTCGTGAGGAACTCGGCGATGTCGAGCGCGTTCTCGGGCGACACGCGGATCGTCGGCATCACCGGGTCCTGGTTGTCCACGAACTGGTCCGACGGGACGACGGCCGAGTGTCCGCCCGACGGCGAGCCGTACTGGCGCACGCCGTCCACGATCGGACCGTCCTCGACCGCGTAGAAGTCGATCGCCTGGCCGAGCTCGGTGCGCTGACCGTCGTGGAAGAAGCTCTCCTTCAGCGCCACGTTGCGGAGCGTCGGCACCTTGAACTTGCCGCGGTCGGCGTTGTTCGACGTCGCCACCGCGCGCCCCTTGTCCTCGGACGGGCTCCTGACGCCGGTCGCGCGGAACGTGCCGTCGGTGAAGAGCGGCGGCACGTGGCAGGTCGTGCACTTCGACGTGGTCAGCGCCTGGAGCCCGCGGATCTGCTGCGGCGTGAGGGCGCTCTCTGCGCCCGCGGCGTAGCGGTCGTACTGCGTCTCGGCGGCCGCGAGCGTCCGCTCGTACGTGGCGATCGCCATCGCGATCCTCACAGGCGTGATCGCCGGGTCGCCGAACGCGCGGCGGAAAAGCTCCGGGTAGCCGGGATCGTTCGACAGCGCGAGAGCGACGTCGGGCGGGAGGTCCGAGGCGAGCGCCAAGGGGCGCGACGCCGCGAGCTTCGCCGTCACCTGCGCGAGGTCGCGGCCCGCGTGGCCCATCTCCACTTCGTTCGTGAGCGGGAGCAGCGCCTGGCTCTCGAGGGCACCGCCCGAGGCGATGACGACCTGCCCGGTCACGGTATCCGTGAACGTCGAACCCGCGCGGCCGTCCCAGAGGATCTCCTTCTGGTACATGGCGGCGAACGGCGACGGCGCGGTGCGCGGCGTCACCTGCACGGAGGCGCCGAAGTGCGGCGCCGGACGGAACGTGCCGTCCTCGGCCATCGGCTCGACGCCGGGAGAGCCCATGACGTCGCCGAGATCGCCGAACACCGAGTTGCTGCCGGGGTTCCTGCCGCGGCGCGGATCCGTGCCCGCGCTCGTCATCAGATGACAAGTGGCACAGGCGACCGAGTCGTCGGAGGAGAGCTGCTCCTCGAAGAAGAGCATCTTCCCGAGCACCCGCTTCGCCTCCGTCGGCGGGTTCTCGGGGGGCGCGGGCACCGGACCGAGCGATTCGGCCGCCATTGCGACGGCGACGCTCCCGGCGAACAACGGCAATGCCAAGCGACGCGCGAACTTGGTCCCATCCCACATCGGCCGCCTCCTCGAAGTCCCGTACCAACCGCGCGCGCTGCGCAGCATAGCGGCGCGTGCCGTTTCGTGGAGCCGGTCGGTGAATTCGGCCGGCACCGAGCCTCGGCGCCCGGCGCCGCGAGAAGCGCCTTCGTGCCGCCGCGCCGGCGTCCGTAGAGGGGGATGAAACCGCGGGCGCGAGTCGGGTCCCAACCTCCCTCCCACCCGTCAAGACGACGCTGCGCACGCATCCCATCCGTCGCGCGCCGACAACTCGACCCGCGGTTCCTCTCCCCCTCGCGCCGATGCGGTTCCTCGATCGGCGACGCCGGCGTTTCGCGAGCCCGCTCGCAGCGCTTCGGTTGACGCGAGCCGCGGTCGCGCCCATAGTGGGCCGATGAAGCGTCTGCTCCGGCCGCTCCTCGCCTGCCTCCTGCTCGTCCTGCTCGTCCTGCTCGGCACCGCGCGCCCCGCCCCCGCGGTCGCGGGAGAGGAATCGGACGCCGAGGTCGTCTGCGACTGCAGGGAGGGCTACGGCGCGTGCCAGCACTGGCTCCGCGCGCCCGGCGGCGTCTCGGGCGACCCGTGCTTCTGCGACAAGTGCCGCGAGGTCTCGCAGCACGACGGCGCGACCGTCCCCGACGGGATGAACCAGCAGTGCTTCCAGAGCGGCCGGATGGAGTGCTACCTGAAGCGCCACTGCGCGGCCTGGCGGATCGCCTGCAGCGAGTGCGTGGTGAACGACAAGTGCTGCCCCTTCGCCGCGCACGCGAACTGCCCGGACTGCGAGACGGGCACGTCGAACCCGATCGCGAACGACTACGCCGGACGCCCGGCGAAGGAGACCGTGCTCAAGCGGCTCGAAGCGGAGAGGCAGCTCTTCAAGAAGCCCGACGGGCTCGTCGTCGCCTACAACGGCCACTTCTACGTCGTGACGAACCTCTCCGGCGTGAAGGTCAAGATGAAGGGCGGCTACCGCGCGTACTCGGCGCACGAGTACGCGCACCTCATGCTCGAGCGGGCCGAGACCGCGCGGAAGGAGTTCGTCCAGCGCTTCGGGAACCAGTTCGTCCTCACGAAGCCGGTCGCCATCTTCCTCCCCGAGAAGGAGCGCGACGCGGGAACGATCCAGGCGGCGTACATGGGCTCGCCGAAGACGAACCAGCTCTATGGCGGCGGCGGCGGCGGCATGATGGCGGGCGGGATGTGCGCGAACGGCTTCTGCAGCTCCGGGCAGAAGTACGACCCCGACGACGGCCTGCATTTCACGATGCGCCACATGCTCGGCCACTCGCTGATCTCCACGTGGGTCGTGGGCGACGGCCAGAACCGCGCGCTGCCGCGATGGCTCTTCGAGGGCGCCGGCCACTGGCTCTCGCGCTGCCAGCCGCGCTTCAAGGACGACGCGACCTTCTGCGCCGACGAGGGCACGCCGATCTCCGGCAGCGGCAAGAGCTGGATGAACGACTGCGAGAAGATGGCCGGCGACCCGCGGCTCGACTCGATCGAGAAACTCTTCGGGAAGACCGCGATCGGCCAGCTCACGCTGGAAGACCAGAAGCGCGCGTGGAGCTATCTCGAGCTCTGCCTCGCGGAGTGGCGCGAGCCGTTCGTCGCGATGCTCGCCGACATCCGCCGTCAGCGGGAGGTGCGCGACGCCTTCATGCAGCATCTCCAGTGCACTCCGGAGATCTTCGACGAGCGCTGGCGCAAGCGGCTGACGGGACGGCGCCGGTCGATGTCGCCCGAGATCGACGAAGACGATCTCGCCGAGAACGACTCGCCGAGCGCGCGCGAGCGCCGAGCGCTGCTGCGCGAGACCGATCTCGCGTCGCTCGCGGCCCGCGTCCGCGCGCTCGGGACCGTGGACGATCCGAAGACGGTGAACGTGCTGCTCGATCTCGTCGCGAAGGACAGCGAGCTCGTCCGCGAGACGGTCATGGTCTCGCTCCTGAAGATCCAGTCGCCGCAGTGCCAGGAGCGGATCTGGAGCTACGGGCTCTCGCACGCCGAGGGCATGGTCCGCGCGTACGCCGCCCGCATCTGCGCGAAGCAGCACCTCGAACCCGCGGCGGAGAAGCTCCGCGCGATGCTGACGGAGGACCGGCACTGGCTCGCACGCGCCGAGGCGGCGATCGCCTGCGGCGAACTGAAGGACGCGAGCTCGATGTCGGCGCTGCGCAAGCTGGTCGTGTCGGACCCCGCGGAGAAGACGCAGCTCGCCGCCATGGACGCCCTCGGCACGTTCGGCGAGGACGGGGTGAACGCGGCGCCGCTCATCGTCAAGAAGCTGGAGTCCTCGCAGTGGCAGCTCCGCGTCGGGGCGAGTCAGGCGCTCGCGAAGATCGGGAGCATGGAGTCCGTCGATCCGCTGATCACACGCATGGAGACCGAGTCCGGCCGCGTCCGCGAGGAGATCCACGACGCCTTGAAGGAGATCTGCCGCGACGACCTCGGCGTCAAGCCCGACAACTGGCGGACGTGGTGGGACCGCGCGAAGGCGGGCGCGCCGGGCGGCTTTCCGAAGCGGCCCGACAAGCCGAAGGAGCCGAAGAAGGAGGTCGCCTCGCGTTACGCCGAGGCGCCGAAGTACTACGGCATCGAGATCTACTCGAGCCGCATCGGGTTCGTGCTCGACACGTCGCTGTCGATGGACGCGCGCTTCGAGCCGGATCCGGCGGCCGCGGGCTCCCTCACCAGGAAGTACGCGGGCGCCACGAAGCTCGCCATCTGCAAGGAGGAGATCGCGCACACGCTGAAGTCCCTCGACCCGCGCTCGCACTTCTCGATCGTGGTGTTCAACACGCGCATCTCGTTCTTCAAGAAGAACCCCGTGCCGTCGTCCGCCGGGAACGTGGCCGCGGCGGAGGGCTGGCTGCGATCGCTCCCGCCCGCCGGCGAGACGAACTACTACGGCGGTCTGCGCGCCGCGCTCGACCTCGACGAGGGTCCCGAGAACTCGCAGGACTTCCGCGCGACGCCGGACACGCTCACGTTCCTGACCGACGGCATGCCGACGCAGGGAGAGATCACGGACGCCGACACGCTCCTCGAGTGGTACACGTCGCTCAACCGCTACGCCCGCATCCGCACGCACGTGATCTGCTTCGGCACGAAGGGCGTGGACGTGGTGATGCTCCGCGGCATGGCGGAGCGCAACGGCGGGCGGTTCGTGCAGGTGGCGGAGAAGGAGTTCTGAGCGGAGAACCCTACTCGAGGTCGATGGCGACCTCCGCCGCAGGTCCGGTGCCGGGCGGGACGCGCGCGCTGCGGCCCACGACCGCGCCGTCGCGGACGATCTGGAACTCGATCGCGGAGACGGGCGAATCGTCGCGCGACCACTTGCCGACGCTTCCGACGACGCCGTCGATCCACGTGCAGGGGAACTCCCTGCCCTCGGGGCCGAGGAACGAGACGACGCGAAGACGATCGCCGTCCTTCCATCCCCGGCCGCGGACCGAGGCGCGCCGACCGCGCGGGATCAGCACGGACACGCGGTCCTCGCCCCGCGGGTCCACGGCGGTGACCGTCCATCCCCAGCTCCAGAGCATGAGCGGCCGGTCGGCCTCCGCCCGCGGCAGCGCGATGACCGCGCGGCGGCCGCCCGGACTCGCGTTCGCGCGGTGGTACTTCGGACCGCCGAGCCGTCCCCACGACGACGTGCGCGCATCGAACGCGAGGCCCTCGATCTGCACATGACCGAGCGGCGCGTCGCCCTCGGCGACCGTCAGCTCGATGAACACGAGCGGCGCGGCGTGCATCCGCACCACGGCGGTATCGACGCCGGGCACGACGCCCACGATGGTCGTCTCCACGGGGATCGGCGGGACCTGTGCCTCCGAGTCGTGGATGCCGAGCGGATGGGCGACGTACGGCACGACGGCGCGGACGCGCACCTCGCGATCCGTGCCGAAGACCTCGAGCCGGAACTCGCCCGTCGCCAGCGTCTGGACCCTGCGCGACAACGGACGCTCCTCGCCGGGCGCGATCGCCTGCACCCAGATCCCGGCGAGCGGCTTGTCCGCGGAATCGACGCACCGGCCGGCGAGCGTCCGCATCGGCGCCGCCTCGATGGTGAGCGTCGTCTCACCGCCCGCCGCGACGCTGACCCGCGGCTGGGACACGAGCGGGATGCCGCTCGACCCGTAGCGCACGTACGGAACGAGCGTCTGGTTCGCGCGGACGTCGAGCGTGACGGTTCCGTCCGCCCCCGTCACGCCGCGCGCACTCTCCTCGGACCGCTGGTCGCCGTCGGCGGAGCCGAGCACGGGATCGAAGTGCGGCCACATCGGCGTGTACATCGGGAGACCGAAGTAGGCGCCGTCGCTGCACGCGAGCCCGTCCCAGGGACCGGGCTCGACGAAACGCTCCGCCGCGACGAAGCAGACGTGCCCGCCCTCGAACGGACGGCCGTCGCGCAGCATCTGGACGCGGACGCGTCCGGTCGGCGGAGCTTCGGCCGGCGCGGGCGGCGTCTCCACCCAGCCGGACGGAGCGTTCGTTGCGGAAGGCAGGAGAAGAACCGACTCGGAATTGCCGACGAGCGCGGCGCTGCCGCTCCCCCCGATGGCTGACGGCAGGACCGCGGGCTCAGGCGCCGCGCGCCGCCGCGGATGGGGCGCCCGTCGCGGAGCGGCGTCGATCGCCGCGGTCTGCGGTTCGGCTTTCGGCGCAACGTCGTCGTCGCCGCGGCACGTCGCAAGGCACGCGACGGCGACCGCCACGGCGGCGAGCAGAGCGGCGGCACGGGTCCGGGGCTGCACGGCTGCGGCCCATGCTATCCCGCGCGGTCCTTGGCGCGACCGCGCGCGAATTCAGCGTGCGCGGCGCTACCCGCCGATCGTCTTCAGGAACGCGGTGAAGTCCTTGTCGAGTTCCTCGACCGACGAGTAGCCGAAGTACTTCCACGCCGGCTTGTGCGAGTTGCCCGCGTAGTGGTCGGAGACGTACCGGACGAACTTCTTGCGCATCTCCGGCCCCTTCTTCTGGAGGAAGAAGTAAGTCAGCGCGCCGGCCTGGTCGTAGTAGAGGCTCTTCTCGGATCCGCCGTGCATGCCGGGCGAATGGAGCAGCTTGAACGCGCCGAGCGGTTCGTTGCTCATCGCCCCGAAGTCCCCCTGCGTCATGTCGATGAACGTCTCCATGTCGAGGCACCGGGACTTGATCCCGGCCTTGCGGAACTGCGCGGTCGCGTCGTTGCCGAGCACCTTGTCGTCGTCGAACCGCGGACCGCGCTCCTCCATGTGCTGCGACTGGTTCTGCACGAACTCCGCCATGCCTTCGACGACCCAGAAGCCCGCGGCGCCCTGCGTCGCGTGCGCGCCGCGCGCGGTGATGATCCGCGTCACCCAGCGCGAGGTGATGTAGTGGTGCGTGAACTCGTGCGTCAGGACCCGCGTCAGCTCGACCATGTCCGGCTGGCCGCCGCGCCTGCGGTCCACGTAGAAGTGCGAGACGTTCTCCATCGGCGAGTAGAAGCCCGCCGTCCACTCCTCCGCCTTCTTGCCGCGCGCGGGCTCCTCCGCGAGGTAGTCCGCGCGGCTCTTGTGGATGCGGATCTCGAGACGGCTCGCGTCGCCGGTCACGACGTCCGGCTCGCCGTCGTTCAGGAAGACCTGGAGCGCGCGCACCGTCTGCTCGGCGAGCCGCAGGGCCTTGCCGCACACGGCGGGATCCATCTCCCTGATGAAGAGGAGCACGTTGGTCGTGCGGAAACAGAGCGTCGCGCCGTCGGTCCACGGCTTGTTCTCGAGGCGGCTCCAGACGTCCTCGTCGGCGCGGTCCACGAACTGCGCCGAGGACGGGAGGAGCTTGTCGGCCCACTTCGTCCACAGCACGACCGGGTCGGGCTTGTCCTTGAAGAAGAAGCCCTCGGGCATCAGCGCCTTCGCGCGAACGAGGACGTCGGCGCTCTTCGCGGGGTCGAGCCGTGCGATGTCGTTCAGCAGCGACGTCGCGGCGGTCGTGAAGCCGCGCTTGGTGCACCACGCGACGCCGCGCTCGATCAGGGCGATCTGCGCGGACTTGCCCGCCTCGTCCGCGGCAGCCGACTTCGACGCGGCGCGGATCGCGGCGCGCCAGATCTCGCCCGCCGCCGATTCCTCGCCCTTCAGCTCGACCTCGCCGCCCTTCTCGGCGATGACGATCTGCGCCGCCGACACGTTCATCGGCTGGCCGCCGGCCTTCGGACGGATCACCCACCGCTGGTTCGCGAACTCCTCGAACGTCCCCTCGATCTGACGGCCGTCCTCGAGCAGCACTCCGTCCATGTCGACGGGCGGCGCAACCGACAGGGGCTGCGTCTCCTTCGCGGGCTCGCCCGCCGCGGGTTTGCCGTCCTCGGCCAGGACGGTCCCGGAGTGCGCGACCAGGACGAGAGCGAGGAGCGCGCTGCCCGCGCGACGAAGTGCGACGTTCATGTCCCTGGACCTCCCGAGCGCGCGGCGGGTCGCCGCGGTGACCGGCGCGAGGCTAGTGTCCCGTGTCTGAAGTTCGCGAGCAGTTGGCCGAGAGATCTTTGGCCGAGGCAAGACGCGAGCCCGGAAGGCGACCCGTGACGGTCGGAAGCGAGGGCGAACCGCACCGCGCGGGTGCGCCTACTCGATGAGCTTCGCCGGCTTGCCCAGCGTGATCGCGAGCGCGTACTTCACGGCCCCCGTCGCGGGGATCGTCAGCACGTACGTGCCCGTCCCGCCGGCGAGTTGCAGGGCGACGAGCTTCTGCGAGCCCTTCGGCCCGGGCACGACCGCGACCGCGATCGTCGAGCCGTCCGGCGCGGAGAGCGTCGGCGGCGTCGTCACCGGGCCGGAGAGCGACCCGCCGAGCGTGAGTCCGCTCGCCGCGTCGAACGTGACGGTCGTGGACGGCGGCACCGCGCCGGCGTCGAACGGCCCCGTGCCCTTCGGCGCGCGGGCTCCCTTCGCAGGGACGTCCTTGACGGACATCGTGTAAGCGACGCCCGTGTCCGCCGCGGTGCCCGTCGCGCGCATCACGATCCAGTAGTCGCCGGTCGCGGGCGCCGGGAAGTTCGTGACGCCGGGCGTCTTCGCCGCGGCCGGGAAGCGCCCCGTGACGAGCCGCGTGCCGTCCGGACCGTAGACGTCGATCTCCACGCGCGCGTCCGCCTTCTTGACGAGCGCCTTGATCTTCAGCTTCAGCGAGAGCTTGTCGCCCGCGACGAGCCCCATGTGGACCGCATCGACGTCTCCCGCGAGGCCCACGGTCCCGCTCGCCGAGGAGACGAGCGTGACGCTCGGCGACTGGTCGTCCACGAAGTACACCGTGTCCGACGCGACGCCGGAGACGTTGCCCGCGACGTCGCGGAACTGTCCGTCGATCGTGACGACCTGGTCGCGCGCGCTCACGGGACGCGGCACGATCGCGCTCGCGTCGCCGGAGATCGGAGCCCAGTCCGTCCACGTCGCGCCGCCGTCGGAGCTCGACCGGAAGCCGGCGACGCCCGATCCCGCCGCGCCGTCGCTCGTGGTCGTGTCGGCGGTCAGCGTGTCGAACGGCAGCGCGTAGGCCGCGTCGTTGAGGAGCTTGAACGTGCCGGTCGGCGCCACGGTGTCGATGATGATCGAGTCGCTCGCGACCGCGGAGGCGTTGCCCGCGTCGTCGCGGAGCTGCGCGTGCACCGTGTGCGCGCCTTCGCCCGGGTCCATCGTCCAGGAGAGCGCCGCCTTCGCGGCGGTCCACTCCGACCAGACCGTGCCGTCGTTGCTCATGCGGACATCCGAGACGCCCGAGCCGTCGTCGGACCACGTGAAGTCGAGCGACACCAGCGTCGCGTTGGTCGCGGGCGAATCCCGCTCGATCACGAACGACCCCGTGGGTGCCACGGTGTCCACGATGATCGTGTCCGCCGACGTGCCGGACGTGTTGCCGACGCCGTCCCTGAACTGCGCGGACACCGTCTTCGTCCCGTCGCCCGCGGTCAGGGTCCAGGCGGCACTCGTCGCATACGCCGCCCACGCGCTCCAGTTCGCGGCGTCGTTGCTGAATCGCATCTGCGCCACGCCGTTCAGGGCGTCGGTCGCCGACACGTCGAGCGTGACGGCCGTGGTCGTCGTCGACTTCGCCCCCGCGGAGATCGCGACGGAACCCGCCCGCGGCCCCGTGTCAAGACCGATCGTGTCGGAGACCACCGCGGACGTGTTGCCCGCATCGTCCTGGAACTGCGCGTAGACGGTCTTCGTCCCGTCGCCCGTGGGGAGGATGTAGCTGCTCGTCGGCGAGTAGGAGAGCCAGAACGGGAAGTTCACGCCGTCGGCGCTGAAGCGCATCTGCGTCACGCCCGACGCCGCGTCGGTCGCGGAGAGCGTGACGCTGACGCCGCGGCTGGCCGTCCACGCGGCCCCGCCGGCGATGGCGATCGAACCGGCCGGAGCGGTGGTGTCGACGACGATCGTGTCGCTCGCCGTGGCCGACACGGCGCCCGCGCCGTCGCGGAACTGCGCGTACACGGTTCGCGTGCCGTCGCCCGACGCCAGGGCCCACGTCGCGCTCGTCGCGTACGCGGTCCACGATCCCCAGGCGGCGCCGTCGTTGCTGAATCGCATGTCAGCGACGCCCGACGTCTCGTCGTCCGCGCCGAGGGTCAGCGAAACCGACGCGGTGTTGATGAAGCTCGCGCCGCCCTGGATCGTGACGATCCCGGCGGGCGGCACCGTGTCGAGCACGATCGTGTCGGTCGCGGTCGGCGAGACGTTGCCGACCCCGTCCTTGAACTCGGCCTCGATCGTCTTCGTGCCGTCGCCCGACGGAAGGGTTGCGGCGAGGGACGTCGCGTACGCCGTGAAGGCGCCCCAGGAGTCGCCCGCGTTGCGGACGCGCATCTGTGACACGCCCGAGTACGTGTCGGTTGCGGAGAGGGTGATCGTGACGCTGCGATTGCTCGTGTGCCCGGCGCCGGCGTTGATCGACACGGTGCCGGACGGCGGATCGGCGTCGACCGTCTGGCTGCCGGTCAGCGTCGTGGCGTCGACGGTCTCGCCGTACGACGTCGACGTGGCGTCGATCGAGATGGAGAACGTGGTCGTGGCCGTGGCCGCGGCCGCGTGGAGGACCCACGTCGCCGACCTCGTCCCCTGCGCGGCGACGTCGGCGAGCGTCTGCGGATTCGATCCCGACGTGATGCTGTAGCCCGCGGGAAGCGTCAGCGTGACCGACGGCGCGGCCGCGGCGACGTCGCCGGAGTTCGCGACTTCGACCGTCACGGTCGTGTCCGCGGACGCGGCGACGGCACTCGTGAGCGCCGTGAACGTGCACGCGAGCGCGGGCGGATTGACGAGGATCGTGGAACTCGTGGACTCGGCGGCGACCGCGAAGGGTTCGGTGGTGTACGAGGACGCGAACGAGGCGGCCGATCGGTAGACTTTGTAGATCGGCGAGGTGACCGCCGAGGCGACCGCCGCCTGCTCGTTCGGGTCGACGGTGCTCGTGGACGAGGCGACCTGGCTGCCGTCCGACTCGTCGTAGACGTAGAGGTCGAGGTCCTGGATGCCGTAGTACGTCGTCGGCGTGTTCGCCCCGTTCGAGGTGACCTGACGGTTCCACACCAGCGTCGCGCGCGCGCCCGACGCGAGCGAACCGCCGCGCAAGAGCACGTAACGGGGGCCGGTCGAAGTCAACTGCCCCTCGTAGACCGAGCCGCGGTAGGTGTAAGCACCCGCGCAGTCGAGGGCGCCGTAGCCCCAGTTGCTGTCCGGCCCGCCGTACGGCGACTGCTGGTTCGCGGTGGTGGCCAGGATCGCCTTCAGGCCCTCCGCCGTCGTCGCGGCGCCGTAGTCCTGCAAGAGGCAGTACGCGCCCACGACGATGGGCCCCACCATGCTCGTTCCGGTCGAGGTGCCGGGGCTGATCGCGACGAAGTCGGAGGTGGTCTCCCAGTCGTGCGCGGCGGTCGTGATGTTGACGCCCGGCGCGCAGAGGTCGGGCTTCTGCCGGCCGTCGGACGACGGTCCCCGGCCGCTCGTGCTGTAGAGCGAATCGTCGCTGTGATCGGACGACCCGTTGTCGTCGAAGTTGCCGCAGGTGATGACGTTGAACGCGCAGCCCGGGTATCCCAGGGTCCCGGAGTTCGGCCCGTAGTTCTTCGCCGCGATGACGCCGGGTACCGCCAGGCTGAACGCCGCCGCGTCGAAGAAGAGCGCCATCTCGTCGGTGCCAGCGTTCGTCCCGGTTCCGCCGAACGTGATCAGGATCGAGGTCGCGCCTTGGTTGAACGCCCAGTCGCCGGCGGCACGCCCGTCGGCGAAGTACATGGACGAGGCGCCGGTGGTCGAGTTCAGGAACGCGGACTTGGCGTTGAGGATCAGCGCGCCGGGCGCGATGCCGGGATACGTCGAGTCGGTGCTGCAGAGCATTCCGGCCGCGTTGGTGCCGTGCCCCTGCAGGTCGTCGGAGGACGATGCGTTGTCGCCGTACGCCGCATCGGTCGAAGCCGTGGTGTGGTAGACCCCCGACGCCGACACGGCGCTCGTGAGCGCCGGGTGCCCGGAGTCCACGCCGGAGTCGAGCAGGCAGATCAGCTCGCCCGAACTGCCCGTGTAGCTCGCGTTCCACCACGAACTCGCGCCGACGGTCTGCGCGGCAGAGTCCATGCAGCCTTCGCCGCGCGTCACGCGCTCTACGCGCATCACCTCGGGGAACCGCTCCGCGATCTCGGCGAGCAGGCGGGCGGGAACGCGGGCGGACCGCGCGTTCAGCGTCACCGTCCCGCCGAAGTCGATCGCCTCCGGGACTGCGCGCACGTACTCGGCGAGCGGTGCCTGGTCGCGCTGGCAGGCGGGCGTCGCCTCCGCCAGCACCTCGCGGCGCATCGTCGCGAGCGTTGCCCGGATCGTGTCGCGGCTCTCCCGCAGCGTCTTCTTCTCGTCCTCGGTCAGGAGTGCCGCCTCGTCGCGCATCGCGGTCGCGACGTCGGGCGGACGTCCGCCCGGCAGCGTGCGGAGCGGCGCGATGCGGTCGAGGATGCGGTGCTCGCGCGCGAGCGCGTCCCTCAACTTCGAGTCGGCGCGAGCGCGCGCGGCGACGCCGGCCTCGTGCAACGGCTGACGCCGGTAGATGAACGTCACGTCGACGAGCTCAACCGCGTGCGCCGGGTCCGCGGCCAGTTCGCGAAGATCGGCCGGCATCAGCCGCTCGAGCGGCGTCAGCGAGAGCGTCTCCGTCTCAATGATCGAGCGAACGGTCGGGAAGCGGCGGCCGTCGGGCGCGACGAGGGACTTCGTCCGCGTCGCGACGTCGTGCTCGACGTCGAATGTGGTGCCGCTGACGGGACTCCTGAACCATTCGCCCGTCGGCCGCGGTTCGGCCCCCGCGGGCGCTCCGCACAGCATCGCGGCGAAGCCGGCGCCCGCTGCGAAGACTCCAGAGGCGCGCCGCGCCGCGCGATTCGAGAGACGTCCATCGTTGGTTCGCGTCACAGATCCCTCCGATCGAGACGGCTGGAGTGTACTCGCCCTCGTGCGTCGCGAACACCCGGGCTGTCTTCACTGAATGAGTGCCGATCCGATCGGCTGCGGAGATCGAGGCTCGCAGCGACTTGGGTACCGCCGACGCGCGCAGCGCAAGCGCGACGGCTCGTTCCCGGCACGGTGAGTCGCCTGCATCGCAATCGCGGAGCCCTCCGATGCGTTGACTTCCTCGTCCGCCACCGTCGAAGGAGCCAACGATGCCCTCTCGCACCGCCGTCCGCTCGCTCATCGTGTTCGCCGCAGCCGGTGCCGTCGCCGCCTCGGCCTGGCTGCTGCTGCCCGTCGCCGACGCGCCGGCGAAGGAGGCCACCGACTTCGAGAAGCTGCAGATCACGTTCGCGCCGAACGGCGTCACCTTCTTCGACGAGCGCACCGGCGACGTCTGGATCCACCCCTACCAGATCACGGGCGCGGTCGGAGTGTCGCACTTCCGCGTCGCGGAGCGCGGCGCGACGCTGACGGCTGTGCCCGAGAAGAAGTGATTCAGGTCTGCGGCGCAGGAATCGGGCCGGGAGCCGCCCGGCATCGTCGTGAAGTCAGGGGCGCAAGGCGAGTCTCCGCGCCGGGTCGAGGCGCGATCCGCCCGACTCGACGGCGATGTGCCTTAGTGGTTTACCCGTAAGGGATCCCCGAGTTGCGCGCGACGAAGCGGGCACTAGCCTTCCTCCAGATGACGACGAGTGAACGGCTTCGCTTGCGGGCGTGTGCGCCGTTGCGACTCGCCGGCGGCCGGCTCGTGCCGCGCGCGCCCGTCGCATCTCGCCGCGCGACGTCTCGGGGTCAACCACCCGCATAGGCACAGGAAGGGCGGCGATGCAGCACGAACCGAGTCTTCCCAGCGTTCCCGCGGTGAACGGACTGCCTGCGGACGAGTCCGTCGACCCGCGCCAGCTTCTGCACGCGCTCCAGGCCGTGTACGACGGCGATTTCTCCGCCCGCCTGCCCGGCGACTGGACGGGACTCGCGGGCAAGATCGCCGACACGTTCAACGAGATCGTGAGCTCGAACAGCCGCATGGCGGACGAACTGAAGCGAATCGGCGAGGTCGTCGGCAAGCGCGGCAAGACGCGGCAGCGCGTCTCGTGCGGGCGGCGGATCGGCGCGTGGGGCGAGATGGAGGACTCGGTCAACACGATGATCGACGACCTGCTCCGGCCGACGGCCGAGGTGACGCGCGCCATCGCGGCGGTGGCGAAGGGCGATCTCTCGCAGACGATGCGTCTCGACGTGGAAGGCCGTCCGCTCGAAGGCGAGTTCCTCCGCTCGGCCACGATCGTCAACACGATGATCGACCAGATGAGCGTGTTCACCTCCGAGGTGACGCGCGTCGCGCGCGAGGTCGGCACCGAGGGCAAGCTCGGCGGCCAGGCGCAGGTGAAGGACCTCTCGGGCGCGTGGAAGGACCTCACCGACAACGTCAACTCGATGGCCGGCAACCTCACGGCCCAGGTCCGCAACATCTCCGATGTGACGATCGCCGTCGCCTCCGGAGACCTCTCGCGCAAGATCACCGTGGACGTCCGCGGCGAGATCCTGCAACTGAAGGAAGCCATCAACACGATGGTGGATCAGCTCCGCTCGTTCGCCTCCGAGGTGACGCGCGTCGCGCGCGAGGTCGGCACCGAGGGCAAACTCGGCGGTCAGGCGATCGTGCCCGGCGCGGCGGGCACGTGGAAGGACCTCACCGACAACGTCAACTCGATGGCCGGCAACCTCACGGCGCAGGTGCGCAACATCGCCGAGGTGACGACGGCTGTCGCGCGCGGCGACCTCTCGCGCAAGATCACCGTGGACGTGAAAGGCGAGATCCTCGAGCTGAAGAACACGATCAACACCATGGTCGATCAGCTCAACGGCTTCGCCGCCGAGGTCACGCGCGTCGCGCGCGAGGTCGGCACCGAGGGAAAGCTCGGCGGCCAGGCGCAGGCGCCGGGCGTCGCCGGCACGTGGAAGGACCTCACCGACAACGTCAACTCGATGGCGTCGAACCTGACCGACCAGGTACGCAACATCGCCGAGGTGGCGACCGCGATCGCGGGCGGCGACCTCTCGCGCAAGATCACGGTCGACGTGCGCGGCGAGATCCTCCAGCTCAAGGAGACGCTCAACACGATGGTCGAGCAGCTCCGCTCGTTCGCCTCCGAG
>JANNHP010000006.1:0-14003 GCA_031404455.1 Planctomycetia bacterium | reverse complement strand
TGCCCGAGATGCTCCGCGAGGAGTACCACGGTTCGATCGCTGACGCGATCGAACGTAAGCATGAAGCCAAGGACAAGGAGCCGGCGACCCTGGACGGAGCGCTGTGCGTCGATCTCGCGGAACACTTCCTGAAGGGCGCGCAGGGCGAGCGGGCCATCCGCTACCTCGACGCGGCGCTCGATCACTTGGAGAAGGCCTACCTCCACGACGCCGCGGTGCGCCTCGCCGACCGCGCGCTCGCCGTGCCGGGTCTCGTCGCGGGGCGGGAGCGCTGCGAACTGCTGCTGCGGAAGGCGGACCGCCTCGAACTCCTCGGACACCGCGACGCGCAGAGCGCAGCGCTTGACGAGGCAGTGACGCTCGCCGACGCGGACGGCGACGCGGCGCTGCGCGCGGGGGCGTTGCTCTCCCTCGGCGTCGTCCACTACCAGCTCTCCCGCCACGACGAGGCGCGGGCGATTCTCGGCGAGGCGATCAAGATGGCTCGCGTTGCCGGGGACAGGAAGTGCGAGGCCGACGCCATGGGAGTCCTGGGCTCCGTCTTCAGCCTCCTCGGCAGTCTCGGGGAGGCGCGGGAGCACCACGAACGGCACCTCGCGCTCGCCCGGGAGATCGGGGACCGGCAAGGCGAGGCCGCGGCCACGGGGAACCTGGGCGTCGTCTTCTTCAGCCTCGGCCGCCTCGGGGAGGCGCACGAGCACTTCGAACGCAACCTTGCGCTCTCCCGGGAGATCGGGGACCGGCAAGGCGAGGCCCGCGCCACGGGGAACCTGGGCAGCGTCCTAGCGAACCTCGGCCGCCTCGACGAGGCGCGGGAGCACCATGAGCGGTCCATCGCTCTGCGGCGGAAGGTCGGGGACCGGAAAGGCGAGGCCATCGCCACGGGGAACCTGGGCAACGTCTTTTCGCGCCTCGGTCGCCTCGGGGAGGCGCGGGAGCACTGCGAGCGGTCCCTCGCGGCCTCCCGGGAGATCGGGGACCGGCGGAACGAGGCGCTCGCCACGGGCAACCTGGGTGAGGTTTTCCTCCTCCTCGGCCGCCTCGAGGAGGCGCGGGAGCACTACGAGCGGTACCTCGAGGACTCCCGGGAGATCCGGGACCGCTGGAGCGAGGGGTTCGCGCTCCAGGCCCTCGCGGAATTCGCCGCGGAGGAAGGCGACGCCGCCGCGGCGGAGCGCCGGTGCGCGGAGGCGCTCACCCTGCGCCGGGAGATCGGCCATCGCGACGCCGAGGCGGAGACGCTCGTCACCCGCGGTGCGCACCTCGTGCGGCAGCGCCGGGAGGCCGAGGCTTGCGCCGATCTCGACGCGGCGCTCGCGCTCGCCCGCGAACTCTCGCTCCCCGGCGTCGAACTCCTCGTGACGGCGGAGCTCGCGCGGCTCCCCGGCGGCGACGTCCCTGCGGCGCTCGCGGCGCTCGCGGCGCACGAAGGCTGCGTCACGGCGCGGGAGGCCATGACGGCCCGCTTCCTCCTCTGGCAGGCGACCCGCGACCCCGCCCACCTCGCGGAGGCCAAGCGCGTGCTCGACTTCCTCGTCGAGCATGCGCCGGCCGACTGCCGCGAGTCGATGCTCGCGAACGTCCGCCTCCACCGCGAGATCGCCGCCGCGGCGAGGGAAGAGGGGCTTCCCCTCGCCGCGGACTCTTCCCGCGCCGGCGACGAACGTCCGGCCGGGTCGGCCGACGCGTGACGCCGGACAGTCCCTACTGGCGAACCCAGACGAACGATCCGCCGGTGTCGTCCGTGCCGACGACGTTGCCGTAGGCGTCGGGCGCCATGTTCCCGGAGGACTTGTAGCTGACCGTGCGCATCTCGAGCTCCGGATCGCCGACAGAGTGCCCATGAGGACGGGCGAAGACCCAGATCGTCGCGGTCACCGAGAGCGAGTAGCCCCCGTCGGCGCTGACCTGGCCGCTGATCTTGTCCCGACTGAAACCCGACCGCACGCCCGTGATCCGACCTCCGTCCGAGATCGTGACCGTCCATTGCGACACCCAGCCCCTCGCATCGCCGCCGACGTACGTCCCCGCGAACACACTCGCGCTCGGCGCCGCTTGGGCCGTCGAGGAACCGACGTCGAGAACCGCCACCGCCGAGAGCGCCACCAGCGCCATGCATCCCGCCACAGCCATTCGAGTCAGCGACCGCATCATCGTCCACCTCACGTGTACTCCAGACCATGCCCGCGCCGCCGCCCCCGGACCTCCCGGCGGCGGCGCGCGGACCCGACGACGCCTAGTTCCTCTCGAGGATCACGACGAGCGAGTTGGCGAACGGCACCGCCGCCAAGGTGGCCGAGGCGACGAGCTTGTCGTCGTCGCTGATCGCGGCCGTGCCCTTGAAGTGGAAGCCGTTTCCCCACACGTTGCCTGGCGTGTCGTCGGGCACCATGCCGACAAACGTGAGCTTCCCGTCCGCGCCGACGTGGCCCACCATCCCGCCGTCTCCGTCCGTGGCACCGGCGTGGGTGATCGTGCCGTCGATCCGGCCCGCGTCCGAGATCGTCCAGTCGAAGGTGCCTCTCACCTCGCCCTCGACGGACCACGTCCCGGACCAGCTCCCCGCGAACGGGCTCACGTTCGGCGCCGCCTCTGCCGTCGGCGTGCCCACGTCGAGAACCGCCACCGCCCCCATCGCCGCCAGCGCCATGCATCCCGCCACGACCATTCGACTCGTCGCCCGCATCATCGTCCACCTCGGATCTCAGGCCCCGCGCCCGACGCCGTCCCGACCCGCGGCGGCCGGAACTCCCGGTCGCTCGACGGGCGTTCGGCCGTCGCGACGCGTCCGTTCGGCGGGACGAGCCCGCACGTCCGGACGAGGTGGATTGAGGTTTCGGCCGCGCGACCGGACACGATTCGCGGAAGTTCGCGCACGTCGCCGTCCGCCGCGCTCCGGTTAGGCTCGACGCCGTGGGTGACGAACCTGACGACGGGAGGGCGATCTCCGACGAAGACCTCGTCCGCCGCGTGCGCGCGGGCGACGAGGCGGCCGCAGGCGTCCTCTTCGATCGCCACGCGGCGTCGCTGCGCGCGAGCGTCCGACGGCGGCTGCCCTCCGCGCTGCGCGCCAAGGTCGGCGAGAGCGACGTCGTCCAGGAGGCGTGGCTCGCGGCGTTCGTGAGTCTCGAGAAGTTCCGGGCGAGCGGCGACGGGTCGTTCGGCGCGTGGCTCCGGCAGATCGTCGAGCACAAGGTGATCGACGAGGTGCGGAAGCACACCGAGGCCGCGATGCGCGACGCGCGCCGCGAGGAGCGTCTCGGGACCGGCGCCGACGTCGCGGCGACCGGCCAGCCGTCGCCCAGCGGGGAGGTGGCGGCGGAGGAGGAGTCCGCGTCCGTCCGCGCCGAGGTCGACCGATTGCCGTCCGACTACGCGACCGTCATCCGATTGATCCATCAGGAGGGCCTCACGCTCGTCGAGGCAGGCAGCCGCATGGGTCGTTCGGCGGACGCGGTGCGGAAGCTCTACGGCCGTGCGCTCGCGTGCCTCGTGGACCGCGTCGGCGGCGGCGACGGTGCCGGAGAGAGCGCGGGATGACCGGCGCCGACGACGACGAGCGCGCCGCCGAGGTCATCGGCCGCTGCCGCGAACGGATGGAGCGCGGCGAGCTCGTCGATGTCGAGGCGGTCGCGCGCGAGCACCCCGACCTCGCGCGGCGCCTGCGACAACTGCTCGGCGGACTGCGCCGCGTGGACAGGGCGTACGCCCCGTCGCACGCCGGCGCCGGCGCGCGCCCCGATCTCGCGGGGCGCCTCGTAGGCCCGTACCACCTCGTCCGGGAGCTCGGATCGGGCGGCATGGGGACCGTCTTCCTCGCCTCCGTCGCGAGGCGCGACGGAGGCGAGGAGAACGGCAGTTCACGAGTGGCGTTGAAGTTGATCCACCCCCATCTCTCGGCGCAGCCGAGCTTCCTCGAACGGTTCGTACGCGAGGGACAGATCGGGCTGCGGATACGGCATCCGAACGTCGTCGCCACTCTGGACGTCGGGACCGCGGAAGTCGACGGCAGGTCCGTGCACTTCCTCGCGATGGAACATGTCGAAGGGCAGACGCTGCGAGCCCTGCTCGCGGAACTCGGCCGCGTGCCGGAGGAGCTCTGCCGCCACGTCGGACGCGAGGTCGCGAAGGCGCTCGCAGCGATCCACGCGGCGGGCGCGGTCCACCGCGACCTCAAGCCCGAAAACGTCCTCATCACGACGGACCACGTGGTCAAGGTCATGGACCTCGGCGTGGCGCGCCTGGTGGACGACGCCGCGCCGCTCTCGCAGACCGGTGCGTTCGTCGGGTCGCTGCGGTACGGCGCTCCGGAGCAGTTCCTCCACCGGGACGCCGCCGGCGCGAGGAGGTTCATCGACCACCGCGCCGATTTGCACGCCCTCGGACTGACGCTCTACGAACTCGCGACCGGCGCGCACCCGTTCGAGGCGGACGAGGTCGGCGCGGTCGTGCGCCGCGTGCTCGACGAACGGCCGCGCCGCGCAGGCGAGGTCAACCCGCAGCTCTCGCCCCTTTTCGAGGAGCTGCTGGCGCAGCTCCTCGAAAAGGACAGAAGCCTGAGACCGAACACCGCAGACGACGTCGCGCAGATCCTCGAGGAGGGCGAGGAGTCGATGTGGTGGCGCGAGCGGTCGCTGGCGATCCGTGCGGCGACGCACCAGCCGCTGCGACGCATCCGCATCCCGCGCGAAACGGCGCTCTACGGGCGCGACGCGGAGCTCGCGAAGCTGCGCGCTCTCTTCGGCGCTGCGAAGTCGGGCGACGGACAGATCGTCCTCGTCGAGGGCGAGGCGGGGATCGGCAAGTCGCGGCTCGTCGACGAGTTCGTCGGGCTGCTCGCGCAGTCGGGCGAGGACGTCAACTTCCTCTACGGCTCGTATCCGCCGGGCGGCGCGGCGACGGCGTCGGGCGCGTTCACGTCGGCGTATCGCGAGCACTTCGGCGACGACGAGTCCGCGGTCCGCGCAGCGTTGCCGCAGACGCCGCTGCTCGCGCCGGCGTTCGCGGCGTTGCTGCGCGGCGACGCCGCGCCGGCGGGCGCGGTGCCGCTGACGAAGGACTCGCTGCAGACGGTCTTCGTCCACGCGACGCGGTCGTTCGCGGCGCAGCGGACGACGATCGTGCTGATCGACGACCTCCACTTCGCGCCGGAGGAGGGCCGCGCTCTGTTCGCGTCGCTGGCGCTTGCCGTCCCGGGACACCGCATCCTGCTCGTCGGGACGACGCGTCCGGAGATCGACGCCGCGTGGGTCGCGCAGATCGACCGCGGCGAGCACGTGTCGCGCATCCGGCCGCCGCGTCTCGGCGCGAAGGACCTCGTGCTGCTGCTGCGCGACAGCCTGCGCTCGGAGCATCTCGCCGAGGAACTCGCCGCGAAGATCGCGGTCAAGTCTGACGGCAATCCGTTCTTCGTCTTCGAGATCCTGCGCGGCCTGCGCGACGGGCAGTTCCTCACGAGGAAGCCCGACGGCACGTGGGCGACGACGAAGTTCATCGCCGAGATCGAGGTGCCGGGGACCGTGAAGGACCTGATCTTCGCACGCGTTGGGAGCCTCACGACGGAGGCGCGCAACCTCCTCGACATCGCGGCGTGCGCGGGATTCGAATTCGACCCGGTGCTCGTCGGCGAGGTGCTGCACGTCGGCCGCATCCCGGTCCTGCAGCGGCTCGCCGCGGTCGAGAAGTCGCACCGTCTCGTGCGCTCCGTCGGACGGCGATTCGCCTTCGATCACCACCAGGTCGCGGAGGTGCTGTACGCCGGGCTTCCCGAGATGCTCCGCGAGGACTATCACGCTGCGATCGCTGCGGCGCTCGAAGCGAAGAGCGACGCGGCGTCGAAGAAGCCGACGGATCTCGACGGCGCGCTGTGCGTCGATCTTGCGGAGCACTTCCTCAAGGGCGCACAGGGACAGCGCGCGTCGCGCTACCTCGACGCGGCGCTCGATCACCTGGAGAAGGGCTACCTCAACGACGTTGCGGTCCGTCTCGCCGACCGCGCGCTCGCCGTGCCGGGTCGCGTCGCGGGGCGGGAGCGCTGCGTGCTGCTGCTGCGGAAGGCGGACCGCCTCGACCTCCTCGGGCGCCGCGACGCGCAGCGCGCAGCGCTCGAGGAGGCAGTGACGCTTGCCGACGCGAACGGCGACGCGGCGCTGCGTGCGCGGGCGCTGCGCTCACTCGGCATCCTCCACTGGCGGCTCGCCCGCCACGACGAGGCGCGGGCGGTCCTCGGCGAGGCGCTCGCGACGGCTCGCGCGGCCGGGGACCGGAAGGAGGAGGCCGCCGCCACGGGGAAACTGGGCGGCGTCTTCTGGTCCCTCGGCCGCTTCGCCGAGGCGCGGGAGCACTTCGAGCGGGACCTCGCGCTCTCGCGCGAGATCGGGGACCGGGAGGGCGAGGCCCGCGCCACGGGGAACCTGGGGACCGTCTTCTGCCTCCTCGGCCACCTCGGGGAGGGGCGGGAGCACCACGAGCGGTTCCTCGCGCTAGCCCGCGAGATCGGGGACCGGGAGGGCGAGGCCACCGCCACGGGGAACCTGGGCAACGTCTTCTGGAGCCTCGGCCGCCTCGGGGAGGGGCGGGAGCACCACGAGCGGTTCCTCGCGCTAGCCCGCGAGATCGGGGACCGGCAGGGCGAGGCCCGCGCCACGGGGACCTGGGGCATCGACTCGTGGAGGCTCGGCCGCCTCGGGGAGGCGCGGGAGCACTTCGAGCGGTACGTTGCGGTCTCCCGGGAGATCGGGGACCGCTGGAACGAGGGCTTCGCGCTCCAGTGCCTCGCGGACCTCTCCGCGGACGAAGGCGACGCTGCCGCGGCGGAGCGCCGCTGCGCGGAGGCGCTCGCGCTGCGCCGGGAGATCGGCCATCGCAACGGCGAGGCGGAGACGCTCGTCGCGCGCGGGGCGCACCTTGCGCGGCAAGGCCGGGAGGCCGAGGCTCGCGCCGACCTCGACGCGGCACTCGCGCTCGCCCGCGAACTCTCGCTGCCCGGATTCGAACTCCTCGCGACGGCGCATCTCGCGACGCTTCTCGGCGGCCACGTCGCTGCAGCGCTCGCGACCCTCGCGGCGCACGAAGGCGACGCCGAGATGCAAGACGCGATGGAGGCCCGCTTCCTCCTGTGGCAGGCGACCCTCGATCCCGCCCACCTCGCGGAAGCCAAGCGCCTGCTCGAGTTCATCGTCGAGCACGCGCCGCCAGATTGCCGCGAGTCGATGCTCGCGAACGTCCGCCTCCACCGCGAGATCGCCGCCGCGGCGAGGGAAGAGGGGCTTCCCCTCGCCGCGGACTCTTCGCGCGGTGGCGACGAGCGTTCGGCCGGGTCGGCCGACGCATGACCCCGGCCACTCCTACTGGTGGAGCCAGATGAACGAACCACCGGTGTCTTCCGTGCAAACGATGTTGCCGTCGGCGTCCAGCGCCATGTTCCCGGCGAACTTGTAGCTGTACCTGGTCCGATCCCTGGACCCCCGCACGCCGCTTTCGGAAATCCGGATCACCGTGATCGAGTAGCTCCCGTCGGCGCTCACCCGGCCGCTGATGTCAGTGGTCGACGACGGGCTCGAGGAGATCCGCCCCCCGTCCGAGATCGTGGGCATCGAACCCCAGAAGTTCCAGGCATACGTCCCCGCGAACGGGCTGACGCTCGCCGCCGCCTCCGCCGCCCTCGATCCGACGTCGAGGACCGTCACCGCCGAGAGCGCCGCCAGCGCCATGCATCCCGCCACAGCCATTCGAGTCATCGACCGCATCATCTCTCACCTCACGTGAATCCCAGACCACGTCCGCGCCGACGCCCCCGGACCTCCCGACGGCGTCGCGCGGACCCGCTGACGACGCCTAGTTCCGCTCGAGTATCCCGACCATCGGGATGGGGAACGGCGGACACACCTGATCGACCGAGACGATGAGCTTGCCGTCGCCGTCGATCACGGCCGTGCCCTTGAAGGGATAACCGCTCTGCGGCGCATGGCCGACAAAGAGGAGCTTCCCGTCCGCGTCGACGTGGCCCGCGATGCCGCCGCCATAGCTGTTCGTGATGCTGTAGAACGAGCCCGCGATCCGGCCCGCGTCCGAGATCGTCCAGTCGTCCCAGGTGCCGACCGCCTCATCCTCGACGTGGGACCACGTCCCGGACCAGCTCCCCGCGAACGGACTGACGCTCGGCGCCGCCTCGGCCGTCGAGGAGCCGACGTCGAGCACCGCCACCGCCGAGAGCGCCGCCAGCGCCATGCATCCCGCCACGGCCATTCGAGTCATCGACCGCATCATCGTCCACCTCGTGTTCCTACGTCCCTGACCGCGCCGCCGCCTCCGGACCTCCCGGCGGCGCCGCGCGGACCCGGGGCGTCCGCCCGTCGCGGAGAGCCCTCGAGTACCTAATCGGGCGGAGCGGTGCGGACCGGACGCGGCGTCGCCGGCGAAGGAGCAGTTTGAGGTCAGACCCAGGGCGCGGAAGGCGGGATGCGCGATCTCCTCGTCGCCGGTCTTGATCCGTGGGAGATCAGGGGAAGCTGAAGCCGGTCCTGCTCTTTGTCCACGCAGCGGAGTGAACGCCGCCGTCGGGGCCGCAGCCGAGGAGCACGCCCACGAGCGCCGTCGGCGCGGAGGAGAAGTCGGCGGCGGAGACCGACGCGGTGAGGACGCGGCGAACCGTGTCGACGACGACGGTGACCTTCGGCGACGCGCCCTTCGGGCTCTTCCACGTGGCCTTGCCCTTGCGCACCTTCCACGTCGCATCGCCCGCGGCGATCGACACGGGCACCGGGGCGTTCGCCGAGCCGAGTTGCAGCTCGAGTCCGTGGGCGAGGAGATCGAGCGCCCTGTCGGCGTTCGGCGGCGGGAACGAGTACGTGGCCGACAGCTTGAGCTTGTCGCGTCTGCTCGACTTCGAGTCCGCGAGCGTGCCCGCGACGACCGTCACGTCGAGCGTCGCCACGGTGGTTGCTGCGGCCGTGTTCGACCACGGCGAGGGGCCCTGAAGCGCCAGCGCACGCACGCGGTAGGTGTAGGGCCAGCCCGGGTACACCGGCTCGTCGGCGAAGTCGACGACGTCGGACGTCACGCGCACGGCCGTCTGGAACGCCGCGCCGCCCGCCGCGCGCTCGAGGTCGAAGAACGTCTCGTCCGCGCTGTTGTCGGTCCACACGAGTTCGATCGCGGCGGAATCCGGCGCGGCGGTGAGGTAGCTCGGCGCCTTCGGTGGCGAGGGGACCGCCTGCCCGGCCACGGTGGTGACCGACGCCTCGTTCGTCCACGCGGAGTCGCCGCCCGAGTTGAAGGCGCGAACACGATACGTGTAGGTCGTCGATGGGAAGAGCGCCTGGTCGACGTAGGACGTCGTGCTCGCCCCCGTCGAGTAGCGGTGCGAGAAGGTGTAGCCGGCAGGCCTGCGCTCGATGCGGAAGCCGTCCTCGTTGCTGCTGGTGTCGTTCCACGTGAGCGTCACGCCGGAGGTCTCGGAGTAGGAGGCGAAGAGCTGCATCGGCGCCGAAGGCGGCTCGACGATGACGGGCACGGCGGGATCGGTGTTCCATTCGAGGATGTAGCCGCCCTGGCCGGACTGCGTGAAGAGCGCGTTGTTGTCGTTCCACGGTCCGCTGCCACTCATCTGGAGCCAGTGCTCTCCGCCGCAACAGTTGTTGGGTTCGCCGGAATCCCAGTTCGAGATCGTCCAGGCCTCCCCGGTGATCCACACCCATGTGCCTTCGGACGCCGCGTCCGTCGCGCCGAGCCAGTACGACGACTGGGTCGCGAGCGAGAGGTTCTGGAGGATCCATAGGTGCTCCGCGCTCGACGTGACGGTGGCCAGGTATCCGCCCTGCGCCTCGGCGGCGGTCTTGCAGTCCGGCCACGTCTGGACCGGCAACTGCGTCACGACGGCGTACCAATGCCCGTTGTCGGGATTCTGGGTTGCGCCGTCGATGGCCAGCGCGTCGCGGGCGAGGTCGCCTCCCGCGAAGACCGACGCACCGACGACGAGGACCGCACACGAGCGCAGCAACGACCTCACGGGTCACCTCCTGCGGAACGAGCCGAAGACGACGGCGGAGACGAACGGGGCTCTGCAAGTTACTCGAAGCGCATCACCTGGACTTCCGCCATCGCCTAGTTCCGCTCGAGGACTGCGACGAGCGAGATGTCGCTGCTCGTGCGGTCGACCGAGACGAGAAGCCTGCCGTCGCCGTCGATCACGGCCGTGCCCTGCCAGGAAACGCCGTTGAACTTGTCGTCGGGCTCGGCGGCGGGCGCGAAGCCGACGAAGTTGAGTTTCCCGTCCGCGCCGACGTGGCCCACGAACGCGCCGTAGATGTCCCGCTGGATGTAGTAGACCGTGCCCTTGATCTGGCCCGCGTTCGAGATCGTCAAGTCCCAGGTGCCGTCCGCGTCGAACCCGATGTCGGACCACGTCCCGGACCAGCTCCCCGCGAACGGACTGACGCTCGGCGCCGCCTCGGCCGTCGAGGAGCCGACGTCGAGCACCGCCACCGCCGAGAGCGCCGCCAGCGCCATGCATCCCGCCACAGCCATTCGAGTCATCGACCGCATCATCGTCCACCTCGTGTGGTTCCCAGACCGCGACCGCGCCGCCGCCCCCGGACCTCCCGGCGGCGTCGCGCGGACCGGGCCTCCGCCCGTCGCGGAGAGCCCTCGAATCCGTAATCGGGCGGAGCGGCGCGGACCGGACGCCCATTCCCCGGTGTCGCGGCGCTCGGTACTCTCCGTTCCGGCACGGAGGGAACCGCGAGTGACGACGAGGCCGGAGCCGTTCGACTCGACCTCCGACGAGGAGATCGTCCGCCGCGTGCTCGCCGGCGACGCCGCGGCCGCTGCCGTCCTCTTCGACCGCCACGCGGCGACGATGCGCGCGAGCGTCCGGCGTCGGCTCCCCGCGGCGCTGCGCGCCAAGGTCGGCGAGAGCGACGTCGTCCAGGAGGCGTGGCTCGCGGCGTATCTGTCGCTGTCGGGCTTCGAGAACCGCGGCGACCGCTCCTTCGTCAAGTGGCTCCAGCGCATCCTCGAGCACAAGCTCCTCGACGAGATCCGCCGCCACGCCGGCGTCGGAAAGCGCGACGCGCGGCGCGAGCAGCGCCTGGTCACCGACGCGCCCGTCGCCGACGCGGGACAGCCCTCGCCCAGCGCCGAGGTCGTGTCGGTCGAGCGCTCGGCGGCGCTCTCCGCGGCGATCGACGATCTGCCGTCCGATCAGGCCACCGTTCTGCGATGGATCCATCAGGAGGGTCTGACCCTGGTCGAAGCGGGCGAGCGGATGGGACGGTCGGCCGACGCGGTGCGGAAGCTCTACGGACGCGCGCTCGTGCGGCTCGGCGGACGCATTCACGACGAACGGAAGGACGGCGTGTGACCGACGAGGAGCGCGCCGCCGACATCGCCGCCGCGTGCCGCGAGCGGCGCGAGCGCGGCGAGGCGGTTGACACCGACGAGGTCGTTCGCGCGCACCCGGACCTTGCGGTTCCGCTGCGTCAGGCGTTCGCCGCGTGGCGAAGCCTCGACGAGGTGTTTCCGCCCGCGCCGGCCGCGCCGTCGCGGGTGGGACGGACGATCGGGTCGTACCGTCTCGTCGCGGAGCTCGGCACGGGCGGGATGGGGACCGTGTATCTCGCCGAGGTCGACCGTCCGGAGAACGACCCGGCTGAAGCCGGTACTCCGAACAAACGAGTCGCGGTGAAGATCCGCCATCCGCACCTGCTCGTGCGCCGCGACTCCGTCCAGCGCTTCCTCCGGGAGGCCGAGATCGGCCGGCGCGTCCGCCACGACAACGTCGTGCGCACCCTCGACGCGCTGCAGGCCGCCGACGGCGCAGAGCGTCTGCACCTCGTCGTCATGGAGTACGTCGAGGGACGGACGCTGCGCGCGCTCGTCGACGACCTCGGCCGCGTTCCCGAGGAACTGTGCCGGCACATCGGCCGCGAGGTCGCGAAGGCGCTCGTCGCCATCCATGCGGCCGGCGCCGTGCACCGCGACGTCAAGCCCGAGAACGTGATCCTGACGCCCGAGCACGTCGTGAAGGTGATGGACCTAGGCGTCGCGCGGCTCGTGGACGAGTCGCTGCGCGTGTCGCAGACCGGCGCGTTCGTCGGGTCGGTGCGGTATGCGGCTCCTGAACAGTTCGGCGGGCCTGCCCCCCGTAGCCGCGAGGGCGCAGCCCGGAGCGCGGAGGGCGTCGACGCAGTCGACGGTCGGGCGGACCTCTACGCGGTCGGTCTGACGCTCTACGAGCTCGCAACCGGCGCGCACCCGTTCGCCGGCGACGAGTTCCACGTCGTCCTCAAGCGCCAGCTCACGGAGACGCCGCGACCCGCGGGCGAGGTCAACCCGCAGCTCTCGCCGTTCTTCGAGGACCTGCTGGCGCGTCTCGTCGAGAAGGACCGCGAGAAGCGGATCGCGAGCGCCGCGGAGCTCGTGCGGATCCTCGAGGAGGGCGAGGACTCGGCGTGGTGGCGCGAGCGGTCGCAGTCGATCCGCGCGACGACGCACCGTCCGCTGCGGCGGATCCGCATCCCGCGCGAGACGGCCCTCTACGGGCGGGACGCGGAGCTCGCCCGTCTCCGCGCACTCTTCGATGCGGCGAAGGCGGGCGACGGGCGCGTCGTCCTCATCGAGGGCGAGGCGGGGATCGGCAAGTCGCGTCTCGTCGACGAGTTCGTCGGTCAGCTCGCGCAGTCGGGCGAGGACGTGAACTTCCTCTACGGCTCGTATCCGCCCGGCGGCGCGGCGACGGCGTCGGGCGCGTTCACGTCGGCGTACCGCGAACACCTCGGCGACGACGAGTCCGCGGTCCGCGCAGCGTTGCCGCACACGCCGCTGCTCGCGCCGGCATTCGCGGCGCTCTTGCGCGGCGACGTCGCGCCGGCGGACGCCGTGCCGTTGACGAAAGACTCCCTGCAGACGGTGTTCGTGCACGCGACGCGCTCGTTCGCGGCGCAGCGGACGACGATCGTCCTCATCGACGACCTCCACTTCGCGCCCGAGGAGGGACGCGCGCTCTTCGCGTCGCTGGCGCTCGCCGTCCCGGGACACCGCATCCTCCTCGTCGGCTGCGCGCGGCCGTCGCTCGACGAGGCGTGGACGGCGCAGCTCGCCGCGCGGCCCCAGACGACGCGGATCCCCGTCCCGCGCCTCGGCCCGAAGGAGCTCGTCCATCTCCTGCGCGACGCGCTCAAGAGCGAGCGCCTCGCCGAGGAGCTCTCGGCGCTCATTGCGCTGAAGTCCGACGGCAACCCGTTCTTCGTCTTCGAGCTGTTGCGCGGCCTGCGCGACGGACAGTTCCTGAGGCAGCGACCGGACGGCACGTGGGAGACGACGCAGGTCATCCGCGACATCCAGATCCCGTCGTCCATCGCGGAGCTCGTCCAGGCGCGCGTCGGGGATCTCGACGCCGAGGACAAGAACCTCCTCGACGTCGCCGCGTGCTGCGGCTTCGAGTTCGACCCGCTGGTCGTCGCGGCGGCGCTCGGCGTCGGTCAGATCCCGGCGATGCAGCGTCTCGCGCGGATCGAGAAGCGGCACCGACTCGTCCGCTCGGCGGGGAGGCGCTTCGTCTTCGACCATCACCAGGTGCAGGAGGCGCTCTACGCCGGTATGCCGGAGCTGCTGCGGGAGCCGTACCACGCGGCGATCGGCGATGCGATCGAGGCGAAGAGCGGGGCGGCGTCGAGGGAGCCGAAAGATCTCGACGGCCCGCTGTGCGTCGATCTCGCCGAGCACTACCTCAAGGGCGCGCAGGGGCCGCGGGCGTTGCGCTACGTCGACGCGGCTCTGACCCACCTGGAGAAGGGCTACCTGAACGACGCGGCCATCCGCCTCGCCGACGGCGCGCTCGCCGAGCCGGGTCTCGTCGCAGGGCGGCAGCGCTGCGAGCTGCTGCTGCGCAAGGCGGACCGCCTCGAGATCCTCGGGCGCCGCGACGCGCGGCGCGCAGCGCTCGACGAGGGACAGGCGGTTGAGCGGTCGGGGCGACTTCAATAAGGTCCAGCCCCTTTTCC
>JANNHP010000005.1:0-7644 GCA_031404455.1 Planctomycetia bacterium | reverse complement strand
GTGGATCAGCGAACGGCGCGCATCGCCATTCAAAGTTTCAAACGGCATCTTACCTATTACAGCCATACCCGAAACCGCGGCGCCGCGTGCGCGCGCGCGGCGGCGGCGCGTTCCCCCGCGCCGGCGGCGCTGCGCCCGGCGGCACCCGGGGCGAGCGCGGGATCGGCAGCGTTCCTCAGCGAACGCAGCATCGGTCCGTCGTCAGTCATTCCGCACCTCCAGCTTCCGGCGCAGTCGATCGAGTCCGCGGCTGACCCACGTGCGCACCCGGGGGACGGGCGCACCCAGCCGCGTCGCGACCTCTTCGTACGTCAGGTCCTCCACGATCCGTAGCGTCACCGCAAGACGCAGCGCCTGCGGCAGCGCGTCGAGCGCTGCGCGGGCACGGTCCGATTCCTCGCGACGCTCCGCCGCGTCGCCGAGGGCGGGCGAGGCGACCGCGTCGGTCTCGATGTCCGCGCGCGGGGCGAGTCGGGCACGCCGGCGTTCCTTCCGCGACCAGTCGGTCGCGAGGTTGAGGGCGATGGCCGCCGTCCACGTGAGGAACGAGGACCGTCCCCGGAAACCGCCCATCCCGGCGAGCGCTTTCGCGAACGTCTCCTGCAGGATGTCCTCGACCGGCGCGCGCAACCCGCTGCGCTGGCGGACGAGCGACGCGAGCACCACGTGGTGGCGCTCGACGAGCGACGCGAACGCCGCGCCGTCGCCGCCACGCGCCCGCGCGAGCAGCGCGAAGTCCGCGGCGCGGGCCGGAGACGTCGCTTCGATCCACGCGGCGTCGGCGCCGGGGGAGAGCGTCCCCGCGGACCCCTCGGAGTCCGGGAGTCCGTCGGCGGCCGGGAACGCCGCGCCGCTCATCGACTACTTCGGCGCGTCCTTCGGCTTCTCGTCTTTCTCGTTGCGCACGTCGATCGCCATCACCACGTTCGCTCCGGCGCCGCCGAACGGGCTCGAACCGAACGCGTGGTCGTAGCCCTTGTCGCGCCAGCTCTTCTTCTGCTCGTCACCGAGCGTCGAGTTCAGCTTGTCGTGATAGTTCGCCTCGGCGTGGGCGAGCTTCCCCGAGTCGGGCCGCTGGATGGTGATGGTGCCGCCGTTCGGGCCGGTCTTCTTCTCCGTCGTCATCGCGTCCTTCAGCGCGGCGTCGCGGTCGGCCACGGCCTTCTTCAGGTCCTCGACCTGGTTCCAGGTGAGGCCGAGGTCGTCCTTCGCCTTCGTCCACCGCTCGGCCTCCGGCAGCTTGCGCAGACCGAGCCCGGCCCGGAGCGACGTGAACTCGGGCGGCATCGAGGCGTCGCCGAACGAGCCCTCGAGGGCGGCGCCGAGGTCGATCGCGATCTGGCCGCCGTCGCCGAGGTCGAGGCCCTCGAGCGCCGCTCCGAACATCACGTCGGTCTCCGCGGGCGCTTCGCCCGGGGGCGCTGCATGAGCGCCCATCCTGACGCTGCGGGCGACGGGCACTTTCATGGGCTGCGCGGCCGATTCGGCGGACTGCTTCGACGCGCGAAGCTCCGCCGCGGTCACGCGCTCCGACAGCTCGGCGAGCGACTTCTTCGCCTCGGCGAGCGCCGCGCGGCTCTTCGCGAGCTCGGCGTCGGACTCCCTCAGGCGCTCGGCCACCTCGGGCGCGAGCGCCGGGGCCGGTTCCTTCTGCGACGGGGCGAGCGTCGCGGCGAATCCAGCGGCCCCGCCGACGATGGCGGCTCCGACGAGCGTCAGGGCGAGTTCCTTGCCGGTCATGTCGAGATCCTCCGAGTGGACTGCCGGATGAGACGCGCGAGGATACGCGACGTGACGCGGAACCTCCGGCCCAGCGTCGAGCCCGCCGGTGGGACCGTCACTCCGCGCGGAGGAGGAACGCCGCCGTGAACTGCGATGTCGCGACTCCCGTCGGGCGCAGGATCTCCGCGCTGCCGAATCCGGCGGCCCTCAGTTTGGCCAGGTAGGACCTACCCGGCAGCGCCCCGGCGATTCAACTCGACCACGCGTCCTTCGACGCGAGCTCCGCCGCGGGGATGGCGTCGAGAAGGACGAGGTCGGCGGCGGCGAGCGTCCCGCCCGGACGCAGCACGCGGCGGATCTCGCGGAACGCGGCGTCCTTGTCGGGGACGAGGTTGAGCACGCCGTTCGAGACGACGACGTCGAAGCTCGCGTCCGCGAAGGGCAGCGCGGCGGCGTCCGCGTCTTCGAACGTCAACTGCGGCATGGGGCGCGTGCCGAGCGCCGCGCGCGGCGTGTCGAGCATCTCCTGCGTGAGTTCCACGCCCACGACGCGCCCCGACGGCCCGACGAGCCCCGCGGCGACGAACGCGTCGAGTCCCGCGCCGCAGCCGACGTCGAGCACGCGCTCGCCCGGCGCCGGCCGGCGCACCTCGAACGGGTTGCCGACGCCGACGAAGCGGTCGACGACTTCGGGCGGCGCCGCGTCGAGCCACGCGGGGTCGTAGCCCTGCGCGATAGCGCCGCGGCGTCCCGTCGGGTAGCTGAAGTGGCCTTCCGGCTTCGCGGCGAAGAGACGGTACTTCGCGCGCACCGTCTCGTGGATCGCCCGGGCGTCGCATCCGTTCATCCCTTCGTCACCACGTGTACTTCACCGTGTACGTCACGCGCTTCTCGCCGTCCGGCGGGACTTCCACGTCGAAGTGGATCGTGCGGGCGTCGATCTTCGTGAACGGGTCGCTCTGCGCCGTGATCTCCCAGTTCGTCCAGCGGTAGAGGTTCTCCTTCACGGTCACCTTCGCCGGCGCGGGCTTGTGGTTGCGCAGCACGATCTCGAAGCTCTCCTGCATCCAGCGCTTGTTTCCGTCGATCTTGAAGTCGAGCTGCTTGCGCTCGCCGACGACGTCGAACGCCTGGCCGAGCTTCAAGAGGAGCGTCTCGTCCTTCGGGGTGTGGTCGATGAGGTCCTCGCCGATGAACTCGAGCGTGCCGTCGGCGTCGTCCTCCTTGTAGACGCGCACTCTCCCGCGCGGCATCGGCATGCCGAGGTGCGACGCCTCCGCGTTCCTGAAGCGCAGGTACACATCCACCTTCGGGTTCGACTGCGTGCCGAGGTTGCGGTCGTTCTTCGCGCTCGCCGCGTACTGCCAGGTCGCCGCCTCGGGCACGCCGTAGTAGACGAAGACGCGCTCGACCGGCACGCCGCGCGCAGTCGGGAAGAGGGTCAACTGCTGCGTGGAGTTGTCGAGGACGTCGGTGCGCCGCGGCAGCGTGTAGAGGTGGTACTCGAAGAACGACTTCTCCGTGAAGCCCGCCGACTCGCCTCCCGCCGCCAAGGCTTCCGCCTGGGGCCCGTAGTAGCCGCCGTCGAACCGGGGCTGCACGCGGTTCACGTCGCCCGCGACGAGCTTCAGGCGCGCGTCCTTGAACGTCGCTCCGCAGAGGTTGAGGATGCTCACCCACGCGCCGAGGTCGGCCGACTTGTCGTCGCTCGCGAGGACGAGGTTGTAGTCCGCGCGCCACGTCATGCCCTTCGTCTCGTACGTGGTGCGCACCTTGTGCTCGCCGCCCGTCTCGGAGCGGAGCTTCCAGAGGAGTGTCGGCTTGGTGATGAGCCCCTCGGGCAGCGCGGGGAGTCGGATGCCGGGGTCGCCGAAGTTGAGGAACCGCAGGCCTTCGCTCGTCTGCACGACGAGTTGCCCCTGGATCGACGAGAGGAGTTTCCCGGTCCACTGCTTCAGGGCGGCGCCGTCCTTTTCGACGACGTACCCGATGTCGCGGTCCACGTAGCGGTCGAGGATCTTCGTCGGCGAGGCGAGGTCGAACTGGAAGTTCTGCTCCAGCACCGATGTGCTCGCGTCGGTGAGGTCCACGATCGAGACTGTCGTCGGATCGATGAACTGCGCGACGTCGGTGAACTTCAGGTCCGTGACGCCGGGCACGAGCCTCGCGGCCCGCGTCTCCTTCACCACCGCGAAGCCGGGCACCTGGTTCGCCGCGAACGGGTTCCAGCCCTGCCGTTGCTGCGTGATGAACTGCTGCGGGTCGAAGCCCGCGGGGTCGGCCGACGAGTAGATCGTGACGGCCGGGCCCTCGTCGTCGGCGTAGGCAGGGACGGTCCCCAAAAACCAAAGTCCGAGGACGCCGACAGCCGCCGCGCGCCGGTGGGCACACGGACGTTGGGTTCTTGGGACCGTCCCCGGGCGCGTCGCGTTCACCATGAGTAGTGCACCGTGTACGTGACGACCTTCTCGCCGTTCGGGGGCACCTCCACCTCGAAGTGGATCGTGCGCGCGTCGATCTTCGTGAAGGGGTCGCTCTGCGCGGTGACGGCCCAGTTCGTCCAGCGGAACAGGTTCTCCTTCACGATCACCTTCACCGCCGTGTCCTTGTGGTTCTTGAGCGTGATCCGGTACGTGTCGTCCATCCAGTCGCGCGACGTGTCGATCTTGAAGTCGGTCTGCGTGCGCTCGCCGACGACGTCGAACGCCTGGCCGAGCTTCACGAGCACCGTCTCGTCCCGCGGCGTGTGGTCGATCAGGTCCTCGCCGATGAACTCCAGCGTGCCGTCGGCGTCGTCCTCTTTGTAGACGCGCACCTTGCCCTTCGGCAGCGGCATGCCCATCTGGTTGTCCTTCGAGTTCTTCAGACGGACGTACACGTCGACCTTCGGGTTCGACTGGTTGCCGAGGTCGCGGTCCTGCCGCGGACTCGGGAAGAAGCCCCAGTTCGCGGCATCGGAGAGGCCGTAGTAGACGAGCACCTTCTCGGTCCTGACGCCGCGTGCGGTCGGGAAGAGCGTCAATTGCTGCGTCGTCTGGTCGAGGACGTCGGTGCGCCGCGGCAGCGTGTAGAGGTGGTACTCGAAGAAGGACTTCTCCTGGAAGCCCGACTCGTCGCGATCCGCGGACTTCGCGGCCCAGTCCCCGCGCGAGCCGCCGCGTCCGCCCGCGGGCTGGATGCGCTGCACGTCGCCCGCGATGAGCTTGAGGCGCGCGTCCTTGAACGTCGCGCCGCAGAGGTTCAAGAGGCTGACCCACGCGCCGACGTCGGCGGTCTGGTCGTCCGCCGAGAGGACGACGTTGTAGTCCGCGCGCCACGTGATTCCCTGCGTCTGGTAGGTCGTGCGCACCTTGTGATCGCCGCCCGTCTCGGAGCGCAGCTTCCACACGAGCGTCGGCTTGGTGATGAGGCCGTCCGGCAGCGCCGGCAGGCGGATGCCGGGGTCCACGTAGCTGAGAAACCGCAGACCTTCTCCCGTCTGCACCACGAGCTGTCCCTGGTTCGACGAGAGGAGCTTGCCTCCCCACTGCTTGACGACCACGCCGTCCTTCTCGAGCACGTACCCGATGTCGCGGTCCACGTAGCGGTCGAGGATCTTCATCGGACTCGCGAGGTCGAACTGGAAGTTCTGCTCCATCACCGACGTGCTCGGGTCCGTGAGGTCCACGATCGAGACCGTGGTCGGGTCGATGAACTGCGCGACGTCGGTGTACTTCAGATCCGTGACGCCGGGCATCAGCCGCGCGGCCCGCGTCTCCTTCACCACGGCGAAGCCGGGGACCTGGTTCGCGTAGAAGGGGTTGTAGCCCTGCCGCTGCTGCGCGATGAACTGCTGCGGGTCGAAGCCCGCGGGGTCCGCGGACGAGTAGATCGTGACGGAGGGGCCCTCGTCGTCGGCCGCGAACGCGGCCATCGGGACGAGGAGCAGGGCGGTGGCGGCGAGTCGAGAGCGCGGCTTCATCGGAGGATCTCCTGGGGTCGGTTGGGTGTGCCGCCTTGGATGCGGGACGGACCGGCCGGTTCCCGATTCTCGCCGCCTCGACGCTCGATCCGCCCCCTTCCCGCACCCGTTTCTTCCCTCGCGGCCCGCGACCGGGTCTCTTCCCCCGCTCCTAACCCCCGGAGCCGCACATGCCGTTCGCCGACCCCAACTACATCTTCACGCTCGAGAACGTCCAGAAGCTCTACGACGACCTCTTCGTGCTGAAGGGCATCACGCTGGCCTTCCTGCCCGGCGCAAAGATCGGCCTCATCGGCAACAACGGTGCGGGGAAATCGACGCTGCTGAAGATCATCGCGGGCGAGGACAAGGACTTCATCGGCGAGGCGCGGCCGAAGGCGGGGCTCACGATCGGCTACGTGGGACAGGAACCGAAGCTCGACCCGGCGAAGGACGTGCGCGGCAACATCGAAGACGGTCTCGCCGAGACGAAGAGGCTGCTCAAGCGCTTCGACGAGATCAACGCGAAGCTCGGCGACGTGGACGGCGCCGCGATGGAGAAGCTCCTCGACGAGCTGACGCGCGTGCAGGAGGAGATCGACGCGCGCGACGGATGGAGCCTCGACCTGCACGTGGAGATCGCGATGGAGGCGCTCCGCACGCCGCCCGCCGACGCCGACGTCACCACCCTCTCGGGCGGCGAGAAACGCCGCGTGGCACTCGCTCGCGCGCTCCTCTCGCGTCCCGACCTCCTCCTCCTCGACGAGCCGACGAACCACCTCGACGCCGACAGCGTCGCGTGGCTCGAGGAGCATCTCAGCGACTACCCGGGCGCCGTCATCCTCGTCACGCACGACCGCTACTTCCTCGACAACGTCGTCGGCTGGATGCTCGAGATCGACCGCGGCCGCGGAATCCCGTACGAGGGCAACTACTCGGGCTACCTCGAGGCGAAGGAGAAGCGGCTCGACGTCGAGAAGGGCGAGAACAGGAAGCGCGAGAAGCACATCGAGCGGGAGCTCGAGTGGGTGCGCACGTCGCCGTCGGCGCGGACCGTGAAGAACCGCGCGCGTCTCAAGCGTTACGACGAACTGCTCGCACTCGAGTACGAGCACGCCGAGGACGACATCGACCTCGAGATCCCGCCCGGTCCGCGCCTCGGCGACCGCGTCGTCAACTTCGACAAGGTGACGAAGGGCTTCGGCGGGCGAGTCCTGATGAAGGACCTCACGCTCGAGATCCCGCGCGGCGCGATCGTCGGCATCATCGGGCCGAACGGAATCGGCAAGACGACGTTCTTCAAACTGATCACCGGCGCGGAGAAGCCGGACTCGGGGCGCGTGAGCGTGGGCGAGACGGTCGAGATGACGTACGTCGACCAGCAGCGCGAGGACCTCGACCCGAAGCTCACCGTGTACCAGGAGATCTCGGGCGGCAACGACTGGCTGCCTTTCGGCAACCGCACCATCCACGCGCGCGGCTACGTCAGCCGCTTCAACTTCCGCGGCGTGGACCAGGAGAAGCGGGTCGGCGAGCTCTCCGGCGGACAGCGCAACCGCGTGCAGCTCGCGAAGCTCCTGCGCCGCGGCGCGAACGTGATCATGCTCGACGAGCCGACGAACGACCTCGACCTCGCGACGCTCCGCGTCCTCGAGGACGCGTTCTCCGACTTCGCCGGCACGCTGTTGATCGTGTCCCACGACCGATGGTTCCTCGACCGCGTGGCGACGAACATCCTCGCCTTCGAAGGCGACGGCCGCGTGCGCTGGTTCGAGGGCGGCTACACCGCGTACGCCGAACGCCGCGCGGAGGAGAACGCGAAGGCCGGCGTGTCGGAGCGGCGCGGGCCGAAGCGGAAGCTCTACGCGAAGTAGATCGCGGCGCGACGGAGCGAGGCTGCTCCGACGCGTACGGCCGCTCCCATCGAAGGGGAAGCTGGGCGCTTCGGGACACGGAGCCGACAATGTGCGCCTACAGATGTC
>JANNHP010000004.1:0-17005 GCA_031404455.1 Planctomycetia bacterium | reverse complement strand
CGGTAGCGGCGATGGTGGCGGTAGATGTGCTCGAACGGCATCGCGCGGCTGTAGCCCATGCCGCCGTGCGTCTGCATCGCGCGGTCGGCCGCGTCGCAGCACAGCCGGTTCGCGCGGTAGTTGCAGATCGAGACCATGTCGCTGATCTCCAGCGGATCCTGCCGGTCCATCTGCCACGCGGTCTTGAAGATGAAGTTGCGGACCATCTCGCACTCGGCATACAGCTCGACCAGCGGAAACTGCACCGCCTGCTTCTTCGACAGCGGCTCGCCGAAGGCGATGCGCTCGCGCGCGTACTTCGCGGCCTCGGCGATGCAGTAGCGGGCCGCGCCAGCGCTGGCCGCCGCCTGGCGCATTCGGTTCTCGTGCACGAAGCGCTGCGCCACCATCAGGCCCTCGCCTTCCTTGTGCAGGATGGCGCTGTCGGGCACGCGCACGTCCTTCAGCTCGGTCTCGGCATGGTCACTGGGCATGTTGAACGTCCAGTGGTTGTAGAGGACGGTGTGGCCCTTGGTTGCCGTCGGCACGATGAACGCGGTGATGCCCCTGGCGTCGCCGGGCTGGCCCGAGGTGCGGGCGAAGATCAGGTTGGCATGGGCGCGCGCGACCTGGCTGTTCCAGCGCTTCATGCCGTTGATGATCCAGTCGCCGGACCCGTCGTTCGCACGCACCCCGGTGGTCTCGAGCCAGGTCGCGTCGCTGCCGTGGCCGGGCTCGGTGAGACCGAAGCTCAGGTGCTTGCTGCCGCTGACGATGCCCTCGATGTAGGTCTTCTGTTCCGGCGTGCCATAGGCGTCGAGCACCGGCACGATCGGGAAGTTGCCGACGATCGAGCTCTCGTCCTGCAGGTCGTTGTGCCGGCAAGGTGTTCGGCATCTTGCGCATCCAGTCGCTGAACCCGCCCGCGCTCGAAGCGGCGATGGGGATGTACAAGACCGTGATGTTTGGTCCATCTCCCCTGTCCCGCGCCCGCCGCGAGATGCTGGCCACCGTCGTCTCCCGCGCGAACGACTGCTTCTATTGATACGAGGCCCACGCGAAGGACTTCCGGTCGGAGGTCGCGAAGGAACGGGGCGGCGACGACGCCGCTCTAGCCGCCGCCACGTCGCTCGCCGACGCGCTGAAGCGCGACTGGCGCGCCGCCGCTCTCCCGCCCGCCGACCTCGCCCTCTGCGCCTACGCCGAGAAGGCGACGCGCGATCTGCCCTCCTGCGGCGCCGCGGACCTCGACGTCCTCCGCGGCCACGGCTTCGACGACGTTGCCATCACCGACGCGGTGCAGGT
This sequence comes from Planctomycetia bacterium, assembly GCA_031404455.1. Taxonomy (GTDB): domain Bacteria; phylum Planctomycetota; class JAJSAM01; order JAJSAM01; family JAJVHW01; genus JANNHP01. The sequence goes on along the minus strand of JANNHP010000004.1, from coordinate 15,721 downwards.
GATCGCGTACTTCAACTACGTGAATCGGGTCGCTGATTGTCTCGGGGTAGACCTAGAGCCAGAAATGAAGTGGGAACAATAGGTTACGACGTTCTACGACCGCGGATTCGGGACGTCCGCGGAGAGGGCTTGTGCCTAATTTGCAGCCCTACGTGCCTTTCGGAAGGGTCGGACGAGGACATCCCGCAGCCCGCCGACTCGGCGCGCTCTTCATGTCGAAGTCAGTCGACGACGGCGAGCTGTCCTTCCTCGCGGGGACCAAGGCGTAGCCCACGGCGCTCCGGCGAGCGACGACGACGTCTGGCACAATTCCGGAGACATGGACCGGAGGAGCGCCCTCGACGAGCAGATCGCCGCCGAACAGCGACGCCTGGCGGCGCTTGAGGCCGACGCGCGAGTTGCGGCAGCACGAATCGCCGCATTGCGGCGCGAACTCGAATCCTGCTGGCCGACGTCGGTCCGCGAGTGCTCGCCGCGCTCCGCCGGTCCGACGACGCCGAACGAGAAGGTCGCCCTCTTCCGGAGTCTCTTCCGCGGAAGGACGGACGTCTTCCCGCGCCGCTGGGAAAACGCGAAGACCGGGCGCAAGGGCTACGCCCCCGCGTGCTCGAACGAGTGGGTCCGCCGCGTCTGTGAGAAGCCGCGCGTCAAGTGCGGCGAGTGCCCGCACCAGGCGTTCATACCGATCGGCGACCGCGAGATCCTCGATCACCTGCAGGGCCGCCACGTGATGGGCGTCTACGCGCTCCTCGAGGACGAGACCTGCCACTTCCTCGCGGCCGACTTCGACAAGGAGGCCTGGCGCGACGACGTCGCCGCGCTCCGCGAAACGTGCCGTGCGTTCGACGTGCCCGTCGCGATCGAGCGTTCGCGGTCGGGAAACGGAGCGCATGCGTGGTTCTTCTTCGCGGATCGAATCGCGGCGGCGACCGCGCGGCGCATGGGGTGCTTCCTCCTCACGGAGACGATGTCGCGGCGTCACGAACTCAGCATGGCGTCCTACGACCGCCTCTTCCCCAATCAGGACACGATGCCGCGCGGCGGATTCGGGAACCTGATCGCGCTGCCGCTCCAGTACGAGGCGCGCCGCGACGGCAACTCCGTGTTCGTGGATGAGCGCTACGAGCCCTACACCGACCAGTGGGCGTTCCTCGCGGGCGTCGCGCGGATGGACCCCACGCGCGTCGAGGCCCTCGCGTCCGACGCCGACCGGCACGGCGGCGCGATCGGACTGCGCTGGCCGGACGACGAGGATGCGGCGACCCCGTGGCGGCGGGCACCGTCCCGGCGAGCGCGTCGCGTGGAGATCTCCGGGCCGCTCCCGCGCGAGGTGAACGCCGTCCTCGCACAACGGATCTTCGTCGAGAAGGCGGGGCTCCCCTCGGCGCTCCTGAACCAGATCAAGCGGCTCGCCGCCTTCCCGAATCCCGAGTTCCACAAGAAGCAGAATCTGCGCCTCTCGACTGCGCTGACGCCCCGGGTGATCGCCTGCGCAGAGGAACACCCGCAGCACGTCGCCCTGCCGCGAGGATACCGCGACGACCTCGCCGAACTGCTCCGCGGGCACGGCGTCTCCCTGAACGTGAAGGACGACCGGCAAGCGGGCGTCCCGACCGAATTCACGTTCCGAGGGGAGCTGACGGACGTGCAGCAGGCCGCCGCCCGCACGATGCTCCGTCACGATCTCGGCGTCTTCGTCGCGCCGCCCGGGTCGGGCAAGACCGTCGTCGGCGCGTACGTCGTCGCGGCGCGCCGCGTAAACACGCTGGTGCTCGTCCATCGCAAGCCGCTCCTCGATCAGTGGATCGCGCAGCTCGGGGTCTTCCTCGGCGTCGATCCCGCGACGATCGGCCGGATCGGCGGAGGGAAGAGCCGCGCGACGGGCGTTCTCGACGTCGCCATGATCCAGAGCCTCGTGCGCGACGACGGCGTCGACGACCGCGTCGCGGGCTACGGGCACGTCGTCGTCGACGAGTGCCACCACCTGCCGGCCGTCACATTCGAGCGCGTCCTCGCCGAGGCAAGGGCACGCTACGTCACCGGCCTCACCGCGACGCCGTACAGGCGCGACGGCCACCACCCGATCGTCACGATGCAGTGCGGTCCCGTGCGCTACGCGCTCGACGCGAAGGACGAGGCCGCGGCGCAAAGGTTCACGCTGCGACTCGTGCGGCAGACGACGGCGTTTCAGGTGGCGGAGGGCGGAGACGTCGCCGTCCAGACGCTCTACGGCGTGCTCGCGCGCGACGAGGTCCGCAACGCGCGGATCGTGGAGGACGTGCGAGCCGCGCTCGCCGAAGGACGCTCACCCTTGGTCCTGACCGAGCGGCGCGAGCACCTCGAGCTGCTCGCCGAGCGGCTGCGCGACGCCGCACCGCACGTCGTCGTCCAGCGCGGCGGCGACGGCACGAAGCGACGTCGCGCGATCCTCGACGAACTCGCGACGATCCCTCGCGACGCGCAGCGGCTCGTCCTCGCCACCGGGCGCTACGTGGGCGAGGGATTCGACGACGCGCGTCTCGACACGCTGTTCCTCGTGATGCCCGTCTCGTGGAAGGGCACGGTCGTCCAGTACGCGGGCCGCCTGCTCCGCCGCGCGCCGGGCAAGACCGAAGTGCGCATCCACGACTACGTCGACGCTCTCGTGCCGCTCCTCGCGAAGATGGCGGAGCGCCGGTTGCGGGGCTACTGCGCGATCGGGTTCGAGGAGGCTCGCGACGAAACCGCGCTGCCGCCCGAAGACGTGATCGCGCGGCCAAGTTCGATACCGCCCGCAGCAGACGTCCCCCCGCGTTCGTAGGATCTGGCGCGACGAATGCCGCGGTGTCGGCCCGTCGGGGGCCAATCCGTGCGTCCAGTCGAAGGCAAGACCAAGAGAGGCTCTGACCCTCTCGAAGCGGCGATCGAGTCAGCGCTCGCGCCGGGGAGCTTCATCCCCGAAGACTCCACGTCTCACTTCGTGGATCAACTGGATCGTGTCCGCGAGGACATCCTGCGACTCGTGCCGACGGGAGAGGCGCCTCGCGCCGCCACGTTGCTCGAAATGTTCCTCGCAGCGTGCCACGCGAAAACGGACGAGATCGACGACTCCAGCGGGTTCTTCGGCAATTTCGCTGGAGGGCTCGCACTCGACTGGATACGCGCCCGGCAGACGGCGGGCGCCGACCCCGGGGAGATCGTCCGCGCGGTTCATCGATGGACCGAGGTGGACGAGTACGGGTTCTTCAACGACCTCGCGGTTCGCAGCATCGAGGTTCTCGACGCGACCGCGCTCGCCGTGTTGGAGGCGACTGCGCGCAGCGCGTTCGAGTCGGCTGGACCCGACTCCTACGAGCGGCGCAAGGAGACGGAGACCCTCAAGGCGATCCACGCGCACCGTCGTTCCGTCGCGGCGTACGCCACGCTCTGCGACGAGACCGGCGGACCAGGTTCCAAGGACTGCGAATCGCTCGCGCGCATCTGTCTCGCCAACGGCGATCCTGCCGCCGCTCTCGCGTGGGTGGACCGAGGTCTCGCGCCGCCGCCGGCGTCTGACGCGCGACGACGGGCGTCCTTCTCCGAGACGTGGGGTCTCCCGAAGCTCCGCCGCGAGATCCTCGCCGTCCTCGGTCGCACGAGGGAGTCGCTGGACGCCGCCTGGGACGAATATCAACGGCAACCGTCGATGCACACGTACGAGGAGGTGTTCCGATACGTGCCGGACGGCGACCGCCCCACGTGGCACGCAAAGGCTCTCGACGCACTCGCAGGGACCGATCTTCACGGCGTCATCGAGATCCTGACGCGGACGAACGAGATCGGACATCTCGCCCGCCTCGTCGCGGCGTCGGATCGGTCCAAGCTCCAAGGCGTGAGCCACACGGTGCTGGAACCGGCCGCCGAAGCGCTCGCGGGGCCGCATCCGTCGGAGACGGCGAAGCTCCGCATCGCCCTCGCGATGCGAATCGTCGAGTCGAAGAAGGCCGACTACTACGGCGAAGCGCTTGCGCACCTCGAGGTTGCGCGCGACCTCCTCCTCGAACTCGGCCGCGAGCCGGAGTGGCGGTCGCTCGTCGCCGAGTTTCGGGCGGCGCACCACCGCAAGCGTGCCTTCATGCCCGGGCTTGAGCGGCTCGCGTCGGGGTGGCGTTCCGCCGACGAGCCGACCTTTCTCGAACGTGCGCGGCAACATTGGGCGAGCCGGATGGAGTCGCCCGAGGAGAAGCCATGACGAAGAAGGCGACGCAGCGGAAGCGGCAGGCCGGAGAAGCCGACCTCGACGCGATGATCGAGGAGGCGACCGTCGATGCCTACGACGAGGAGGAACAGCGCACGGGCTTCCACGCCATGATGGAGGACCAGATCCGACTCCCGTTCGACACGACGGTCCTCGGCGTCACCGTCACGGTCGTGGGTCTCGACGTGACGGACGACGGCGTGATCGTCGCCCGGTGCCGGCGAGGTGCGGCAAAGCAGGCGATCTCGGTCCTCGATCTTCCGCTGCCCGATCCGCGGCCAAGCGGCGCCGATTGGATCGACGCGTATCGGCGCTGGGCGCGCAGGTTGTAGCGAGCCGAGTTCGCTGGAGAACCATGAGCGAGTACCAGTACTACGAGTTCCAGGCGATCGACCGTCCGTTGACGGAGCGCGAGATGCAGGCCCTGCGCGCTTGCTCGTCGCGGGCGACCATCACGGCCACGCGGTTCGTCAACGAGTACCACTGGGGCGACTTCAAGGGCAGCGTCTCGCAGTGGATGGAGAAGTACTTCGACGCGTTCGTCTATGTGGCGAACTGGCGCACTCGGGAGTTCATGCTGCGCCTGCCGCGTCGCCTGCTCCCGCTCGACGTCGCGAAGAGCTACTTGCGGGAGGAGTGTCAGTCGGTGCGCGCCAAGGGCGAGCACGTCATCATCGCGCTCCTCGTCGAAGAAGAGGACTCGGACTGGGACGGCACGGACGACGGGAGCGGCCGGCTCGCGTCTCTCATCCCGCTCCGGGCCGACATCGCGGCGGGGGACCATCGGGCGCTGTACGTGGCGTGGCTTCGATCGGTGCAGAGCGAATCGGTGGATGGCGAAACGCTTGAGCCGCCTGTTCCGCCGGGCCTTGCCGATCTCACGGCGCCGCTGCAGGCGCTCGTCGACTTCCTCGGAATCGACGAGGACCTGCTCGCCGTCGCCGCCGCCGGCAGTCCGGCTCTTGGAGACAGTGCGCCGGACGTTCGCCGGTGGATCGAGACGATGCCGGAGTCAGAGAAGACCGATTTCCTCGTCAGGATCGCGGAGGGGCAGGAGCCGTTTCCCCGCGCCGAGTTGCTGCGCCGGCATCGCTCGGAGGACGAGTCAGTTCGTACATCCGTCACCCCGCGTCGAGTCTCTCAACTGCTTTCGACCGCGGAGGCGCACCGTGACGAGAGGCGGCGACGCGAGGCCGAGCGCGCTGCGGACGAACGTGTGCGCCGTGCGCGCGAGGCCGCCGCCGCGCGAGAACGCGAACTCGACGAACTCGCAGAGAAGGAACCGGCCGCCTGGCGCCGCGTCGGTGCGCTCATCGCGACGAAGCAGTCCGGGATGTACGACGAGGCGGTCGAGCTTCTGATCGACCTGCGCGACGTGAGCGCTCGCGTCGATCGTGCCGCGGAGTTCGACGCGAGAGTGCGGCGACTTGCGGAGGAGCACGCGCGGAAGGTGACGTTCGTGGACCGACTGCGCCGCGCCGGACTCGCCACGACGATCGCTCCGCTCTTCGAGGCATAGGTCGTCATGGAAGCTCCTCGCGACGGAGCGTTCCGAAGGCTACTGGGTGTTCTTGCGTGTCCGCGCACGCTTGCGCGTGGCGCTCTCTCGCGGACGCGGGCGGTCGGGCGCCGTGAGTCGATTGAGCCGTTCTTGAGTCGATTCCTGCGGCCCGGCTTCGATGAGCCGATTGAGTCGTTTCTGAGCCGTTCCGTGGTCGCCTCGTAGGTCGATCCTCGGCCGGCGCCCCTCGCGACCAGCACGCCCTTCTTCACGAGGTCCTCGAGGTCCCGCTGCGCGGTCGGCCAGGTGCGCGGTACGATCGCTCGCGCCATGCCCACCAAGCTCTTCCGGACGATGAAGGTCGGAGACGGCGACCGACCGGCGGTCGGGCGTCTGCCGAAGATGCTCGGTGTGCGCATCGGGATCGACGTCCGCCCTGATGCGCAGGATCGCGTGCGTCCCGGCAAGGGAATGTCGGTCTCAACGGACCCCTACTCCCTTTTGCCTCACCTCCTGCCCAAGGCCTACGGCGGCAATGCAGACGAGCCCCTCTGGGAGATCGGCGACGACAGGATTGGTGATCCGCTGGCGGTGCGCGCCACGCGACGAGCGCATCACCTGCAGGTCGAGCCGCAGCGGACGATGGCTCTGAACGACTACGAGCGAGCGCTCGCCGACACGCGCGACGACTGGAGCAGGTCATGACCGCCGACTCGAACTCGACAGGCTTGGCGCGCTACCTCGAGATCGAGCGTCGCCTGCTCGCCCACCGCGCAAGCCGGTGGTTCGCGGGCGTGACGGACGGTGAGGACCCCGCGGAGACCCGGTTCTTCGACGAGCTGGACGCGGTCGGCAACGCCCTGACCGACGACGAGCGGGCCGCGCTGCGCGAGATCGTCATCGCGAGAGCGAGCATCCGGCCGGGCGACACCGACGTCGACGTTGCTTCGCCGACGCTGACGGGGCAGGGATCGCGTCGCGTGGCGCGGGTCTGATGTACGTCACCGCGCACCGGGTGGAGACGCCGGACAAGGGCACGGGCGTCAACTCGTACGTGTTCCTGCATTTCGACGACCCCGTGCCGATGCTGCGCCCTGGAGAACCCGACGTCGTCTACGTGGCACAGTTCGCCGCCGGGACCTGCGTCGCGGAGAAGGAAGACATCCGTCCCGGAGGCAACACGGTCAAGTGCTCCCTCGACGTCGCCGGTCCCGACGACGCGCCCGCGGCAAGCGTGAGACTCGTGCTGGCGCAACTCCGAGACGAACTCCAGAGGAAGCGGCCGCCGGTCCGAGCCGCGACGTCAGGACTCGCGGCCGCATTTCACGCAACGCTGGACTTCGACGACGATCCCACCGGTCGCGTGGCGGCGTTCGATGAGCTGTCGTCGCGCGTGATCGGCTTGCTGCGGCGGCGTTCCAAGCCGCGTTCGCCGCGCGGGCCACTTGTCGTCTGGATACAGTACCGCGCGGAGGGCATCGAGATGTCGCTGCCGTCCGCGACCCGCGCGCGTCTCGGCAGCAGCATTGCGCATCGGATGAAGGCGGTGCTTCCAGCCGAGGTCGTAGACCACTTCCCCGGCAAGGGGCCCGAGGCGCTTCTCGAGGTCGCGTCGGCGCTCACCGGGCGGAACCGCGAGCAGCTTCGACGCGCCGGTGGACTCGTGTTCGTGGACCCAACGACCGAGGCCGAGGTGCAGCGGTGGCCGGAGGCGCCCCCGACGACACCGCGGGTCGTCTCTCGCAAGCGCGGGAAGGTTCAACGCCGCCGCTTGCCCTGATCGACCTCGTCGGCATCTTCGCGCAGGAGCCGATGTTCTCGTGAACGACATCTGTCGCCATGCCGGTGCGCGACCGGGCGACCGACACCGCCCTGACCTTGTGCCCACCTTGTGCCCACCTTGTGCCTTACGCCACACCACTTCGCGTTGCCCCCAGTGGGGTCCAGGCTTGAGCCGTTTGATCCGGCTTGCGCGGGCTTGCGCTCAGGGTGCAGCAACTACATCAACCGGGTTGCGGACTGCCTGGGGGTCGACCTGGAGCCAGAGATGCGGGACTTACGGCGATCCCAGTGACCCTGCGGGGAGGCCCACATGGCTATCTTTGTGCCCATCGAAGCCACGCGCGCGCGAACCTCAGCCCTGCCGTGCACGACGAACGCCAGCACCCGCTCCTGTATCCCAAGGCGGACCTGTACGCGGACCGCTACTGGCAGATCGACCGCCTGCGGACGTTGGCGGCGAAGGAAGGGCACTGCGAGTTCGTGGACTGGTTCTGTCGGCCGGAGCCGACCGTGGAGCGGCTGTTCGCCGACTTCAACAAGCTCGGCCACGACCGCATCGACGTCATCGCACCCGTCTTGAGCGCGCGCGAGTCCACAGCGTTCGCCGCGTTCCTGGCCACCCTCGGACGGATCTCGGAGCGAGTGCCGCGCCCGTGGCCAGTCCTTGAGGCCTTTCATCAGGCGCCCGAGTCGGACGAGCTCATCGCGGCGGCGCGAGCAGCGCTGGACGCGGTCGAGTCCTACGACGTGCCGGAACTGCCCGAGCAGGCCGCTCGACTGGCCGAGTGGCGACGGCGGCACATGCTCTACGTGGCCGGTGAGCTTCGGGTGCGGTGCCCGTGCTGCTGCTACCGAACGCGTGGCACGCCGGGCGACTACGGGATCTGCGACATCTGCTTCTGGGAGGACGATGCCCAGGACGACCCCGAAGCCGACGCCGTGTGGGGTGGTCCGAACGGGAGCTTGAGCCTCACTCAGGCGCGGGAGAACTTCGTCCGCTACGGCGCTTGCGACCCGCACAACGTCTCGCACGTGCGCGCCCCGCGGCCAGAAGAATGAACGCCTCGAAGGTCGGAGGTAAGGACCGCCCGTGCGCGCGGGGTCGACCCTTCGGCAGTCACCGCCCGTTGCTAGGCGGGGCCTCAGCCGTACTGACGGCCCTCGAACTCCGAGTGCTCAGCGTAGCGTGCAGTCAAGGCAACAGCTCGCTCCGCGCGACTTGATCGAGCCTCCCCGCCGAGCGAAGGTCATGGCATGCGGCGCTCGAAGCAGGCCAGGACGCGCAAGGGCCGGAAGGCGAGCTTCGGCTGCGTCTACAAGCTCCGTCGCCGGGACGGGACCGGGTACGAGGGCTGGTTTGCCCGGTTCGTCGAGTCCGGCCGCCGGGTCCAGCGCGGCGGCTTCCTGACGCGGGACGCTGCCGAGGACTTCCTCGCCCGGCAGCGCGTCGAGCAGTCGGAGCGGCGGGCGCTCGGCCTGCCGGGACTCCGCCGCGTCCCGGTCGAGGACGCGATCGGGAAGTACCTCGACTGGTCGAAGGATCACCGCCGTCTCGGCACGCACAGTCGAACTCGACGTACCTGACCGCGCTCGCCGCGAAGTGGGGCGGGCGCGACCTGCTCTCGCTGTCGGGCAACGACTTCGTCCGCGCGCTCGCGGCGATGCACCGCGACGGGCACGCGTTCTTCCGCTCCGACAACGGCGTCTGGCTCACGGAGCGGGTACCGCCGGCGTACGTGCGGTTCCCGAGCGTTGGAAGCGACTCGGGAGAGCGCGCGTGACGGGATGCCAAGAGACAGGCAAGTTCGCGGGAGGATGGGCGGCCGAGGTCAGCCCGAGGCGCCTCGCGCCGCCACTTTGCTCGATGTGTTCCTCGCGGCGTGCCACGCGAATGCGGACGCGCCTCGCCGTGGGCGTCGCTCATGACCCCTTTGTCCCCTTTCCGTCCCGTTTGCCGCGCCGGGTGCGGCGACGGGCGGATGTCCCCTTTGTCCCCTTTCTGTCCCCTTTGCGCGCCAGGACGTAGTGCGTGCCGCGGCCGGTGGTCCCCGCCCTCGTCAGCACGCCCTTCGCGACGAGATCCTCGAGGTCGCGCGACGCCGTCTTCTTCGTCGTGCCCGTCACGGTCTGGTACTCGCTGTTCCCGATCCGTCCGGCGGCCCGGACATGAGCCACCGCCTTGCGCTGGCGGTCGTTGAGACCAAGCAGGTCCAGGGTCCGACCCGTCAGTGAGTCGCGCCAAAGCGTCAGCACGAACTGCCCGTCCTGGCGGAACTCCGGCGTCGGCAGCCCGGCCGCGCCCATCAACCGGATCATGTCGAGCGTTCCCGTGCCGGCCTTCTCGATGTAGCGGGCGAGGAACAGCGGTTCGGCGATCAGGGGGTTGTGCGGCAGAGACGCATGCGGCACGCGAAGGAGTTCGGGCGTCAGCGGTTCCGGCAGCTCGCCGGGGTTCCAGACCTCCAGCCGGTCGGCGAAGAGCATCACCTGCACGGAAGCCTTCGACGCGTAGTCGCGGTGGCAGACCGCGTTGACGATGGCCTCGGCGACGGCGTCCGTGGGAAGCTCGTACGTGACGGGCGCCGCGTTGCTCTTCGAGCGCGTGCCGACGGAGCGGTCGATCTTCGACATCACGAAGTCCACGGCCTGATCGACGAGTTCGAAGACCGTGCCCTTGTAGATCTGGTACGAGGGGATCGGCTTCTCGATCTCCGTGCCGTGGAAGTGAAGGCACTTCACCTCGGACGTCGTCAGAAAGCGTTGGGGCGACACGCCGAACAGGAGGATCGCGGCGTGCGTCGGACGTCCGGCGTCGAGCAGGTTCAGGTGCTGGAGCGCCGTTTCGACGGGCGTGTCCTCGGCGAGAACGAACCGCCGCGCCGCCCGCGCACGGGCGAGGAACCAGCGCAGCTTGGACTCCGAGATATCGGCCAGCGTGGCGTTCTCCGGTGCCGACGCGTCGAAGGGCCTCGTCCGCACGGCGCCGGTCTGCTCGAGGTGCTCCACGAGACTCGCGTACAGCGCCGCGGTGAGTTCAGGAGTGCTACCGAAGCGCCGCCGCAGGAGCTGCGCGGTCGCCGTCTTGACCAGCGCCGCCATCTTCGGATGCCGGGCCTTGTCGTTGGCGCCCTTCACGAAGATGAGACGGGGCTTGCTCTTCAGCGTGGCCCTCGCGAACTCCAGCTCCGTCGCCGATACGCCGTCGTCGTTCTCGAAACCGTACTCGTTGCCGAAGAGTCCGACGTAGATCCCGCAGCGGTCCACCTCGCGCAGGTAGACGTCGTCGGCACGTCGGTCGGCGGCAGGAAGATCCTCGAACAGGAACACGCGGAAGAACTGCCGCAGGAGCGGGTCGCCCTCGACGAACGCCTTCAGCGCGCGGCGCTCCGCCGCGAGTTCCTTCTGAACGCTGCTGATGAAGATCGACGTCACGGCCATGTGCGGATACTCGGCGCTGGACGAGCCGCGCGTTCGCGAAGAACGCGGCTTGCTCGGCGTCGGCATGTTCGCGCAGGCGCCGGCGTTCTCGTGAACGACATCTGTCGCGTCGCAGGTGTGTGCAAGTGGGCGACCGACACGGCTTGGGCCTTGTGCCTTTCTTGTGCCTTACGCCACGCCACTGCGCGTTGGCGCCAGTGGGGTCCAGTCTCGGGCGCGTTGGGTGCAGTGGGGCTGGCTTGCGCTCAGGGTGCAGCAACTACATCAACCGGATCGCGGACTGTCTGGGCGTCGACCTCGAGCCGGGGATGAAGCTGAAGTCGCAGACGCCGGGCGCGGGATGAAGCCATTTGCGGGAATCCGCGTCCGGTCCGGCGACGGGATACGGAAGAGCCCTCTGCCGGGTGGACAGCCGCGGACGCGAAGTGCGTCACGCCCGGTCGCAGGCGCGCGCGTGACGACCGGACGTCCCGGCCGCCGCGCGCTGGCGGCGATCAGGCGACGCGGCGGACGGGGTGGACGATGACGAAAACGATGACTCGAATGGCAGTGGCAGGATTCATGGCGCTGGCGGCGGCGGGGGTCGCCTGGGCGACGACCGGCGTGGGAATCAGCACCACGATTGTCTCGGGTCCGACGCGGCTGGAGGGAATCCACCTTCACGCCAAGAGCGACATCAACAACTTCGAGATCAAGACGAAGGGTTCCTCCGATGTGTACGTCGTGTTCAACACGATCGCACCGGGGGGGAACACCGGCTGGCACTCGCACCCGGGCCCTTCCATCGTCTCGGTCAAGTCGGGAACCGCGACCGAGTACGGCAGCGACGATCCGGGCACGCCGCGCGTCTACACGGCGGGCACCTGTTTCGTGGATGATGGCCGGCACTCGCACATCGTCCGGAACGAGGGAACTACGAATCTGGAGCTGGTTGCTTTCCAGGTTCTCCCGGCAGGCGCGACGAGGCGGATCGACCAACCGGCGCCCTAGGGCGAGCGGCAGGTCTTGATCCCCCCCCTCGCAGGTACGAGCACTTTGCTCGTACCTGCGCGAGGTGAGTTCACTTCCGGCCCATCGCGAGTCTGAGACGGACGAGGTGGACGATGACGTGGTCGATGACTCGATGGACGCTTGCGGGACGCATGGCGCTGGCGGCGCTCGGGGCGGTGGCGGTGTTCGACGTCGGATACTCGACGGCCGAAGCGGCGCCGCGCGTGCGTCGGTTTGCGGGGAAGTACGATGGGGCCGATCCGCGGGGCGCGTGGAGTTCCTGGACCATCACGATCTCGAACGAAGGGCGGATCAATTGTCCGAAGTCTGGCGGACCCTTAGGGCATGGAACCATCAGGGGCCGGGTCAGGAAGAACGGGAACTACTCGTTCAAGGTGAGGGCGTGGGACAGGGAGTTCAGGGCGCATTACGAGTCCGCCGGGACGATGGCGTTGGACGCCGCTGGCAACATCGTCGGCACGGGAGACTCCGGCGGATCGTTCACCTGGCTCCGCCGATAGGGGCCGCGAAGAACGCCCGGGAATCCGCGTCCCGTCCGGGGTCGGGATCCGGAAGGGCCCTCTGCCGGGCGGACAGCCGCGGACGCGAAGTGCGTCACGCCCGGTCTCCGTCTCGCGCGTGACGACCGGACTTCCCGGCCGCCGCGCGCGGACGGCGATCAGGCGACGCGGTGGGCGAGGTGGATGATGACGCGGTCGATGACTCGATTGGCTTTGGCGGGCTCCATGGCGCTGGCGGCGATCTCGGCGGTGGCGGTTCTCGACATCGGCTCCCCGACGGCGGACGCGGCGCCGAGTGCAGTCGTCAGCACGGTCTCGGACCCTGTGGGCGACGCCGATCACAAGGCTCCGGCATTCCAGGACATCGTGCACGGCCGCATGACGAGGACGGCAGACGGGGACTTCAAGCTGCTCATGGAACTGGCCGGCCCGGTGCCCGCCAGTCCATCCCTGCCGCGACCGGGAGTCTCGGAGATCTGGTGGATGTGGTTCTTCGACGACCCCAGCACGTCTCCCAAGGGCTACCCTGCCTCGCCGGGCTTCGACGGAGGGCGGGAGTTCCTCGTCTACGTGAGCTGGGACGGCACCGAGTTCTCCGGAACCGCAGTCGACAGGAGACCTCTCCTCACCGGCGGAGAGGCGATCATCACCCCCGTCGCATTCAGCATCAACGGCACGATCGTCGAGGCAGTGCTGGCTTCCTCGCTGATCGGCGACTTGCCCTCGAGCTTCGGTTGGGGCCCTCGCACGATCGACTGGTCAGCCCGGCTCGGGTCGTCAGGCTTCCATCCGGTCGACGACGCCGAGTCCATCTTCAACCCCTGACCACCAGCGCTCTGGAGTCACCCCGGCCATGCAGTGCGCTGCATGGCCGGCGTGATTCTCCACCCGGCGGACGAGGCCCTCGTCGGTGGATGGATGCTCGTCGGTCACCGCGGCGTTCCGGCGCTCCCGAGTCGCGGCGCGTAGCCGTCGCGCGCAGCGCGACGAAAGCGCGGGAATCCGCGTCCGGTCCGGCGAGGGGATCCGGAAGAGCCCTCTGCCGGGCGGACAGCCGCGGACGCGAAGTGCGTCACGCCCGGTCGCAGGCGCGCGCGTGCCGACCGGACTTCCCGGCCGCCGCGCGCGGACGGCGATCAGGCGACGCGGTGGGCGAGGTGGAAGATGACGCGGTCGATGACTCGATTGGCTTTGGCGGGCTGCATGGCGCTGGCGGCGATCTCGGCGGTGGCGGTTCTCGACGTCGGTTCCTCGACGGCCGAAGCGGCGCCGAGCGTGAGCCCGTTCACGGGGGCGTATGCGTGGAGCGGCTGGGGCCCCGTCGCCATCTCGAGCGGCGGGCGCATCACGAGTTCCTGGGGCAGCCCCAGCAGTGCGGCGGGGTCCATCAGCGGCCGGGTCAGCTCCGACGGGAGCTACGCGTTCACGATGAGCGTCAGCTACCCCAAGGACCCGCGCAACGGCGACGACGGGCACAAGGTCACCTCCACGCACGCCGGGACCATGGCGTTGGACGCCAACGGCAACATCGTCGGCACGCCGGACACCGGCGCTTCGTTCACCTGGCTCCTCCGGTAGGGACTGTCCGGTGTCACCCGGTTGCTGAGCCGGCCGGACGTTCGTCGCCGCCGTGCGAAGAGTCCGCCGCGGGGGGAAGCCCCTCTTCCCTCGCCGCGGCGGCGATCTCTCGGTGGAGGCGGATGTTCGCGCGTATGGACTCGCGGCAGTCGGGCGGCGCGTGCTCGACGATGAAGTCGAGCTTTCGCTTGGCTTCCGCGAGGTGGGAGGGGTCGCGGGTCGCCTGCCAGAGGAGGAACCGCAACCCAGCCGAATCCTCGTCCGCTCCCGGCGCGGCGAGCGCAAGAGCGGTCGCCCTCGCGTCGCCGCCCGGAAGGCACGCGAGCATCGCCAGGGCGCGCACCGCCGCCGCCGCTCGTCCCTGCTGCTGCGAGAGCCGAAGCGACTCATCGAGCGCGATGCGCGCCGACTCCGTCTCTCCCGCGCGGCGCCGAAGCTCCGCAACGGCGAGGAGCGAATCCGCGATCCCATCCCCGTGGCCGATCTCACGGCGCAGCGCGAGCGACTCCTGCGCGAATCGCAGCGCCGTCGCGGCCTCGCCTTCCTCGTCGGCCACTACGCCGAGGCTCAGCAGCGCATAGCCTTCCGGGTAGCGTGCGCCGATCTCCCTGCAGAGCGCGAGCGCCTCCTCGAGGCGACGCCGCGCGAGGGCTACGTTCCCGAGGCACATGTGAGTGGGACCGAGGTTGACGAGCGCGGTCGCCTCCCCGCGCCGGTCGCCCGTTTCCCGCGCGAGCGCGAGATTTCGCTCGTGGAGCTCCCGCGCCTCGGAGTGGCGGCCGAGAGCGTCGAGAACGTTGCCCAGGTTTCCGGTGACCAGGGCCTCGAGCCGCCGGTCGCCGATCTCCCGCACGAGCGCGAGGCTTCGCTCGGCGAGCTCCCGCGCCTCGCAGTGGCGGCCGAGAGAGTCGAAGATGTTTCCCAGATTGGCGGTGGCCGCGGCCTCCAAGCGCCGATCGCCGATCTCCCGCGCGAGCGCGAGGTGTTGCTCGTGGAGCTCCCGCGCCTCGGCGTAGCGACCGAGGGACCAGAAGACATTACCCAGGCTTCCGGTGGCGGCTGCCTCTAGGCGCCGGTCGCCCGTCTCCCGCGCGAGCGCGAGGCACCGCTCGTGGTGCTCCCGCGCCTCGGCGCAGCGGCCGAGGAAGGCGGCGACGCCCCCCAGACCCGCGCGGGCGACGGCCTCCATCGACTTGTCCCCCGCGGCGCAAGCGAGGGCGAGCGCGGCCCTGAGCGAGGACTCCGCCTCGGCGACGCGAGACACGAAGCGGAAGTGCCCGCCCAGTTCGACGAGCGCCCGCGCGCGCAGCGCCGAGTCGCCGTTCGCGTCGGCGAGGACGTTCGCCTCCTCGATCGCGGCGCGTTCGGCGTCGCGGCGCCCGAGGATGTCGAGGCGGCGCGCCTTCCGCAGCAGCAGCTCGCAGCGCTTGCGCCCCACGACGAGACTTGGGCCGGCGAGCGCGTGGTCGGCGAGGCGGATGGCCGCGTCGTTCAGGTAGTTCCTCTCCAGGTGCGTGAGCGCGACGTCGAGATAGAGCAGCGCCTGTGAGCCGCGCGCGCCCTTCAGGAAGTGTTCCGCGAGATCGACGCACAGCGCTCCGTCCAGGGTCGCCGGCTCCTTGTCCTTGGCTTCATGCTTACGTTCGATCGCGTCAGCGATCGAACCGTGGTACTCCTCGCGGAGCATCTCGGGCA
>JANNHP010000003.1:0-6387 GCA_031404455.1 Planctomycetia bacterium | reverse complement strand
CTGCTCAAGAACCGCTACATCGGGCGCACGTTCATCATGCCGGGCAACGAGAACAGGAAGCGCGGCATCCGCTTCAAGCTCTCGCCCGTCCGGCTCGAGATCTCGGGCAAGCGCGTGCTCCTCGTCGACGACTCGATCGTCCGCGGCAACACCGCGAACGAGATCATCCGCATGGTCCGCGAGACGGGTGCGACGCAGGTCCACATGGCGTCGTCCTGCCCGCCGCTCAAACACCCGTGCGTCTACGGCGTCGACATGAGCACGCGCAGCGAGTTCATCGCCCGCGGCCGCACCGACGACCAGATCCGCATCAAGATCGGCGCCGACTCGCTCCTCTACCAGACCATCGACGACATGGTCGACGCCGTGCTGCCGCCGAACGACAAGACCGACCGGAAGTTCTGCATGGCGTGCATGGACGGGAAGTACCCGACCGGCGACATCACGCCCGCCGTCCTCGCCGAGATCGAGGACGAGCGCCTGGACGCGGGATCCAAGTAGGAGCGCGGCCGTCGGCGACGATCGCCCCGCGCCGAGGTTCCTCGGGCCGCTGTCGCTCGTCGTCCTCCTCGCGGCCGCGGCCTACTACTCGCTGCCGCTGCCCTGGCCGACGAACCGCTTCGACGAGGGCATCGGCGTCGTCGCGGCGCAGCGCATCCTCCGCGGCGACGCTCCCTACGCGGACTTCCAGACCCTCTACACGCCCGGCCGCTACTACCTGATCGCTGCGGCGTTCAGCGCGTTCGGGACGACGTTCGACGTCGCGACGCGCGTCGACGACGCGGTGCTCGCCGCGCAGACGTGGCTCGCGTGGCACGTCGCCGTGCGTGTCTCGGGGTCGCGGTTCGTGGGCGGCCTCGCGTTCGTGGCCTGCCTCGCGTTCGCGTACCCGTACCCGTCGCTCGCCCTCGCGTTCGCCGCCCTGCTCGTCGCGCGGCGCGCCGTCCTCGAATCGAGCCTCCCGCGCGCGCTCCTCGCCGGGGTCGTCGCCGGCGTCGCGGGCTGGTTCCGCCAGGACGTCGGCTTCGTCGCGACGCTCGCGACGGCGGCGGTGATCTGGTCCGGGACCGAGGGGACGTGGCGGGTGCGCGCGGCCCGCGCTGCGGCGACGGGGTGCGCCGCCGCGGCGACGCTCGCGCTCCTCCTCCTCCCCGCGATCCTCGCCGCGCCGGACCGTCTCTGGGAGGGCCTCGTCACGAACCCGGCGGCCACGGTCCCCTTCCGCTCCGTCGAAGGCGGCTGGCTCGCGGTCTTCCGGCAGGAGTGGGTGTTCGGCGCGGTCGCCATCCTCGCCGCCGTGGGCGGCGTGCTCGGCGCGGGGCGCATCCTCGCGAGGCCCGATCCGTCGCGCGCGCTCGTGGCGGGCCTCGGGTTCCTCGCGCTCTGGGCGCTCCGCTACCTCTGCCTGCGTCCGGACACGCACCATCTCATCCCGGCGGGCATCCTCGTCGGCGTCCTCGGCGCGACGGCGGTCCCGCGGGCGAGCGGGCTCAGGGTGCCGGCGTTCCTCGTCTGCGCGGCGACGCTGCTCGTCCCGTTCGGGCGGTCGGCCGGCGCGCGGGCCGCGGAACTGCTCGGACGCCGCGCCGCCCCGGTCGCGACGCTGGGCGACACGCTCCCCGGCGCGACGATGCTCTACGTCCCGGCGAACGAGGTCGCGTCGTACCGGCGCCTCGTCGAGCGCGTGCAGGCGCTCGTCCCGCAGGGCCGGCCGTTCTTCTCCGCGTGCCGCCGCCACGACTTCATCCACGACCAGGATCTCCTGCTCCACTTCGTCGCCGATCGCCCCGCGACGCCGTTCGACTGGCACTTCGACCCGGGCGTCACGACCCGCGAGGACGTCCAGCGCCGCCTCGCCGCGGACGTCGCGCGCGACGACATCCGCGTCGTCGTTCGCACGGGGCCGCGCACGTTCCCGGAGTTCGCCGGGATGCCGCCGGGCAGCGGGTTCCTCGACGCGTGGCTCGCGGAGCGGTTCCGGCACGCGGAGAGCGCCGGGAAGTACGAGATCTGGCTCCGGAAGTAGCCGGCGCGGACTACTTGTGTCCGCCGAGCCCGAGGTGCGGCGGCGGGGACCGGTCGCGCCAGACCGTCACGGTGAGGTCGAGGTCGTCGAACCGCCGCTCGGCGAGACGTTCGAGGCGTCCGTCGAACTTCCGGATCGCGGCACGCCACATCTCGACCGTCGCGGGCACGAGGATCGCGCGGTCGGGATAGCGCGGGCCCGGCGTGAACTCGAGGACGACGCTCGTCCACGCGGCGTCGCCCCACGGGCGCGGCGACGTCATCCAGTCGGCGACGCGGCGGTCGCTCTCGAAGACGCGCTCCGAGTTGAGGCCCACGACGTTGAACTCGCGCCACGCGCTCCCCGGCCGCGCGCCGAGCCACCAGTCGAGCGTGCGGGCCGACGTGTGGTCCGTGTAGCCGACGGCGAGGACGCTGCTGCGACGGGGGATCGCGTCCGCGAGGAAATCGAACACGGGCACGAAGTCGTTGCCGACCTCGTACTCCGCGGCGAGGAGTTGCGGCTGACGCGCGGCCTGCGCGCCGAGACCGAGCGCCAGAGCGGCCGCGCCCGCGGCGGGCAGCCACGGAACCTCCGTCGCGCGGCGCAGGACGCTCGCGACGCCGACCGCGGCGACGATCCAGAGCGAGGGCAGCGCCGTCGCGACGAACCGAGCCATCGGGTACTCGCGGAAGCCCATCGAGAGGACGATCCACGTCCAGAGGAGACACGCCGTGGCGGCGGCGAGCGGCGGGTTGTGCAGCGCGCGTCGCGCGCCCCACGCCGCCGCGACGAGGACAAGCGTCCCGAGCATCCAGTGGAGGTGGAACTGCGCCGCGACGATGCCGAAGTACGCCGTGAAGTTGCCGGCGTGGAACCCCGGCACGCGGAACGACGGGTCGTCCCGCTCGACGGAAACCAGTTGCGACGGGTTGTGCAGGAAGCCCATGAAGGCGGCGCGCTGTCCCGCGGTCGAGTACCAGACACAGAGCACGCCCACGATCACGCCGAAGTAGACGAGACCGTCGCGCAGTGCCTCGCGCCGCGTCGTCGTCCGCCACCACCTCACCGCGTAGCCCGCGCCGATCGCGGGCACGATCCACATGCCGAAGTTCAGCTTCGTGAAGTACGTCGCGAGCGCGGCGAGCGCCGTCGCGGCGTGCCACATCCACGCCCGGCGGCCCCGTGCGCGGCACGCCTCGGCGAAGACGGCGAGCGTCAGCGCGGTGGTCGCGGCGCCCGGCGTCTCCAGCATGCAGAGGCCCGAGTAGGTCGCGAGGAGCGGCGACGTGGCGAAGAGGCCCGCGCCGATCGCCGCCGCGCGGCGGTCGTCGCCGGAGGCGCGGTACGCCGCCCAGCCCGTGGCCGCCACGCCGAGGACGAACATCGCGCACTGCGCGACGCGCGCGGCAAAGAGCGTCGTCCCGAAGAGGGCGAACCAGGGCAGGATCGTCCAGCCGTGGAGGAACGGGAACTGCCCGGTGCGGTACGAGTGGCGGACGAAGTCGACGAGGTGGCCGTCGCGGAGGTCCTGGAACTGACGGAGCGCCAGGTTCGCGTGGTTCGCCTCGTCGCTGTCGAAGGGGATGTCGCCCGAGATGTTCGCCGCGAGGAACCCGGCGAGCGCCGCAGCGAGGGCGACGGGGAGCCAGAGGGCCCATCCTGGTCGGTTCGGCGTCGCCACGCGGGGGAGTGTCGGCCCGCGCCCGGGCGCGCCGCCAGTTCTCGGCGGCAGGCGTGCGGGGCTCCGCTACAACGTCGCCCCCATGGCCCGCGTGTCGGTGATCGTCCCCGTCTTCAACGAGGAACGGACGCTCGAGGAGGTCGTCCGTCGCATCCGTGCGACGGGCGCCGTCCACGAGATCGTCGCCGTGGACGACGGTTCGACCGACCGGTCGGCGGAGATCCTCGAGTCGCTCGCCTCGAGCGGGACGCCGCCCGTGACGGTCGTGCGCCACGAGAGGAACAGCGGCAAGGGCGCCGCCGTCCGCACCGGGTTCGCGCGGGTGACGGGCGACATCGTCGTCGTGCAGGACGCCGACCTCGAACTCGACCCCGGCGAGTTCCCGCAGCTCTTCGCGCCGATCCTCGCGGACCGCGCCGACGTTGTCTTCGGCGTGCGCTTCGCGCAGGGCCGCGGCGCGACGCCGCTCGTCGGCTACCTCGGGAACAAGGCGTTCTGCGTGATCGCGAGCGTGCTCTTCCTGCGCCGTCTGAACGACGTGCTGACGGGCTACCGCGTGATGCGCACCGAGGTCGCGCGCAAGGTCGAACCGCGCTCGACCGGCTTCGGGATGGACGCCGAGCAGGGCTGCCGCGCGATCCGCGACGGCTGGCGCATCGAGCAGGTGCCCGTCACCTACGTCCCGCGCTCGAAGGGCCAGGGCAAGAAGCTGCGCCTCTCCGCGAGCTTCGAGGTGCTGCGGGCGATGCTTCGGGTGCGGTTCGGGGGGTGAAGAAAGGGCCAGGGCCCCCTTTCTTCACATACCGAGGACGCTGGACACCGTCCGTCCCGCGCTCACTCGCCTCGCTGGTTGTACTTCCACCGCACCACCACTCCCGTGGCCCCGACGGCCGACGCGGCCCCGACGTCCGGTTCGGCGACGTCCGAGATCCAGAGGCGCGCGCCGCGCTTCGCGAGATCGGCGCTGAGCTTCGTCAGCGCGCGCGCGGCGAGCCGTCCCCACGGGACGACGAGATCGTCGGCGTCGGAACGGGCGCGCTGGAAGTTCGGCGGCAGGAACCGGAGGAATCCCTTCCGGCCCTCCGCGCCGACGGCGTAGGCCGACGGGAACTGCGGCGCGTCGAGGCGCAGGCGGCGGCCGGCGCGTTCGCCCTCCACGACGACGACGAGCCGATCGCGGAGATTCGCGGCGGAGGCCTCCTTCGCCGCGCCGAGTGCCTTCGCGAGCCCGGAGAGCGCGAGCGTGTCGGTGAGACGGAGGTAGAGGCCGACCTGGTGACGGAGCGCCACGGCGTGGAGTCGCGCGAGACTCGAGACGCGATGGCCTGAGACGTGCGCGTCGGGAACCTCCTCGTCGCCCTCGACGATGTCCGCCGCGAGGAACCGCGCGCCGCGCGCGACGGCGGCGTCGATCACGTCGGCGGCCGACGGGCGGGCGCCGTCGAGGTCGAAGTCGGCGACGAGCGCGGCGTCGCTCATCGGCGCTCTCCCGCGTCGACCTCGGCGAGGAACTCCGCGAGCACCGGCAGGAATCGCTCCGGTTCGCTGAGATACGGCAGGTGGGAATCGCCGTCGAACACGACGACGCGGACGCCGGGGATCGCCGTGAACCGGTCGATCGCGGAGAGCGGCGCGATCCGGTCGCCGCGCGAGTGCACGACGAGCGTCGGGGCGCGGATCTCCCCGAGCCGCCCGGCGAGGTCGAACCCGCCCGCCCCGGCGCACGCCGCCACGACGGCGTCGACGTAGCCCTTCGTGCGGCGCCGCATCTGCGCGCGGAGTGCTGCGCGCACCGAGTCCGGCGATGCTTCGCCGGGCGCCAGGATGAACGGCATCGCCCGGTGGTACGCGCGGCGGGGGATGAACGGGTGCAGATGCCGGGCGAGCCGCATCGGGGTGCCGACGTCGCGCCAGCGCGCGGCGCCGCCGACGAGCACGAGGCCCGCGATCCGCTCGGGTGCGTCGAGCGCGGCGGCGAGAGCGATCATCGCCCCGAGCGACGACCCGCCGAGCACGAAGCGCTGCGGCATGCCCGCGCGGTCGGCGTGATCGATCGCCGTCCTCGCGAAGGCGCCGAGTCCCGGAGTGCGCGGCAGATCGTTCGGCGGGCTCCAGAACACGATGCGCCGGTCTGCGGCGAGCGGCGCGAGCGGCGCGAACGAGCGGCCGTCGAGACCGAGGGCCGGGACGAGGAAGAGCGGCGTGCCCGGGCCCGGCTCGCCCGCGGGCACGAACGCCGAGGTCGCCGGCCCCGAGGGACCGCCGAACGTCACGCACCTCAGGTCCTCTCCGAGCATCGGCACGGGGCGAGGATACGATCGCGCCCCTTGCGCACGGACGACTTCGACTACCCGCTCCCCGGCGACCTCGTCGCCCAGACGCCGCCCGCGCGCCGCGAGGACGCGCGTCTGCTCGTGCTCGACCGCACGACCGGCGCGACGTCGCACCGCGGGATCGCGGACCTCCCGGACCTGCTGCGCCCGGGCGATCTGCTCGTCGTCAACGACACGCGCGTGATCCCGGCGCGACTCCTCGCGCACCGCGCGACGGGCGGCAAGGCCGAGGTGTTCCTGCTCGAACCGTCGGGCGAGGCGCCGGGCGCGTGGACGGCGCTCGTCCGCACGGGCGGTTCGCTGCGCGACGGCGAGGAACTCTCGGTGGACGGCGACACGGGACGCGTGCGACTCCTCTGCCGCGC
>JANNHP010000002.1:0-7312 GCA_031404455.1 Planctomycetia bacterium | reverse complement strand
CTCGTCTCGAGGTACGTCATGGCCGAGAAGAGAGCGCCCGTGCCGCACACGGCGTTCGCCAGGGTGAACCAGTCCGCGAGATGGAACTCCCGGATCATCGAGAAGGGCTTGCGCGGCCGGTCGGCGGCGGTCATCGGATGGAAACCTCCTCGCGGAATCGCCCGGGACGGCTCGAAGAGGATGCGGCAAGCGGAGTCGGCGGCGGGTGCAATTGCGCGCCCCGGCACCCGGCCGCGGTCGGCGAACCGGCCGGCGTCCGCCGCATCTGCTCCTAAGCCGGGGGAATCCCTCGGACTCCCCTGAACTCGACCTCGAGTCCTCCGTGCTCGGAGCGCCGGAACGCGAGCTGCATGCGGTGGAACTCGGCGACACGGCGGACGATGTCGAGTCCGAGGCCCGAGCCCTCGGGATGACGCCGCCGCGCGTCGTCGGTGCGGAACGCGCGCTCCGTGAGCCGTGCGAGTTGCTCGTCGGGGACGCCAGGGCCGTCGTCCACGACGCGCAGCGAGAACTCCGTCGGCGGCGCGTCCGCGAGAATGACGGCGACGTGTCCGCCGGGACGGTTGTAGCGCACCGCATTGCCGACGACGTTGCCGACGGCTTGTTCGAGCAGCGTGAGATCCGCGTCGATCCAGACCGGCGTCTCCGGCACCGCGAACTCGATCTCGATGGCGCGCGGACTCGCGACGGGCCAGTGGCGCTCGATGACGCGCTGCACGAGCTCATCGAGCGAGACCGCCGAGAGCTGCACCTGCTGGCGGCCGGCGTCCAGCTTCGCCGCCGCGCCGAGATTGTGGACGAGGGAGCCGAGGTAGTGCGCCTCGTCGATGGCCGCGTTGACGAGCTCGGTGTCCGCGGGCTTCCCGGCGAAGCGCTGCCGCATCGCGCAGAGGTGTCCCTGCAGAACCGTGAGCGGCGTCATGACGTCGTGCGTCGTGTTCGCCACGAACGCGCGGAGCACCTCCTCACGCTTCGCGACGGCGTCGAGCTGTCCGCGGACCTCGCGGGCGGCGTCGTTGAACGCCGCGGCGAGTTCCGCGATCTCGTCGCCGCCCGAAGCCTCGACCTCGCTCGCGTAGTGCTGCTTCGCGGACCGGCGCACGTCGGCCGTGAGCTTTCGGATGCGGCGCACGACGGGCCCGGTCGCGATCACGACGACGCCGAGCACCACGGCGACGAACGCCGCCGCGGCCCAGACCGGGAACGCCGCGAGGTCCGGCGTCGCCGCGTCGATGCGACGGACGAGGACGAACGCGCACGGGCCGTCCGGCCACGGCATGCGCACCGCGAGCTGACGTCCGCGCAGGCCGTTGCGGGAGTGCTCCGCGCCCGCTTCGTCGGCGCCTCGCTGCAACTCCGCGACGAGCGCCGCCGGGATCTCCGGCGCGCGCGGGTTGCGCGACTTGAAGTCGCAAGCGTACGCCCACATCCGCGTGATCGGCACCGGCGGCGGATCGCGCGGCTCGTCGAACGACGCGCCGCCGTCCGCAGGCACGGGAGGGACGACGGGCGCGGGCCCCTCGGGCGGGACGGGCGGCGGCGGCGCGTCACCCGCGGCACCGGGCCGCGGGGGCGGAGCGATCACGTGGAAGAACGCGGGGTCGGACTCGCACCGCTCGCGCCCTCCGGACTCCATCCGCGCGACCGCGAACTCGCGGAGCGAGCGGTCCGCCGCCCGGCGCGCGAGGTCGCCGCGCAGCCACGCGATGCCCGCGAGCATCGGCATCGCGACGACGAGGACGGTGAGTGCCAGGCGCCCGCGCAGCGTCAAGACGCCGTCCGCGTCTCGAGCCGGTATCCGACGCCCCACACCGTCGCGACCTGCTTCGCGCTCGCGCCGAGCTTCTTGCGCAGCCGCGACATGTGGACGTCGAGCGTGCGTTCCGTTCCCTCGCGTTCGGGATCGAGCACGTGGTCGACGAGCCACGCGCGCTCGATCGCGGCACCGGGCCGCCGAGCGAGCGCGGCGAGCAGATCGAACTCCACCTTCGTGAGGTCCACGCTCTCGCCGCGCACGGTGACGGCGCGCGCGGCGAGGTCGATCGAGAGATCCCCCGCCTCGATCGATCCGCCCTGCTCCAGCACCGGACGGCGCAGGCGCGCCTTGATCCGCGCGAGCAGTTCCTCGGGCCAGAAGGGCTTCGTGACGAAGTCGTCGGCGCCGAGTTGCAGCGCGCGGACCTTGTCGCGCGTCTCGTTGCGCGCGGAGAGGACGACGACCGGGATCGAGCTCCCCGAACTGCGGATCTGCTTCAGCACGTCGAGCCCGTAGGCGCCCGGGAGCATGAGGTCGAGGACGACGAGCGCGTACGGCTTCGGCGACTCGCGCATCGCGGCGTCGCCGTCGGTGAGCCACGTCGGCGCGTAGCCCGCGCCTTCCAGATGTCCGACGATCTGGCGCCCGAGCGAGGCGTCGTCTTCGACCACGAGGATCCGCTGGTTCATGGACATGTGCGTACCGGCGGGATGTTACGCGGGGCTGAAGGCGGACGGGCTATCGGTCCTCCGCGCGCCACTCCTCGGCGATGAGGCGCGGCGAGATGGGCCCGGCGGCGAGGAGTCTCGCGTGGAAGCGGCGGAGGTCGAACGCCGAGCCGAGTCGCTCCTCCTCGGCGCGGCGCAGGGCGACGATCTCGTCGCGGCCCGGGAAGTAGCCGAGCGCGTAGAGTCCGGTCGCCGCAGCCTGCCCGACGTTCTCGAGCGTCGGCTCGTCCCAGCCGGTCGCACGGAGGAGTTCGAGCACTTCCTTCTCGGACACCGTCCCCGTCGCCACGAGGAGGCCGATCAGCGTGTCCGCGGCGAAGCTCGTGCGCGACCAGGCGCGCGTCCAGTCGTCGAGCCGCGCTCCGGCGCAGTCCCCGGTCTCGTGGAGGAGGTTCTCGGCGTAGACCGCCCATCCCTCGACGAGCACGCGGTCGTCGATGAAGCGGCGCAGCCGGCACGCCGAGCGACTCGCGACGGCCTGGAGCCGGTGCCCCGGATACGTCTCGTGCGCGAGTGTGTGCCGGCGCAGCAGGGCGTGGTAGTCGCGCGTCTCGGAGTCGTCGCCAAGGACGACCTCCTCGACGTGAACGACCCCGGCCGAGGGATCGAGGAAGGCACCCGGGTCGAGGTAGGTCGCGGCGGCACCCTGCACCGCCCAGAGGCTTGGCAGCCGCGCGACGGTCACGCCGCCGTCCGCGGGAGTCGGGACGATCCATGCGGAGCATCGGTCTCTCAGTTCGCGGACCTGTGCCTCGTCCGGCGCGCGTTGACCTGGCAGGAGGTCCCGCCATCCCCGTTCCCCGGCGGCGCGCAGTTCGTCGTGAGCGGCACGCAGTTCGTCGAGCGTCAACTCGTAGACCGCCCGTGCGTCGAACGGCAGGTGGTGATGCACCCGGAGGAGGACCGCGGTGTTCGCGGGGCCGATCGCCATCGAGCCGTTCGCCCGCAGCGCGACCGCCGTCCTGAGGAGCCGCGCGCAGTCGGTGACGGCCTGTCGCGCCGGACCGATCGCCGCTGCCAGTTCCGCCATCGCTGACTCCGGCGCGCCACGCCACGCCTGCACGTAGTCGCCGAGATACTCGTCCGCCGCGTCGAGGTTGACGGCGGTGGCGAGGACGCGGGCCCTCGGCGGCGAATTGAGCTTCTCGACGATCCCGACGAGGCGCGCGGGCAACGCTCGCAGCCGCGCCGTCGCGGCGGCGATGCGGTCGTCCACGGGACAGCAGGCGATGTCGGCGAGGTGGGAGAACGGATCGAACCACCGGTCGATTGCGTCGAGACGTTCGAGATCGGGCGCCCGCTGCCACCGCAGCGGGATCTCCACCTCGTCGAGGAGTGCCGCGCGGTCGATGCGGTCGTGGACCGGCAGCGCGGCGGCTCCCGGCCACTCGCGCAGCACGCGCGCCGCGTCGCGGCAGAGGAGGAGCCAACGGATGTCCGCCGCGTCGTCGAACGGGCCGAGCTCCCGGGGATGCGGGTGGACGCCCAGGCGGAACGCGCTGTCGGGTTGGATCTCGAGCACTCGTTCGAGATACGCCTCGAAGAACGCGTGGATCGACGCGCGCGATTCGTCCGGGAACGGCCGGTGCGCGGCCGTCGCGGCACGGCGCGTCTCGGCGTCGCCGATCCGCGCGATGGCCGCGTCGGCGTCGATCGTCGCTGGCAACTCAGGCGGGTCGAGTCCGTCGGCGTCCGTGAACCGCTCGAACGCGATCTCCTGTCGCGTGTACCCGTCGTCCGGACGCCGCGACGAGACGAAGGCGACGACCGCGGCGAAGACGGCCGCGACGCCGATCGCGACGAACGCCGCGCGGCGCATGACCCTGCGCGCATCGACGGGCGGCAGCAATCGCGGCGCCGCGGGCGGCGTCTCTCGTTCGACGGGCGCCGCCTCCTCCGCGATCTCGGCCCCGGCCGACGGGACGTTGCCGAAGTAGAGTCCGACGTGCGCGGGATCGGCCGGCCCGGCGATCGCCGTCGCGGGCGCGTCGGTGCCGAACGCGAGACCGCACGACGGACAGCGCTCGGCGTCGTCGCCGATCTCACCGTCGCACGCCACGCAACGCTCCGCCATCGCGAGAGTGTGGCGCGCAGGGCGACGTCGGCGCGCGAGGATTGTCGCGCGTACGGGCCATCAAGGCGTGACATGTAGCCGAGCAGTCGTAGCGGCGGGTTTCAAACCCGCCCTCGGGCGTGTGCAGACGAGCCACCCCGACCCCGCCGGGAACGCTACCGCCGAGGGCGGGTTTGAAACCCGCCCCTACGAGAACCACATGCGACCTGCGACGACTTGATACTCCGCGTGCGGACTAGAGCCCGAGGCCGAACTCGCCGTCGATCCGGAAAGGAACCGTCTCGACCTTCGAGTACCAGCGCACGCGGATCGTGGCGCCCGCCACCTTCTCCTTGAGACCGATCGTGCGCGTGTAGCTGCCCTTGCCGTTGAACGTCATGCCCGACGTCCCGAGGTTGCTGCTCTCGATGACGTGGCCGTCCGCCGCCACGAACTCCATCGACTCGATCGCGTCGAAGTCGCGATCGGCCTCGAGGTCCACGGACATCACGGCGTCGCCCCACTCGGGCTTCCCGCACTTGCCGATCTTGAACGGCATCGCGGGCGACATGACCTCGGTGCCCTTCACGAACGCCACGTCCTTCGTCTCCGCCGTGCGCAGATCCGTCCCGACGCGGATGGCGACGGTCGCCGAGAGCCGCATCCTGGTCGCTCCGGATGCGGGCACGTTCTTCGCCTGCACCTCGAACGTGCCCGTGGACTTGTCGGCGTCGTCCACGTGCAGGAACGCCCAGAGCCACTCCTTCGGGTCTCCGAGTGCGGTGCCCTTGTCGTCGGTGAAGGCGACGAGCTTCGACGCGTCCTTGTCGACCTCGAGGAGGACCGAGCCCGGCCGCTTCACCTGGAACGTGAGCTTCGTGCCCGCGTTCTGGCCGAACACGTACGAGCGCCCGAACTTGTCGTCGGGGTCGGGGAGCGCGACGGAGAGGCCGACGAGACGTGCGCCGGCGGGCGGCGGATCCCCCGCGACGAGCGTCCCCGCGGCGCCGGAGACGACGAGGACGGCGAGCAAGAGCTTGGTGTTCATACCGGTCCCATCGGACGGGCCCGGGATCGCCTTGAGCGGGCTCAGGCCTTGCGGAAGAGGGCGTCCACGGCCGTCGCGTCCGGGAACTCGCGGAACGCGGCGATCTTTCCGTCGCGGACGAAGAACACGTGGACCCAGTCGTACGTCGCCGAGCGGCCCGTCGTCGGGACGGACCCGCTCTCGCGGCCGAGGACGACGACGGTGTCGCCGTCGGCGAGGAACCGCTGCGGCTCGAACGACGTCAGCGCGAACGCGGCGAGATACGTCTCGAAGAACCGCTTCGCGCCGTCGCGTCCGCGGAAGGTGCCGGAGTACGGCGCCGCCGCCGGTCCGCAGTAGCGCCAGTCCACGTCCTCCGCGAGCGCCGCGAGCACGGCGGGAAGATCGGCGCGGCCGAAGGCGGCGTAGAGGGTACGGACGAGGTCGGTCGGGTTCACGACTACGCGATCAGAGGAAGTAGTCCGCCCGCTCGTCCCCCGCAGCGATCGCGTCGAGCGCGTCGTTGCCCTTCACGAGGCCCTCGAGCCACCAGTTGACGTCGTTGTAGAGGCACGTCACCGCGGCGCACTCGGAGTGGGCGTCGAAGCGGTCGAGGATGCCGGCGAGATTGCGGTTCGTCCCGTCGGCGGCGGCGACGTGCTCGTAGGCGTTCTTGTCGGAGATCTTCGCGCGCTCGACTCCACGATACGCGGGGCAGTTGTAGAGGCCCGTCGGAGTGAGCACCTGCCGGAACGCCTGCATGTGGCAGGTCCTCGGCTGGTTCGTGAAGTCGCGCCAGTTGCCCTTCTCGAGCATGCGGAGGTTCGTCGACTCGAGCACCTTGAACGTGTCGGTCCCGTACGTCTTCGCCTCGTCGACGAGTCCGCGGATGCGCTGGATCACGGTCGCGAGGTGCGCCTCCGACTTCTCGGGGTCCATCACCTCGGAACCGGTGTCGCTGCGCACGAGGAAGGGCTTCAGCGAGATGTAGTCGAACTGGTAGTCCCGCGCGAGGCGCGTGGCGGAGACGATCTCGTGGATGTTCTCCACGATCTTCACGTCGCCCTCCTCGCCGTGCCGCTCGGCGCCCTTCCACACGATGATGAAGCTGAAGCCGTACTTGAAGCGCGGGTTCCTATCCTTCACCTTCGGCACCCACTCGCAGATCGACTCGAGCGAGATCTGCTTGTCCATTGGCTTGTGCATCTTCACGAACGTGTCGTTCGTGCCCGAGTCGAGCGAGAGGCGCACCCAGTCGCGCTCGTCGAGGCAGTCGGCGATCTCGAGGATCTTCCGGTTGCCGGAGCCGTTCGAGACGACGGCGACCTGGAGTCCGAGTTCCTTCAGGAAGCGGACCATGCCCGAGAAGCCCGGGTACACGGTCGGCTCGCCGCCGCCGATGAGGATGACGCTCTTCAGACCGCGCTTCGTCATCTCGACCAGCGAACTGCGGAGCTTCACTTCCTCGTACTTGTTCGGCGTGTTGAGGATGTCCCAGTCGATGCAGTGGTCGCAGCGGTAGTTGCACGCGGTCGTGAGGTCGAGGTTGATCGACACAGGCGCGATCGGCGGCGCTTCCGGCGCGGGACGTCCCTCCGCGCGCGCCGCCTCGACGCTGCGGCGCCACTTCACGTAGTCGAGGACGCCGGGCCAGACGGCCGGCTGGCGCAGCTTCGCGGTGAAATCGTGGATGGCGTGGGACATGGCGGGGCGGAGGCTACGCGGAACCTACGGTCCGGGGAAGCTGC
>JANNHP010000001.1:0-3326 GCA_031404455.1 Planctomycetia bacterium | reverse complement strand
TGGCGCTCGACGTCTGGCGCGGCGCGAAGGACGTGGCCGCGGACGTCCGTTCGAAGATCGACGCCGTCCTCGTCCGCGCCGACCCGGACGAGTTCCGCCGCAAGGTCCGCGCGTCGAACCTCGAGGCGCTCATCGCGTTGGCCGACGCCGACGACGTCCGCAAGCGCTCGCCCGTGGGCCTCGTCCTGCTCGCCGAGCGACTCGGCACCCTGGGCGACGCCGAACGCGCCGTCGAGGTCGCCCGCACCGCGATGAGCTTGGCACCGACGATCGTCTTCGGCGCGTGCGAACTCGGACGATGGTCGCCCCGTCAGCCCGAGCCGTCGTGGGACGGCGCGATCGAGGGCTTCATGGCCGTGCTCGCGCTGCGCCCCGACGCCCCCGCGGCGTGGGCTCGTCTCGCCGAGGCGCGCACGAAGACCGGCGATGCCGAGGGCGGTCGTCGCGTCGCGGCGGAGTGGACGCGGCGGGCGGCGCTGCCGCGGTGACGGCGCGTCCTCAGTACGTCGCCGTCAGCGTGAACCGTCCGCGGTTGAAGACCTTTCCGCCGGCGTTGTCGTCGCTGAAGCTCTTCACCTCGATCACGTACGACCCCGCGGCGAGAGAGGCGACGTCGATCGCCTCCGTGTTCGTGCCGGGTCCGTTGGCGGACCGGTTGATCTCGTTCCCGTCCCTGTCGAGGAGGAAGAGGTCGAGGTCGCTCGGCCCGCTGTCGATGCTCGTCCAGTTGAGGTTCACTGAGACGGCGCCCGTCGCAGCCAGCGTGAACTCGAAGAGACGCGAGGACGTGCTGAGGTTGGCCTGCGCGAGGGTGAAGCTGTCCGCGACGCCGCTCACCGAGGCGCTGGACGCGACGGGGGCCGGAAACGCCACGGGGCTGACGGGCGTGGTACCCGGCGAGTACGTGACGCGCCGCGCAGAGAGAACCGCGGCGATCGCCG
Source organism: Planctomycetia bacterium (assembly GCA_031404455.1). Lineage (GTDB taxonomy): Bacteria > Planctomycetota > JAJSAM01 > JAJSAM01 > JAJVHW01 > JANNHP01. The sequence goes on along the minus strand of JANNHP010000001.1, from coordinate 2,385 downwards.
GACCGCGCGTCGGATCGTCGCGGACGAGCACGTCGCAGAAGTCGAGGAGGTACGTGAACCGCTCGTCCTTCATCCCGCCTTTGAACGCGGTCCAGATCGGGCCGAACCCGAGCGCGATCGAATCGCCGGTGTCCGCCACGGGGTCGGCGAGGTCCCACAGCGCGCTCGACACGCTGTGCTCGCTCGAGATGCCGGGGGTGTCGCCCGGGACGGTGTTCTTCTCGACCTTGCGGGTCCTCGCGCGCCTGCCGTTTGAACCGTAGGAGTCGATCTTGAGGCTCGTGCCCATCGCGGCGCAGCCGAAGAACGTCGCCCAGCCCTCGCTCCACGCGACGCGCGGGTCGAGTCGCTGGCCGATCACGTGGAACCCGCCGAACGTGTCGTCGCGCGAGTAGGCGCGCGCGAGGAAGTGGCCGTACTCGTGCGCGAGGACGGTGTCGTCGAACTCGTCGGAGTTGACCGCCCGGCTCCCGTTGACGTGGATGACGTCGGTCTGTGCGCCGGGGTTGTCGACGAAGAACGACCCGTCGGAACGGTCCTCGGACCAGCGGAACACCAGGGGCGGCGGCTGAAGAGCAGAGTCGTAGCGCCGGACGAACGCGACGCACCGGCGCGCGACGTCGAGGATGTTGAACGGTCCCGACGCGCGCGTCGCGTCGGTCGCGAGGACGTTCTGCGTGACGGTGCCCGCCGGGTCCGGAGTGAACGCGGCGCCCAGGACCTCGTAGGGATCGCCCGTGTCGGGGCGCTCGACCTCGACGTTCCCCATCACCGAACGCACGCGCAACCGGACGGACTCCGTCACGGAGAGCGGGATCTCGAAGTGGCCCTGGTAATCGGTGACGGCGGATCCGACGACCTCGGTCGGCGCGGCGGCCCGCACTGCATCGACGGTCACGCCGACAACCGCGACACGCCGCTTCTCCGCCAGGCGCAGTCCGCGAGTGGTCACCGGGACTTTCTCGAACTCGACGACGCCCTGCACGCCGATGAACGGCGGCGAGCCGGGGCAGACCGCGTTCGGATCGGGCTTGAACGCGAACGCGAGACGACTGCGGCCGTCGATGAGCCGTCCCTCGCCGACGACGACGCCGCTGTCGTTGATGTCGTGCGCGACGTTGAGGACCCACTTCGAGCCGGCGGGCAGGAGGCAGTTCAGTCTCTTCCTGCGGCGGAACGCGTCCCACATGACCGGGTCCCCGGTGAACCCGCCCACCACGACGCCGGCGTTGTTCACGGCGGTCGGGAACGAGTGCGACGGACTCCCGGGCTCGAGGTCCGTGAGGACGCCGTCCTTCCAGAGGACCGCGTGGAAGATCCCGCCCGGCGTGCGGGCGGCGCCCACGATCGTGCCCGAGTCGTTGACGTCCCTCGCGAAGCTCTCGCTGCCGCCGAGGTCCGGGAGCATCTGGACGCCGCCCTCGCCGTCGAAGACGCAGGCGCGCTGGTTGAAGTCGCCCACGATCGTGCCGGACTCGTTGATCGCGTTCGCGCGACTGTGCGGACCTGTCGAGAGCGGCTTCGGCCGTCCGTCCGGGCCCCAGAGCACCGCGTGGTAGATGTTCTGCGCGTCGCGGTACGCGCCCACGGTCTGGTTCGCCGAGTTGATGCTCTGGGCGTAGGCGTCGTTCTGGCCCTCGACTTCGGCGAGCAGCGACCCGCCGCGGAACGCCCGCCGGACGTTGGGCGCCACGAATGCGTCCCCCACCGCGACTCCCGCGTCGTTCACGCCGAGAGCCTCGACCGTCTTGCTCCCGAATGCGGGCAGGTAGCTCCCGCCGCCGGCGGCGGTCGATGCGAACGCTTTGCGAACGTTGCCCGATTCGGTCGTCGTGCCGAAGCCGGCGACTCGGCCCGAACCGCTGATCGCGGTCGCCGTGGACGTCCACGCGTTCTTCATGAGCCAGACCGGGTCGCCCGGCAGCGCCGAGGACGGCGCCGCGGCGCCGCCGGGCGCGACGAGCACGGCGAGTCCGGCTCCGACCACGGCGACGAGCGCGAACGAACGAGGAGAACGAATTGCCATGATGCGATGCCCTCCGACGGCCGCGACCGAGACCGCAGTCCCGTCCGTGCCGTGCGGCGCGCATCCTAACGAGGTCCGCATCGCGGCGAGCGAATCGGGATCGAACGGTGCCGGTGCGTGCCGGCGGCCGGCGAAGCGGCGCGTGCAATTGCACCTGCCGCCGACTCCGCTTGCCGCATCCTCTGCGAGCCGTCCCGGGCGATTCCGCGAGGAGGTTCCCATCCGATGACCGCCGCCGACCGGCCGCGCAAGCCCTTCTCGATGATCCGGGAGTTCCATCTCGCGGACTGGTTCACCCTGGCGAACGCCGTGTGCGGCACGGGCGCTCTCTTCTCGGCCATGACGTACCTCGAGACGAG